>JBIOUY010000076.1:0-4068 GCA_044867445.1 Gemmatimonadales bacterium
CTCACTTCTCACTTCACATGTAGCCTTCCCGCCGAAGAACCTCCAGCCCGCCACCGCCAGCCTTGTCCTGCGCTCGCCCCGAGCGCTCCGCGATATTGGCGAATTTCCCCGACTGAAGCTCGAGGATGATCTCGTCCACATTCCGAGCGTCGGACTCGACCGGGTGAGTGCAGGGGTAGCAGCCGAGTGAACGATAGCGCTTGCCGTCGCCCTGGTTGTAGTAGAGAGAGACCGTAGGGATCTGCTCCCGGCGGATGTACTCCCAGATGTTGAGTTCGGTCCAGTCGAGCAAGGGGTGGATCCGAAGGTGAGTGCCCGGCGCGAACTCGGTCTTGAACTGGTTCCAGAACTCGGGCGGCTGGTCGCCGACTTCCCACTGGGATTGGGTCGTCCGGGGAGAGAAGTAGCGTTCCTTGGAACGGCTGCCTTCTTCGTCGGCGCGGACCCCGACGATGATCCCGGTAAACGGCTCGGTATTGCGATCGATCTCATACACCTTCTTGGCATGGTTGAGGCGGTAGCGAGGCCATTCACCGCTCAGGGTGTACTTGAGCGCGTCGGTCTTGAGTGCCTTGCAGCAGGCGATCCGATCCACCGCTCCGTCCGGATAGGTCCGCTTCTCCTCGAGGGCGTGCCGGTTCTGGCCATAGATCATCGTCAGATTCCACTCCAACGCGAGCCGATCGCGATATGCGATCATCTCGGGAATCTTGAACGCGGTATCGATATGAATCAGCGGGATGGGCACGTGGCCGAAGAAGGCCTTCCGTGCCAGCCACAGGAGCACGGTGCTGTCCTTCCCGATGGACCAGAGCATCCCGAGGTTCTTGAAATTGGCGTACGCTTCCCGGAGGATGTGGACGCTCCGGTTCTCCAGTTGATCGAGGTGATCCATCTCGCCTGCCATCAGCGGTGGTTGCCAAGCTGCGCGAGCACCTTCGCCACGCACTCTTGGACGCTCATGTCACGGGTGTCCAGCGTCAACTCCGGGTGTTCGGGCGGTTCATATGGGTCGTCGATCCCGGTGAAGTTTCGAATCTCTCCCCGGCGAGCTCGGGCATAGAGGCCTTTGACATCCCGCCGCTCGCATTCTTCCAGCGGGGTGGCGACGTAAATCTCCATGAATCCGGGGCAGAGCTGGCGAATGAAATCCCGCGATTCCCGGTAGGGCGAAACCAACGAGGCCACGACCGTCACCCCATGTGCCGCCAGCCGGCTCGCCATATAGCCGGTGCGGCGGAGGTGCTCCTCCCGCTCTGCTCGGGTGAAGCCGGTGCTGGGGAACACTTCCCGGAGCGCGTCCCCATCGATGTACTCGACCTCCACCCCCTTACCCGCCAACTCGTCACGCACCCGAACGGCAATGGTGCTCTTCCCCGAGCCGGAGAGTCCAGTGAACCATAACACGGGCGCCGCCCGTTGGGTTCGTGCCTCCGGCACGGGGGCGGGGGCGGGGGCGGGGGCGGGAGCAGCGTTCACAGACCGATCACGAAGTTGGGATTGCGGAGATCCGGCTTGTTATAGGTGAGAGGGGACGACCGCTCACCGTTTCGACCGGATTGGCGATAGACGCAATCACCCGCGGCAACATCCCACTCCATCGTCGGGCCCAAGCGGGGATAGATGTCGGCCCGGCCCTCAGCCACCCAGCAAAACTTGAGCGAGCTGCCGGCCTTGACCCGGTGCGCGACGGGGATGGTCTGGAGGTATTCCTCCAGCTCGGGCGAGGGATGGGAGAGGCTCTCCACCACCGTGAGCGGCGTCCCCGGCGCACGCGCGCTGGAATAGATCCGCTGGGCGGCGCCGCTCTTCTCTTCGCGCCAAGCGCCCTCTCCCTTCACGGCCCAATACAGGAGATCGAGCGCGGGGGCCAGCACCACACCCAACACCGGCTCGCCGTTCTCGATCAACGCCACGTTGACGGTGAACTCCGACCGGCGCTTAATGAACTCTTTGGTTCCATCCAGGGGATCCACCAGCCAGAAGCGGCCCCAATCACGCCTGGTCTCAAAGGGCGCGACGTCCCCCTCCTCAGAGACAACCGGAGTGGCCGGGTCAAGGTCTTGAAGCCCCTGCAGCAGGATGCCGTGAGCGGCCTCGTCCGCCAAGGTGAGCGGACTCTGGTCGCTCTTTTCCCGGACCCCGCCGGCCGCGTCCCCGTAGTAGGTCATAGTGGCAAGCCCCGCCTGGCGCGCCAGGTCGATGACCGCCGACCGGAGCTCGGCGCCTACCATGGCCGGAAGATGATGCCCTTGTCCTGGAGGTGCGCCTTGAGGCGATCCACGGCCTCAGGCACGGCGCCGCCAGGAAGCTGGAGGTCGACCGCGAGATCGGTCGTGATGGTATCGCCGGCCCAGACCGTCTCGATCCAGTCGGGCTGAACCGCGGTCTTGATGACCTCGAGGTCGTCCTGGGTGAGCTCCGCCGCGGCGACTACCAGGATGATCCCGGCGTCGAGCATGAGATTGGCGATCTCGGCCAGGCGGCGCATGTGCTCCAGCCGATTCTCCGGCTTCCGCTCGATGTCGGCGTCTACACCGTAGAGCACGCTGCCGATGCCGAGGAAGTAGACCACCTTTCCATCCTCGAACAGCTTGCCCTCGAGCGCCTTGGCGACACCTTTGCGATCGCTCTCGTGCTCACCGGTCACCAGGATCAGTGCGGCTTTCTGATTGTACTTCTCCGCCCGGTGCTCCGGCTGAATGATGCTGGGTTCCCACTTGTAGTTCCGCAGCAGCACCCGGTCACGCACCGCAGCCTGGCGATCGGGCAGCGCTTCCCGGACAATGCCTCCGCCCCGAATCTCGAAATCGTCTACGATGACGAACCTGCTGGTGGCCGGCACGTCTTCCGCCAGATCACAGGCGATGGCGCGATCGAGCTTGAGCACGCATTCGGCGACATCGTGCCGCTGAACGGCGTTCCGCTGCTCGGTGGCGCCGAGCGTCGAGGCATCCATCACGCGGAGGACGTCCTCTACCCGAACCGTGACGCGGGCGGTTCCCAGCTTGAGCAGGTACTCCTTCCGTTTGACCAGCGGCTCCTTGCCCAGCCAGAAGAGACTGACCCGGAGACGGGTGGTCACCTGGGGGCGGGGCTCGTGCTCCAACGTCGCGATCTCGCCCCGAGTGATGTAGATCTGCTCTTGCAGGGTGAAACCGACGGCCGATCCGGCTTCGGCGCGACCCTGGACCGGTCGATTGAACGCCTCGATGCTCTTCACCCGGCTCTTCTTGCCCGAGGGATAGAAGATCACCGCATCGCCAACGCGGACGGTCCCGGAGTCGATCGTGCCGGCGACGATGCGCCGATCATCTCCCTGCTTGGTGAACTTGTAGACGTCCTGAATCGGCATCCGGAAGGGCCGCTCCACTGGAGCTGGCTCGCTGCGAAAGACATCGAGCGCATCTAGGACAGTGGGACCCTGGTACCAGGGAAGATTGACCGAGCGTTCGGCGATATTGTCCCCGCCCCGTCCAGACACCGGAATGAAGCTGGCCGGTCGGATGCCGACCTGATCCAGGAACGCGCTGTACTCGCGGACGATGCGGTCGTAGACGGCACGATCCCAGCCCACCAGGTCCATCTTGTTGACCACCACGGCCAGCTGCTTCACTCCCAGGAGAGAAACCATGTAGCCGTGGCGCCTGGAGTTCTCCTGAACCCCTTCCGAGGCATCGATCACCAGCAGGGCGGCTTCGGCCCGAGCGGCGCCAGTGATCATGTTCTTCAGGAACTCGATGTGACCGGGCGCATCGAGGATCAGGTAGGGCCGCAGCCGGCTCTTGAAGAAAACCCGGGCGGCATCGATCGTGATGCCCTGGGCTTGTTCGTCCTTGAGTGCATCGAGCAGGAAGGCATACTCGAACGGCTTGGAGTTGAGCTCGCACTGGGCCCGGACCTGTTCCAGCTTGCCCTCTGGGAGCGAGTGGGTATCGGCCAGCAGGCGGCCGATGACCGTGCTCTTCCCATGATCGACATGGCCGACGATCACGATGTTCATCCGCTGCGCCCCGGCGGGAGCGGCCACGGCGGCCTCGAGAGACACCATTGAAGACGTCATGCGGC
>JBIOUY010000077.1:0-12067 GCA_044867445.1 Gemmatimonadales bacterium
CGACGTTCCGTCTTGCTGGTCGAGGCCTGTCCACCCTCCGCAGACAGCCGCTCCCTTGCTGCTGCCACACCGCGTGCCCTGACCAGCTCGGCACCAGTCACGTCGACCTCGACGAAGAGTTCGGGGCGGCGGGGCTCGAAGGGTTCGAGGTCCTGGGTGTCCGCGCCTGCCGATGCGCGCACTCGGCGTTCCCACTCGCGAAGCTTGGCCCACTCCGGCCTCGACGAGTCTACCGGGAAGTAGTACCGGCAACCTGAACCCTCACGCTTTGGCCGTCCCTCGAGCGGTCCCACGATCCGCTCGATCTCGGCGACAGGAATCAGCTCACACCCTTCAGGCAAAGAGGCGGTAGTGACCACGTTCGTGGCTGGCTGGACGTCGGCTGAGGCGTACTTGCCCGACGCACGGTCGGTTCCCGCATCGGAGCCACAGGACCATAGGGCGG
Organism: Gemmatimonadales bacterium; assembly: GCA_044867445.1. GTDB lineage: Bacteria > Gemmatimonadota > Gemmatimonadetes > Gemmatimonadales > GWC2-71-9 > CAVVWJ01. Next base: position 446 of record JBIOUY010000077.1, read on the forward strand.
GAAGCGCCGCCAGGGCGATCAGAAGAGTGAGCTGTCGTGTCATGGCCGATTCACCGCACCTTGGCCGCGACGGCCTTGGCGAAGGCGATGACCGTGGGCCGCGAAGAGGCTTCGGTGGCCGGGGGCTTCAAATCCATCTGGATGATGAGATCGTTGGAGCCCACCTTGACGTACAGCGGATCCACCCGCTTTTTCGCGGACTTGCTGGCACAGGATTCGAAGAACGCCTCATCGCCCACGCCCTTCACGGCCTCTTGCTTGCACCCGGGAAGGAGCTTGACCTTGCGGCGGCTCTGAGTCCAGTTCTTGCTCTGGATCAGAGTGAAACCGATCATCGGGGGTTCGTTCAACGAGCTCGACGCACCCTCGTATACACACGCCGACCCACCCCCGATGCCTTCGCCAGGGCCAACTTCCCACGGCTCGGCATAGTCATCCAGTCCGGTGATTTTCCGGACCTCGGCTACGCTCATCAAAGGGCAGACAGGCGCCGGCGTACCGGCGGCAGGCTGGTTCTGAGGCTTGGAGCTCTGGGCCAACAGTTCCCCTCCCCCGGGCGCACTCAGGACCACACCGACGGCCAGCATGGTGATCCCACTAACGCGATGCATGACGCTTCTCCTTTTATCCAGAGTGTTGACGCTCGAACCAGCCTGCTCGACTCGGTGGTTCACGGCCAGCGGTTCACGGCCAACCGACTCGGCGCTTTAGGTCCCGCACTCCAGCGTTCCCTCAATCCGTACTCCGCCCTCCGTCTCGGCCCGAAACGTCGAGGTGATGCCGGCCTCCGTCCGCCGTATGGTCACCTCGCCGCGTCCCTCAGGCGGCTGCTTGGATCCCCCCTGGAGCTCCGTCGGAATGGCGTAGACCCGATATAGGATCCTCTCTTGCGAGCCGCCCGAGGCCCTGAACTCGACGTCGATCGCGATCCCGTTGCGTCCGCCGGTTCCCTCCTCCACTGCGAGGTCGACACTGGGCATGGAGGCCAGGTTGGCGCTCCCCGCCTGTTGCATCTCGGGAGTGACGAGCGAGATCGACACCCGCTTTCCCCGGCCGCCGAATACGTCACACTGGGCCGCCGGAAACCGGTAGCTGCCCGCGTGGGGGCCGCCGGACAGGTTGAGGCGGATCGATCCGCCCTGGGCATCGAGCTGCGAGGCTGCGGCGAGTGTGAGCAATGCCGCGGATGCCGCGGCTCGTGTGAGCGGGATCATCGGTACCTCCTGTGAGCTGGCCCGAACCCTCAATCGCTCCGCTCATCGGCCGCGCTGGAACAGACGGCCCGCGACCTGCCGGGCGAGGCGTACTGCCCCCTCCGCACCGGTGGAGGAGGTCAGGTAAGCGATCTCGATGGCGCGATCCTCGGACCGGAAGAGCAGCGAGCCGCTCGGATCTGTTAGAGCCTCCTCCCATGGCCCCTCGATGGTATCGGCCGTCTCGGGACTGAGGCCCGGCACGACTGCGCTCACGAGACCGCCAGTCCCGCGGGTGAGCTGCGCCTTCATTTCTGCTCCACTCCAGTGAGGCGTAAGGCTGAGTACCCGGTGAGCCTTGGTCCGATACGCGCAGCTCGAGCCAGTCCGGCTGGGGTAGGGGGAGCTCTCCGCCGTGCGGTACGGCGGCAGCGTGAGCGGGCCGAGCACGGCCTCGGCTTCAGTGCGGGTGAGCAGCGTACACGGGTCCGCTCCGCCCGAGCCGGCCCGCGCCGCGGGGTTGCCATTCGACGGGAGAAACGGGTGGTCCGGGACCGCGTCACGCGCCCTGGCGGCGAGCCGCGCGAGCATTTCATCGGTCACCGGAGGTATAGCCTGCAGCATGACGGAGACGCTGACCTGCCCTGCTCGCCCCAGGAATCCGGGCAAGCCGATCGAGATAGGCGAGCGAGAGAAGTCCCACCCATTGGCCCGTGCGGCGTTTGCGACCGTCGCAGTATCCGGCGACACGTCGGCCCACCCGGCTGCGACCTCCTCTCCTTCGGCGAGTCCTCGTTCATCGGCCGTCTCGGCGGTCAGCCGCACATCGACGATGACGGCGGGCTCGGTCGGGCGGCGATCCTCGATTGGGGTAAAGTTCTGCCCCAGCCGTTCTGCCAGCTTCGCCGCCACGCTGTCCATCCGCGCCGCAAGTGCGCGCTGCCGCTTGGTCTCTGCGTCGAGGGGCAGAGGATACAGGCATCCTCCCTCGTGGCGCCGCGCAGAGCCCGCCAGTGGGCCCACGATCGATTCCACCGCGGTCACCGGTACCCAGCCGCAGGGATCGGACGGCCACGGCTGCGCGTTCACGTCGCGCGCCCGTTCGCCCGAGCTGGACTCGCCGGAGCTCGATGGCCCGGCGTCGGCTGCGGCATTACCCGAGCGGTCGCGGCCGCAGGACCAGAGGCAAATGAGCAACGCTGCCCCGAGCCTGATACCAGACTGACGCATGACGCTTCTCCTGTGATCTAGACCGTGGGAGGTCGTCACCTGAGCTTCGCCACCGCGATCTTTGCCAGTCCGACTGCGTGGGGCTGGGCTGATTCCGAGGGTTGACCCGCTTCCATCTTCACCCGCACCGTTACCGTACGGGCCCCGGCATATGCCACGAGGAAGCCCTCCGGTTCCTGGCCTTTCGCTCGGAAATAGATGGCGGCGGAATCACCCACCCCTGTCACCGCATGCTTCGACCGATCGAAGCCATTACCGTCGAGAGCCCGGTTCACCTGCTCCTGCGACAATCGGCTGGCAAAGAGCGCGAGTTGGATCGCCGCCTCCCAGAAGTCGCATGCCGACTGCGTCCTCTGAACGGTCGAGAGGCGACCCGGGGGATCCTGGGGACGGCGCGCGGTCACTCTCTCAACATCGGCGTTGGTCGCCAGATCGCAGGCGTGCATCGTTTCAGCCGGAGGCCTGGTCTGGGCCGCCAGTGTCGAGGCGCACGGTAAGAGCGAGAGCAACGCAATCGTCCAAAACAGCTTGGGTATTCCGGCGTCCATGGTTCCTCCCTTCAGCACTCGCGCACCAGCTCTACGCGACGGTTGCGCGCGCGTCCCTCGATCGTCGCGTTGGATTCACGCGGCCGCGCGCTGCCGATTCCCGCTGTCTTGAGGCGCGCCGGGCTCACCTTGTGTTCCTCGATCAGCCGCTGTCGCACGGCCTCGACCCGGCGCTGCGAGAGCTCGAGGTTCGAGGCATGGGAGCCGATGCTGTCGGTGTGCCCCTCGAGCGTCACGGTCCAGTCGGGGTGACGGCTGAGGATCGCGGCAAACGAGGCGATCGCGTGGTCAGAGGCGGGGTTGAGATCCGCGCTATTGAAATCGAAGTAGATGCCGGGGAGCTCGACCCGGCACCCCGAGGCGAGCGCACCCTCGAGTCCCCCATCCAGCGTGCCCGCTGCCTTACCGGCACGGGAGGGCGAGTCGATCCGCGGAGGCACGTCGATCCGCACCGTCTGAAGCACGTTGCCGGGCTCCTGGAACGCGCCGATCCATTTCAGGATCAGCGGGTAGGTGCTGTCGGCAAGCACGAGGAACTCCGGTTCCCAGCGCCCCTGCCGCGCGGCGAACCTGCCGCGCACCCGGATCGCAGGCACCTCCACGCGCTGCCCGTTCACCAGGACGGGGAAGGGGGTCGTTCCCGGGCCTACTGCTGTCACGGTGCCGCGCCAGCGCACCGGCACGTCGCGGTTCGAGCGGAAGCCGAAGGCTGCGGCAAGCCCGGCGCCGGTCCGCCGCTCCACGGTCATGACCTGAAAGCTGTCCGCTACGCCGCTCTGGAGTCGTTGGTACACAGCGCGCGAGATTGCGTGCATCGTGTAGCCGGGATGGCTCTCGGGCTCGTCCGGGCCGTGGAACTCCTTGAGCCGATGCGCGGCGGCGAGATCGGCTGTAGCCTCGAGGAAGCGGAAGACCTGTCGGATGGTGTCGCCGGCAGCGTGCGCCTCGGTGAGATTCCATTCGAAGCGCAGGCCCTCGGGAGAGGCGAGCCTGACCTGGTGCACTGACTCTCGGTCCCCACCCTCGAAGGTGAGCGTCTGCACGATGGTGGCGCCCGTAGGGAGCGGGAGGGGCAGCGCGGACTGCTGCCCTTCCGCGCCCCCAATAGCCACGCCCAGGGAGAGCATCAAGCCAAAGCATCGAGAAACCACCCGCTTCAGCACGATCTACCTCCTGAGGCTCCTCGGAAATGCATGCTGATTCGCAGGACTTCAGTGCACCGCCGGCACGGGAGTGGCTGGCTCGCTCAGTTTCAGCCGGCTCCCACTCGCCGCGACAATTCTTTCGCCATCCGACACCGGCACGAGGATGCGCAGCCGGCGGTATCTCCCGAGGGTGAGCCGAATGACTGGGGCTCCCTTGAACGGGAACCAGGGCCACTCGTCCCGAGACGCGGTGATGTCCGACCAGGGCACGCTGAATGGTGGATGACCCGGCCGAAGCAGCGCCCACACCGAGAAGTGGAGATGCGAGTCGTCGGGCGTAAGCCGCACGCCGCCCCGGTAGTTCGACATGCCCATCACCACGGGGCCACACCGGAAGGAGCGGCCTCGGTCCATGTTCCGGTCGGGATAGAGACCTGCCAGTCGGCGCCAGCCGCTCCACAGACCAGTGAGCGTGAGCATCGGCAGCCCCACGATCACCACCCAGCCTATCACGCAGCCGAGCACGTACCAGTGGAGGTGACGGGGGTTGAAGCTGAGCCACCCGCCGTTGGGCGGGGGCGGGGGTAACGCGTGGGGGAGATACGGTATGGGCCTCGGTGGTGAGGCCGCGTCCCAATGGCGGTGCCCGACTCCCGTGAAGTGCCCGCTGTCGCTGTTGTAGGCCAGGAAGGACCAGTACACGCTGCTGTCGCGGACCGTGCGTTGGGGAGTCGAATCTCCGATGGCGGGGGAGAACCTGACCTGCCGGGGTTCGTCAGCATTGACCGGTCGGTCGAGCCAGGCACAAGTGCTGGGTTCTAGTCCCTGACCCTCAGCGTCCGCGGCACTCCGGCTCGCGATAAAGGTCAGGGAGAGCTTCATGCCAGCTCCAGAGTGCGATGGTGGGCTGATCGTGTCGAAGACCAGCCGATCTCCTCCCCGACAGTTCAGGGGAAATGGGCGCCTCAACCTCTCGGTTGTCGTATCTGCCGGAGGCCTGGTCTGGGCCGCCAGTATCGATGCACATGGCAGGAGCGAGAGCAACGCAATCGCAGCCCACCTGAATGAGGAGGGCGCGTTCATGGCGCGCCTTGGACCGCGCCAACCACCGCTTCGGCCGCCTGCTGTGCCAGCGGGGTAAGCAGGTCTTCACCATCCGACTCTGCCTTCCGCTTGCCGGCCTGGTCGACCAGGATCTTTCCATCGGCCGCCTCGAGCCGGTACTTCAGCGACATCTCGTCCTTGGCCATGGTCGAGTACGCCATCTCCGATACCGCCGCACCCGCCGCTCCGGCTGCCGCATCGGCCGCGACCCGGCCAACCCCCGAGCCGGCCTCGCCCGCGGCTCGCCAGGCGCCTTGCTGTACCGCGCCGCCGGCGGCCCGGCCCAGGATGCTCTTCCCCTGCTTCCGCTGATGCTTGATCTCAGTGAAGAGCAGGTAGCGGCAGGCGGCTGTCTTCGCCTCCTGTCGGGCCTGGGACTCCAACCGCGCCGAGAGCGAGACGACGCCGATGGTGGGGCCTGTGAGGAAGCTCGCGAGGCTCTGCTTGACGGCGTCGGACGCGCTGGTTGCGCTGCCGACCGAAGCCGCGACGCTCGGAGGCGCGAGGCAAATCTGCGTCGGCGAGCTGCCTTGCGGGGCGGCAGGGGAAGAGGACAAGATCGCCACAAGGGCAGGTGCAAAGCGCGGCCTCATGATCAGCTCGTCGGAGTAAGGGTGGCCCGGATGGCCCGAGGGTCGTGGTCCGGATGGTCCTCGTCACGAGAGAACGCCCCATCAAGACGCGCAATCCCTCATTCGGCATTCGTCCGGGGCCCGGATTAGCATGCGTTAACAGGGCTGGTCTCGGATTCAGTGCCTGCTAGGACTGTGTGAGGCGTTTCGCCCCCGCACCGGGCGTTCCCGTTGACCCACTCGGGGGATTTTCCAGGATACTCGTTGTGGACTGTGTCAACCGCGTTCTTCGAGCGGCTGCGGACGGGGGCACCGCGCGTTTGCGGCCATGAGTAGCGACGACGTGGCCAGCGACGTCAGAGGCGGCGCATTGCCAGGCCCGCTGGAAGGTGTTCTCCGTCCGCGCAGGACGCTGGTCCTGTATCGGGGCACACTGACGCGCGTGGAGCCCGGCCCCCGGCCATTCCCAGTGATCATGAACGGTCAGCGCGTGACGGTGCCCGCCCTGGTGGTGCGGGGCGCGTTCACCGCGAATCATCAGCGCCGGTTGCGTCCAACCGAGCTTTCTCGGAGCGCCGGGACGCCGCCGCACGCGACCGCCTGGTCTCGCATCACAGGATTGCCGGCGACCGGCTTCAGGTTGCGGGCTACGGGGCGTCACGACCACGCGAAACGAATGCGACCATCGAGGGCCGCGCCCGAAACCGCCGGGTGGCGCTGGTCCGAGATTGCCCTGGCGCGAAGAATCACCCTACGGGGTGCTCCCCGGGACTGACGAGCTAGCGACACCGCTGCTTCCCGCCGCGATCTGATCGCCGGATGACGAGCCCGGTATCTCCACTACCCCCGCAGGTCCCGTCGGATTGTTGTTGCCGCAATTGGGCGGGCAGCCCGGCAGCGGGTTGGCCGGCTGAGCTGGCTGGCGGACCGGTGCCGGGAACCCGCCTCTGCCTTGGCGGCCCCGTTCGGCGGCACGAGCGTCCTGTGCAGCGTTCTCGAAGGCCTTGACCTCCTCCTGCGCCGCTTGCCATTCCGCCAGTGCCTTGTTTCTGGCGTTGGCGCGCTCGATCATGTCCCGGTTGAGCTCCTTATCCCATTCTTCGCTCCAGTTGGCAGGATCCCCCGCGTAACCGCGTCCGGGGTTCGGTTTGTTGGCTCGGTGACGCACGAAGTCCTGAGTGGCTTCTGTGGATCCCTCTTGTGCAGCCAAGAGCTTCTTATAGGCCTCCTTCTCCGCCTCCCGGGCTGCTGCCTCATTGGGTGCCCTGGGTCGCGGGGCCGGCGCCGGCTCGAAGTCCGGAGGGGAGCCAGACTGGGTACGGTTGATGTCGGGCAGGGTCTTGCCCCGGGGGTCCACCGGAGCATCATGCCCACCAGGCCGTGTGACCCGCCTCGGGATCGCAGGCGGAGGACGAGGGATCCCGCCGGCTCGGGGCGGAAACCGGATGCCACCTCGCGTGTCCCGCCAGAATCGCCGGGCGCTGGCGAGCGCACGGAGATACTGGAGCCGCCGCACCTGGAGCAGGATCGGCATGGTGGCGAGAAAGCCGCCCATCATGGCGCCGATGAGGCAGGTCTTGTTGTTGGCCTTGAACAACTCGAGAGGGTCAGCTGACTGGATGGGCGGCATCCACCAGAACCACAGGCCGCGGGCCTGCAGCTCCGCACCTACGGTGCGGAACCCATTGATGGACTGCATCAGGCCCTGGCAGAGTCCATACTCGAACGCAAAGCTTCGGGCGGCGTGGATCACTACCGCCTCCAAGGTGACGCCATATTCCGGCGCGCATTGCCCCCATCCGTGACCCCCCACCCCGTGCACGGCGCCGGTCGCTGGCTCGATGCTCCACCAGCCACTGAAGTGCTCCGCCCCTGCTTTAACCGGTGACGGTGGCGCCATGACCGTCGCGCCGGCCTCGAGCGCGGTCGAGATCCGGGCTCGGGCGTCGGCCGGCAGGTTCAGTGAGGAGACCGTGGACCGTTCTGCTGGCCGGAGTGTGCTCCAGTCGCGGGAAGTCGCGAACGCCTCTCCCGCGTTGAGCACGGCGGCACCGGTCCACCAGAGCGCCTCGGCGTTCGTATCCAGCACCCCCTGGCGCAATCGGACTCGATAGGCGTCGGGCTCTGCGAGACTCACGCCGAGATCGCCTGCCGCGATGTCGATCGCGCCACGCAGTCCGAAGCCGTGCTCGCTGACTGCCGGGTGACGGTGCCGGGTAAGCAGGCCGAGCCGGTCCACGTAGAGGCGGTCATCGACCTCGCTCCATTCCAAGCGGGCCAGCGCCAGCGAGTACAGCGGGGACACCGGCGGTGCGGCGATAGCCAGCAGCGTGTCGGTTTCCGGCAGGCCTCTCGAAGGATCACTCCGCGCGATCATCCCTAAGAGCTGGCGGTTCGCCAACAGACGCTCCACGGTCAGATGAGTTACGAAATCCGGAGCGAAGCGGCAGGTAATCGGCAGGATTTCGGTGCGGATCATGAGTGCAAGACTGCGGGTGAGCCGGCTCCGCTCGTCCAGCTGGAGCTGCTCCGGAACCGGCTTGGCTCTGGCCGCGGGGCCGAGGACGTCGAAGACCGCCCGGCGGATCGTCCGCGCTGAGCGTCCCGGCGACTGCAGCTCGTACTCAATCCATACGGCCGTGAGCTGGCGCTGGGCGGTCCTGCGCTCCTTCTGCTGACGCTTGGGTGCCAAGGCGCCGATCGCCGAGCCCAGGCCGCCGAACCCGCCACCGGTCGGGGGCTCCACCACAGCGCCGTCGTCTCCCAGCACGACCTGTGCGACCGGCTTGTCGTTGACGGCGAGCACGATTCCCCACTGGCGCTGCTCCAGCGCGGCGCTCCGCAAGCCGAACTGTGCGTTCGGATCGGAGTTCAATTCTTTGGGCCACATTCCGGGCCACGACTGCAGAACAATCGGCTGACCGTACAGCTGGGCAGGCTGCAGCACATGTTCCAGGATCGAGCGCTCGGAAAGCGTCCCTGCGCTCCACTGCTCGGCCATAACTCGTACGGTTAGCTGATGCCGGAGCTCCCGCGGCACCGCATCCACCGGCATCGTCTCCGCGGCCGGCACGAGCGATGTCATGGTCGTGTCGACCAGGTAAACAAGGGGATCGAGATCGGTCCAACTAGTGTCTTGCTTCAGCTGAACCCACCAGTGATCGCGCACCGCCTCCATGGCCTCGGCGAACCGGTTGTCCCACTCGGCATCCGCATCGTACGGCTGGAGGGCTGGCAGCAGTCGCGCGCTCTGGTCGCGCACCCGCGTCGCGAGCTCGGCCCGCATTCGCGAGACGCCATCCTGCTGGGCCTGCAGCTGCCGGCTGATGGACGTGGTGTTCAGCCCGTATTGGGCAGCGACGGCCTGTAGCCCGACCGGATCAGCGATCTCGGACTCCAACGGCAGCAGGGACGGGCCCGCGGTCCGCGCCACAAGGGTTGGCAGTGCGGCCGCGGCCTCTTCCTGAGTGAGCTCGCCGTGCGCGAGCCTGACCGAGTGTCCGGCGATCTCCAGCAATCGCGCAAGCAGGAGCGCACGGTCGAGACTGTTGCCTTGGCGGTCCATGAGGACGCCGATCGGGCCCCGGAGTGCGCCGAGGTAGGGCACCCAGTCAGTGTTCGCCGCGACCCAGGTATAGAGTTGCTCCGGTTCTCGCCCGACCATCGCCACAACGTACTCCGGATCCCAGCGGTCCCGCGGAGAGAGACTGTCCCCATCCGCCAGCGCGCGGAAGCTGCTGTCCAGCATCGCGAGCCGTGCCGGTGCTCGGCGCGATGCGGATTGAGTGGCGATCCGCTCTCCCGACTGCTGGTTGCGGCCCAGCACAAGCCACATGAGGAAGACGGCCAGCGCGAGCGCCACCAGGGCGATGACATACCGCCGTGGTCCAGTGCGGATTTCCGACTCTTGTTTCATCGGAGCCCCCGGATGCAGTCAGGCCGGATGACGGCCACGGTCGGCCCGGCGAATCCAGCGCAGCGATAGTTTGGCCCCGCTTTGACAGTCCCCACCCCTTCGTCCACCCCGGCCCAGATCATCAGGGCACCGCTGCCGTCGTAGAGTGCCAGCGCACCACCGTCGCCTCCTTGGCCCGCGGAGAACGCCATCGAGCCCGATGGCCTCAGTATCTTGAAGCCCTCGAGCCCGGTCGCCTGCATGGTGCGCTTCCCGTCGGCATCATTGAGCAGCAGCGCACCGGATCCGTCGGTTCCGGCGCCCATACCCGCGACCACCTGCCCCTGCGGGTTACGGAAAACAACGCCGTAGTTCCCGTTTCCGGTGCCTTGTCCGATGACGATGCGCCCGAGAGTGCTGGGTGCTTTCGCTTCGGTCACGAGCAGAATGGAACGTCCTGCCCGATCCACCACCTCGAAGGGTGCGGTCACGCGGTTCCCGACGCTCCGTCCGGAACGAACCGGCGCCGGCGGTGGGGCGGTGGACTGGACGGACGCAGGCGCCGCCTCCAACGCGGTCACTCGCGCGGTGAGCTCCTCGAGCCGTTTCAGGACCTCACTGCCGGCCGGTTCGGACCTCGGCGCATCCGGCCTACGGGGTTGTTCCGGCCCCTGCATGGTATCCACCGCCTCTTTTGCGATGTCCTCGGGCTCCACCTCCGCCAGCCGGAAAAGCTTCTGCCCTCGGGGGCACTCGCCCTCGGGCGTATGCCGGAGAACACGATCGCTGCCCACACAGACTGGAACTCCCTCCTCGTCCTGTGCGCTGAGCTGGCTGTGCGGAAGGACACACAGGAGAGCCATCGAAGCCCAGAATCGCATCGTCTTCATTGCTTCCTCGGCTTCCTCGCGCCACAGGGGCGAACCAGCTCCACCCGCCGGTTGCGCGCCCGACCTTCGATCGTGGTGTTCGGCTCCAGCGGTCGCGAGGGGCCGAACCCTCGGGTGCCGAGCCGCCCAGCAGCGACCGCATGCCGGCCGACGAGCTCGCGCTTGAGCGCGGCCGCCCGTCGTTCGGAGAGATCCTGGTTGTAGCGCGCGCCCCCGATGCTGTCGGTGTGTCCTTCGATCGTCACGGTCCAGTCCGGGTGGCCATTCAGGAGATCGGCCACCGCCCGGATCCACGGGGCAGAGGCCGGATTCAGCTCATCGCTATCGAACTCGAAGTACACACCCGGTACCACCACCCTGCAGGACGTAGTGAGATCACGTGCCACGCCGCTCATTGCACCGGTGCCCAGGCCCAGCCCACGCAGGTTACCCCTGCCGGCGCCAGTGCCGGCGCCCGGGCGCATGGCTCTTCCGTTTCCGGTTGATCCGGTGCCGTTGCCGATGCTTCCTCCAGCGCCGCTTGCAGTGCTCGCACCGATGGGGAGCTTGCCCGGACCGGCACCGCTGCCATCGCTGGCCCCTTCGCCGCCCGTAAGCTCGGTGGAATCGCCGCGGGCCAGCACGCTGTTTCCGGGGATCACCGCCCCTGTTTCACCGTCAGCATGGAGCGCTGTGTCCGCGACGAGATCGACGCTTCCGAGTCCTGGGGCCGGATCGGGCACATCGATTCTGATCACTTGGCGCATCCATTCGGGTGGTGCCGACTCTGATGCACCCTCGGGGCCGAAAGACACCTTGAGCGTGACCGGCTGCACTGGGTCGTCCAGGAACCAGAACGACCACGGCCGAAGATGTCGCGGGGGTCCGAGCTGGCCTCGCAAGTGCAGCGCCGGCATGGTCTCCCGGCGCCCGTTAAGAAGCACGGGGAATGCTTCCACTCCGACGCGACGGAGCGTGCCCGGATTTTCCCAGCGATCGGCGTAGTTGCGCACTCGGAACTCTGCGCTGCCGGTCCGGCGGGCTTCAGTCATTACTGCCAGCGATG
>JBIOUY010000078.1:0-13406 GCA_044867445.1 Gemmatimonadales bacterium
ACCACGGCGAGTGCCTTGGCGAGCCCGGAGACGCCGAGCGCAAACAACGCGGGGAGCAGAGTGGAGAAGAGGGTACCGAAGAAGGGCACGATCGCGGCGACGCCGGCGAAGACGCCGAACGCGAGGAAGTAGGGAACGCCTAGAATCCAGAGCCCGAGGGTGGTGAGCACGCCCAGAAGCACCATGGCCACGAGTTGACCGACCACCCAGGCCCGCAGGGTGATCCGGAGATCGGTGAGGATAGCGCGGGCAAGGCGGCGACGGCGAGGCGGCAGGATGGCGACGAGGCCTTCGACGTAGACTCCCGGGTGGCGCGCGAGGTAGACCGCCATGACGAGCACGCTGACGCCCTTGATGAGGAACTCGACCCCGCCTTTGAGGTAGGGGACCGCCGCGCCGCGAAGGAACCCGAAGATGTCGTTCAGGGCGGAGGCGAGCAGGCCGGGCGCGCCACTGGCGGCGGGATTTCGGCGGAGCACCGGGACGCTGCGGAGCATGCGGTTGATGCTCTGGTCGAGGTCGGTGAGGTATTTGGGGAGATTGGCGAGCAGGTCGCTCACCTGCTCGGATACCGCGGGGGCGATGAGGACCACGACCCCAGCCAGCGCACCCAAGCTCAGCGCAACGCCAATGGTGAGCCCCAGGGTCCAGGGAACGCTGAACCTGCGGCGCAGCAGATCCGCGATCGCGTCGAGATAGACGGCCAGGATGATCGCGAGAAAGATCACCAGCAAGACATCTACCGCGCGAACCACCAGGGCTATCAGAACGACCGCGAGCAGAATCCAGCCCATCAGGGATGCCCGTCGCCCTGTGGCCTGCATCCCGGCAGTCAGCGGATCGCCTCCTCGCCGCTCTACTACCGCGATGCCTGGTCCAGACGCTCCACCGCGGCCATGACGGCCTCGGGCCGCTCCTCCTGGATGTACTGGCCCGAGCCGGGCACGCTATCGGTGGTGAAGTTCGGCAGCCTCTCGCTCAGCAGCTCCCGCTGATCCTTCGTTACCTCGGCCGGATGGGGCACGGTGCCGACCAGCAGCCGGACCGGCATTGCGCACTGATGCAGCCGGTCGGCCAGGGAGGCCTCCTCCTTCGACTTCGACATCCGCTGAAATGCGTCGATCGAGCCATGCATGTCGGCCACCTGTCCGGCAGTGTACCCCCGGATCACGGCATCGGTCACCCAAGTGGTGTCGCCGGAGTTCTTCACGATCTCCCGCCGCACGTCGTGGCGCAGCTTGGACTCGTCCATCACGAACTTGACCAGGCCCCCGCCGAACTTGAATGCCTTGCGCATGCCCGGGGTGGCAGCGCTCTCCGCCGGGCCGCCGTCGATCGAGAGCATCCCGCGGATCAGCTCGGGCCGGGCGACCGCCAGTCGAAAGGCGATGGCGGCGCCACTCGATTGGGCCACCACCAGCGCCCGGGTGATACCCAGGCTGTCGAGCGCGCTCGCGACCCGCTGGCTCTGTGCGGTGAAGGAATAGTCGGCATCCTTCGGATGAGAGGACCAGCCGTAGCCCAGTGGCTCGACCACGATGCACTGATAGCCGCGCGCCGCCAGCTGGGCGGTGATGGTGCGATAACCGAAGGCAGCGCCGAAGATGCCGGGAATGAGCACGAGCGGGTGGCCGGCGCCGATGGTGGTGGTACGAAGCGTCTCGCCGGGGGCGACCTCGATGTCGCGCACCACGGTGCTATCGGCGGGACTGGCCAGAAGGGCCAGGGTGAGAAGCAGCATGGGGATCTCTGGCGGGTGCCGGAAAAGAGAAGGGGCCGGCGCAGAGTCCAGCCCCTGTATTCACGTCGAAGTAAGGAGTGCCGTCGGCGTCTCCGTGGCTGGTAACCTAGTCCCAGGTACCGGCGAACACAAATTAGAGGGCTCGGCGCGGGACTATGCGCCCTGCTCGGGCCGCCCGCCAGGCCGATGCCTGTCCCACCATTCTCGCGCTCGCTCCACCGTCCATTCTTTTTCCAACCGAACCGAGGCGAGCCGGCTGGCGAGCTCGTCTGCCGTCTGCGGCCGTCCCGCCGGATCCTTCACCAGGCACTTCAGGACGACAGCTTCGAGGTCCGCCGGAATCGCCAGCCCGGTTCGCCGCGACGGCGGCTCCGGCTCCTGGTGTACATGCATCACAATGGTCTCCATCGCCGTCGAGCCCTTGAAGACGATGGTGCCGGTGAGCAGCCAATACGCGACGCATCCGACGGCGTAGAGATCGCTCCGGCCGTCTATGTGCTCCTCGCCCAGCGCCTGCTCCGGCGACATGAATGCGGGGGTCCCGCCGGCAGTCATGTCCGCCGCGGTGAGCTTGTCGCCGCCCTCCTCCGGCATTCGGCCATGCTTCACCAGGCCGAAGTCCAGCACCTTGATGAAGTCCACCTCCCGGCCGTAGCGGCAGGCGTAGACGTTGGCCGGCTTCACGTCCCGGTGAATCAGTCCGGCCTCGTGGGCTTCGGCGAGCGAGCTGCACATCTGCCGTAGAAAATGCACGGCCCGCTCCGGCGGCACCGGCCCGAATCGCTCGATCAGCTCGTCCAGATCGAAGCCGTCCAGCAGCTCCATCACGTAGTAGAAGGTGCCGTCGTCGGCCACGCCGAAGTCGTAGAGCTCCATGGTGTGAGCCGATCGCATCAGCGCGGTAGCCTGCGCCTCTCGCTCGAAGCGCCGCAACAGCATCGGTCGGTTTCCTCCATCTCCTCCAGCCAACACCTCCGGGCGGATCAGTTTGATCGCGGCGGGACGAGCCAGCATCCGATGCTGCGCCCGCCAGACCTCGCCCATGCCTCCTTGCCCCAGCCGCTGCACCAGGCGGTAACTGCCCAGCTCGCGGGCCTCACGGACGGCGGCGCCCAGTCCGTACACCACGCGGGAGCCGACGTACGCCATGATGAGGACGACGACGTACGGAAAGACCAGGCCGAAGAAAAAGTGGTCGAAGTTGATTGGCTGGTTGCCGCCCAGGGAATACATGACTGGCACGGCGGAAAGCGACAGAGCCGAGGAAAGCAGCGTGATCCGAGGCGGGCTCGGCACCACGACAGCGGCAAGCAGCGCCCATACCGCGACCCAGGAGAGACCGAGGCCGCCTGGGCCCTCGCGATACATGATCGGAGCGACAATATCGTGATATTCCGCCGCGGCGATGCCGTAGCTGCCGAGGATTCCGAATCCCAAACCGGCGAACATCTTGACCCCGGTCTTGAGACCCGGTCGGGACACCAGCCAGGCGACCACCAGCGCTCCCACTATGGAAAGCACCGGCGGCAGCCAGTGGATCATCCTCGACATCAGCATCGCCCGGCCTTCGGCGCTGAGCAGCGGGGGCAGCAAGCCCGCCAGGAAGTAGGCCACTGCATACAGCAGAGCCAGCGCTCGCACCCGTCGCACCGCTTCCGCCTCTAGGTCCGGCGGCAGAGTCCAGGCGCTGGTACGCCGGCCGCCGCGCGCCGCGGCGACGTCGGTCTGGATCAACGTGGTCTTGGACTCGGCGTGACTGGTGGGGTCTCTCACGTCAGCAAGATACCTCCCCCAGAGAGGATCACCCCCGAAGGGCCTGGAACAGCGCGGTCACCGCGATCACGACCCCCAGCGCGATCTTCGAGGCTGCCGCGACCGCTCGCCCGAGCACAGCGCCCCACCCAGCCTTGGCCGCGGTCTCGTAGTGTCGCGCCCGGGTATACTCGAACAGAGCCGCGCCAACAAACGCGCCGATGAATCCGCCAATGACGGAGCCGATAAGCGGCACCGGAACCCCCACCATAGCCCCGACCAGGCCTCCAATGAGGGCGCCCCACCCGGCTCGGCTCGAGCCGCCGTATCGCCGGGCAAAGCGGAATCCGAGCCAGGACTCGACCACCTCGCCCAGCAGCGCGAGCCCAATGGCCAGTACGATGACGCCCATGCTGATGGATCGGAAATCGGTGAGCCAGCCATAGCCCAACACGCCGAGCACGATCACCCAGAGTCCCGGAAGCCCGAAGGGAATGAGCAACAGGCCGGTGACGCTGGCGCTAATCAGGAGGAGGATGGCGAAGAGATCGTTCATATGAGCGGGGATTGTATCGCGGATGGTGCCTCATTGCGAGGGAGCAGAGCGAAAACGGGGGCTTGGAGATTCCTCATCCCGAGGAGCTTGCCCGAGCGGAGCGAGGGCAGCAGAGCGACCGAGGGATCTTCCTCCGCCAAGCTCGAACCAATCCTGGACGAGATCCCTCGTTGCACTCGGGATGAGGAATTCGTTCCGCTCCGCAATGCGTTCTCCCGCTGAAACCGCTTCAACCCTCCGGCGTAGGGCCTGATGTAGCCACTTCACCGGCTCGAACACCAGCGTAGACAATTGAAACGTCACCGGAGGACCAGATGCCCCGCGCGTTGACCTCACCCGCCGTCCGCTTCACTGCGTACGGACTCCTCGCCCTTCTCACCGCGTGCAGCCCCAGGAATAAGTCCGGCCCAGAGACCGCCAGCGCCACCATTACAGATTCAGCCGCCGGTACCGTGGAGAAGGGCCGAGTTGTTGCCCTCACGACCAGCTCCGATGAGGCCCGCCAGCTGTACCTCCAGGGGCGCAAGCTGGCCGAAGAGCTCCGCGCGCACGATGGTCGCGAGCTCTTCAAGCAAGCCGTCGCCAAGGATCCCTCGTTCGCCATGGTGCATTACCAGCTCGCCCTCACCGCGCCCAGCGCCAAAGAGTTCTTCGAGCATCTGAGGGAGGCGGTCAAGCTCTCTGACAAGGCGACCGAGGGCGAGAGGCTGATGATCCTGACCGCCGAGGCGGGCGGGAACGCGCAGCCGAAGAAGGCACTGGAATTGGCTCAGGAGCTGGTCGCCAAGTACCCCGATGACGAGCGGGCCCATTTCATATTGGGCAACCAGCACTTTGGCCAGCAGGACTATGACAAAGCGGTTGGAGAATACCAGAAGGCTATCGCCATCAATCCCGAGTTTTCGGGCGCGTACAATTCGCTGGGCTACGCCTATCGACCGATGAAGAAGTACGCCGAGGCTGAACAATCCTTCAAGAAGTACATCGAGCTCATTCCCAACGACCCCAATCCTTACGATTCCTATGCCGAGCTGCTGATGAAGACGGGGCGGTTCGACGAATCCATTCAGCAGTACAAGAAGGCCCTGTCGCTCGATCCTCACTTTGGCAACTCGCATGTCGGAATCGCCACCGACCTGATGCTTCAGGGCAAGCACACCGAGGCTGCCGCGGAGGCGCAGAAGCTCTATGATGCCGCCCGCGACAATGGCGACTGCCGGTTCGCCTTGTTCGTTCGGTCCGTGATCTACGTGGACGCGGGCAAGACCGACGCCGCCCTGAAGGAGATCGAGAAGGAGTACACGCTCGATGCCAAGCTGGCCGACACCGCCAACATGAGCGGAGACGCGCTGCTGCTGGGTAACATCCTGCTCAATGCGGGGCGCACCGACGAGGCGGCCAAGCGGTTCTGGCAGTCGCTCGACCTGGTGGAGAAGTCCAGCCTTTCGGATGATGTGAAGCAGGACATCAAGCTCGCCGCCCACTACAACGACGGACGGGTGGCGCTCGCCAAGGGCGACGTGGCGAAGGCCAAGACGGAAGCCGCGGCCTATGCCAGCGGTGCCGCGGCCCGGAACAATACCTTCCGGGTCAAGCAAGCGCACCAGCTGGCCGGCACCATTGCCCTGCACGAGAAGGACTACGCCACGGCGATCGCCGAGCTGGCCCAGGCGAACCAGCAGGATCCCCAGGTGGTCTACACGCTCGCGCTGGCCCATCAGGGCAAGGGCGATACCGCCAAGGCGAAGGAGCTGGCGACCGAGGCCGCCAACGCGAACGTCCTGCCGCTCGCGAGCTACGCGTTTGTCAGGGCGAAGGCCAAGAAAATGACCTGAGTTAACGATGGAGAGAGCCGGTCCAGTACCGAGCAGTCGTGGTTACGGTCGAGCAAGCGGCTCACGATCCCCATCGCGCCCGGTGTGGCAGCGTCCAGAGCCTCCCGCTTACTCCCGAGCACGCGCGCCAGCCCATCGGGACCCAGGCAGCAGTTACCCCAGCCGCCCGCTACCTCGCGGCCATGGGGTTCTCGTCGGCGCTGGGTCCGTAGGTGGCGGGGACCAGGGCGCCGACCTGGCGTAAGTACACGGTCAGCTGTCCCCGATGATGGTACCAATGGTTGAAGAGCACATTACGGAACAGGGCCACCCGCGGCATCGCCATGATCTCCCGATCCCCGTCCACCATCTTCCAGCTCGTCATCAGTCCGGCGTCTCCTATGCCGCCGAGAATGGTCTTTGCCGTCGCGATGCTCCGACTGAGCGCGGCGAGCAATTCGACGCTGCTGGCAGGGCTGGGCCGGGGGATCACGGTCTTGACGTCGAACGTGGGTCGGGTCGAGACGTCGGCGATCGCGTCTGGTATGGTGGCGACATGTAGGGCCAGTTGACCCAAAGTCATCGACTTGGGATGTGGCTTCCAGTCAAACTGGTCCTGGGGGACCCGCTCGAGCACGCGACGGGTCGAGGCTGCTTCCTGTTCCAGCTCCTGCAACAACTCGTTCATGGTTATCATGTCGAGCTCCTTTGCCTCATAGCCACAATCGCCGTCGCTAGCGCGATCAGAGCACAGATGGCGCCAGTCAGTTGCAGCCCATGGGTGAACGCCTCGCGAGCTGGGCCGAGTAGCGCAGCGCCAAGTCGTTCGGGGAGCTGCTCAGCCACGGCCAAGGCTCCGCCCAGCGTGCCCCGGGCCGCGCTGGCCGCTTCCGGCGGAACACCCGGAGGGATCGCGCTTGCCACCTGGGCACGATACACGGCCGTGCCGATGCTGCCGAGGATCGCGATCCCGAGTGCTCCGCCTAGCTCGGAGCTGGTCTCCGAGACTGCCGCGGCCGCCCCGGCCCGTTCTGGAGGGGCACTCCCGACAATCAAGTCGGTTGCCAGGGTGAAGACCGGAGCCAGGCCCAGTGAATAGATGACGGATGCGGTTACGACGACCGCGAGCCCGGAGGACCCATTGACCTGGGTGAGCAGCCCATATCCGATCGCCGTGAGCCCCAGGCCGCCGGCCATCGCGTATGTCGGGCCGACCCGGCGAGCGATCACCGGCGTCAGCGTGGAACCGAGGATGAAGGGGAGGAAAAAGGGCAGCATCCAGAGGCCCGCCTTGAGCGGTGAGAACCCCAGGACCAGCTGCAGGTATTGCGCGGTGAAGATAAAAGCCCCGAACGCGATGAAAGTGCCCAGCATGTACGTGACCAGCGACGCGCTAAACGCGGGCAGGCGAAAGAGCCGGAGATCGATCAGCGGGTCCGACAGACGGCCTTGCCGCTTCACGAAGCCGACCCCGATGGCCAGACCCACCAGGATGGACAGCACCGGCAACCATCCCACACCGTCCTGGGCGATCTGTTTGAGGCCGTAGATCACTGAGAGAACGGCAAGCAGTGACAGTGCCGCGCTGGTCACGTCCGGACGGCCAGCCTCGGGATCACGGTACTCCGGCAGCAGCACCGGCCCCACTACGAGCAAGAGTAACATGACAGGTACGCCCAGCAGGAAGACCGAACCCCACCAGAAGTGCTCCAAGAGGAGCCCGCCCAGCACTGGGCCGATCGCGCCGCCGACCGAATAGCTGGTGATCCACACCCCGATGGCGGCCCTGCGCTGCTCGGGGTCGAGGAACATGTTGCGGATCAGGGACAAGGTGGATGGCGCCAGGGTGGCTCCCGCGATGCCGAGCACCGCGCGGCCAGCGATGAGCATATTGGCAGTAGTAGAGAAGGCGGCCAGCACCGACGCTGTGCCGAACGCGGCCGCTCCGATCAGGAGCAGCCGGCGGCGACCGATCCTATCGCCCAGTGTGCCCATCGGGATCAGGGACCCGGCGATCATGAAGCCGTAGATGTCCACGATCCAGAGCAGTTGCACGCTGCTGGGCTTCAGGGCGGCGCTGAGATGTGGCACCGCCAGGTTCAGTACAGTCAGATCCATGGAGTAGAGCAGGCACGGCAGCGCGATCACCCCGAGCCCGATCCACTCGCGACGAGTTGCCTTGGGTGCTCCGATAGCGGAAGCGCTTTCGGCAGCCGTCATCTTCTCGTCCTCTACTGAAGCCTGAGCTCACCGCCTGAATGTCCAGACCGAGCGAGCCGCCTAGCGTAAGGCCGCGGCAAGACTGACGCGAGATCCAATTCAGACTAATTCGAGCAGGCCAATTTCTCGGCGCCACTATCGCGCGTACCCACCGATGTCCACCGCGATTCCGCGCCATTTGCCCTGATTGAACCGCAGGACGCTGAGCCCGCAGCGGGTCGCATGGCCGATGAGAATCGCGATCCAGATGTGGAGCGGCTGCAGTGTGGTGCTGTGCTGCACCACGAAGCAGATGCCCAGCGGCACCACGATCTGAGAGACGATGGAGATGTACAGCGGGCTGCGGGTATCTCCGGTGCCTTGCAACCCTCCGGTGTAGGTGAGCGCGACAGCGACGAACAGCCCCGAGAGGCTGAGCACGCGCAGGAGCTGGGTGCCGATCTCGACGACCACTGGGTCGTTCATGCCAAAGCCGGCGAGCAGCTGTCGAGGCAGGAAGAGAAAGAAGGCTCCGACGAACGCCGCACCGGCGAGACCGACGCGGGCCGCGACATGTACCGCCTCACTGGTCCGCTCCGGCTTGCCCGCACCGAGGTTCTGGCCACCGACTGCCGCAGCAGCGCCCATCAGCCCAACCGAGGTCCAGGTGATGAGAGAGAACAGTTGGGTATAGGAGATCGCGAACGCTGCCTGGGCCGCCGCGCTCTGCGCTACCGAACCGATGAACGCCAGCATGAACACCCCGCCGATGTTCATCGCGATTCCCTGAATCCCGCTCGGCAGGCCGAATCGGAAGAGCGATTTAATGATGCTCCAGTCGGGGCCGAAGCCATGCCGGTGGGGGAACCGCACCACCCAGCCACCGCGCCAGAGCCGTACCACCGCGTACAGCGCCACCACGCCGGATGCGATCGACGTTCCCATCGCGGCTCCGGCAGTCCCGAAGCCGGGAATGGGGCCCCACCCACGGATCAACAGCACGTTGCACCCGATGTTCAGCGCCGTCAGCGTGAGGCCAAGGATCATCGGGGTGCGCGCGTCGCCGGCCGATCGCAGTGCCCCGCCCAGCATGTAGAAGACCAGCATGCCGCTGCTGAACAGGAACATGATCCGCAGGAACGGGAGGGCTTCCGCCTTTACCGCTGGGGCGGCGTTGACCAGGTCGAGCAATGAGGGCGCGAGCAGGTAACCCAACGGCGCCATCACCAGCAACCAGAGACCGAGCGCCGTCAGAAATGCCTGGTACACAGTGCGGTCGACCTTCTCTTCCTCACCGGCGCCGGCAAAGCGGGCGACGAGCACGCTCATCCCGGTGAACAGCGAGTTGATGAAGATGACCACGATGATGAAGATCTGGGTCGCGACGCCGATGGCGGCGTTCCCCTTGAAGCCGACGAAATGCCCGACCAGCACGTGATCGACGATGCCCTGGAGCCCACCGATGGCGTTGGTCAGCATGGTGGGCCACGCAATCCTCCAGACCGCCGACCGGAGTGGCCCTTCGACGATGGATCGGTCGTAGCGCCGGGTAGTTACCGCGGGAGCGACGGGAGGCGCGGCAGGGGTGTCGGTGACAGCCGACGTCCTGAGATCACTTCTCTGCACGTGCCTTACCCTGGCTCGACCGGCGCCGCGCCGGTCTCGCACGCGGCCGCGCGCGCGAGGAGCAACTCCCGCTCGCGAGCGTTGCGGGTGAGCGAAGCCGCGCGCTCGAACTCCGCACGGGCCTCGTCGGCGCGGCCGAGCTTGGCCAGCAGATCGCCGCGCACGCTGGGCAGCAGGTGGTAGCCCTTGAGCGAGGGCTCCGAGGTCAGGGTGTCCACCAGCTCCAGACCGGCGGCCGGCCCGAAGGCCATCGCGATCGCGACCGCCCGGTTCAGCTCCACCACCGGCGATGGCGCGAGCTGCGCGAGCGCACCATAAAGCCCCGCAATTCGGCGCCAGTCGGTTTCCGCCGCCCTTCGAGCTCGCGCGTGACACGCGGCGATCGCGGCCTGGAGGGTGTACGGGCCCAGTCCGCCGCCAAGGGTCTCGGCCCGTTCGAGCGCAACCAGCCCACGACGAATGAGCAGCTGGTCCCAGCGCCCGCGATCCTGATCCAGCAACAGCACGGGTTCACCTGAGGGGCCGACTCGCGCCCTCAGACGCGAGGCCTGGATCTCCAGCAGCGCCACCAGTCCGTGGACCTCGGCATCCGACGGCATCAGTTCGGCCACGATCCGGGCGAGTCGGAGGGCATCCTCGCACAGCGCCGGTCGTACCCAGTCGTCACCCGCCGTCGCCGAGTAGCCCTCGTTGAAGATGAGATAGATGACTCCCAGAACCGAAGAA
This sequence comes from Gemmatimonadales bacterium, assembly GCA_044867445.1. Taxonomy (GTDB): domain Bacteria; phylum Gemmatimonadota; class Gemmatimonadetes; order Gemmatimonadales; family GWC2-71-9; genus CAVVWJ01. The sequence goes on from JBIOUY010000078.1 coordinate 10,415, forward strand.
AGCCGCTCGGCCAGCTCAGGACCCCGAGGTACCTCGAACGGCACCTTCGCCTCGGCCAGGGTCCGCTTGGCCCGAACGATTCGCTGGGCCACCGTTGCTTCCGGCACCAGGAACGCGCGGGCGATCTCTTCGGTCGTGAGGCCGCCCAGCAGTCGCAGGGTGAGCGCGACGCGGGCCTCGGTCGAGAGAACCGGGTGACAGGCCATGAAGATGAGGCGGAGGAGATCATCGCCGACCTGATCATCGATGGCGGCATCGAGATCGGGAGCGGCTTCTTGCTGAACCTCGAGCTCGGTCGCGAGCTCCTGGTGCTTGCGCTCGAGCCGGGTGCCGCGGCGGAGGACGTCGATGGCCCGATGCTTCGCGGTGGCCATGAGCCAGGCGCCCGGATTGTCCGGGATACCAGACTTGGGCCACCGCTCGAGCGCGGCGACGAGCGCGTCCTGCGCCAGGTCTTCGGCAACACCAACGTCGCCCACAATCCGCGCGATTCCAGCGATCAGCTTGGCGGACTCGATTCTCCAGACCGCGTCGATCGCTCGATGGGTATCCGTAGCCGTCACGGCTACCAATCAGACCATCTTTGGCCTCCAGTGCAAGGCGGCGCACGTCAGGATTAGTGTCTGGCCGTCTCGAATGGGAAGTCCGAGGGATCGAAGAACTGGCGAACCTCGGACCTGGCCTGGTACGAAGGCCCCATCACGTCCGCGTGAATCTGGAGGAACCGTTTCGACAATTCGATCGCCTCGGCTTTCGATTCCACCTGAACGATCGCGTAGCCGCCGATCACCTCTTTGGCCTCGGTGAAGGGCCCGTCGGTCACGGTCACCTTCCCTCCCGAGAGCTGGAGGCGCGCGCCTTTCGAAGTCGGCGCGAGGCCTCCCATCTCCAGTAGCGTGCCGGCTTTGGTCATGTCTTCCGACAGCTTCCCGATCGCCGCCATCAGCTCCGGCGTGGGGGCGCAGCCCGCTTCGGATTCCTTGGTGCCCATCGCGATCAGCATGAATCGCATCATTGTTCTTCCTCAGTTCTTAGTCGGCTTGCTCGCAGTTGATCATCCAGGGGATGCCGAATCGATCGACCAGCATGCCGAAGCGGACCGCCCAGAAGGTCTGCTGGATGGGCATGCGGATGGTCCCGCCTTCCGCCAGCTCGCGAAAGACACGCTCAGCCTCCGCCGGCTGCTTGATTTGGAGAGACACGGCGAAGCCCTGGGGCTGCTCGTGATGTTCGGGCGGAAAATCGGAGCCCATCAGGACACTTTCGCCCACGGTCAGACGGGCGTGCATGATTCGCTTACCCCAGCTGGCGGGCACCTGATCAGCTATGGGCGAGTCTTCGTGGTTCATCATGGTGACGATCTTTCCGCCGAGGCACCGCTCATAAAACCTGAACGCTGCCTCGCATTGACCGTCGAAGTTGAGATAGGGGTTCAGTTCCATGGTGTGCTCCTTACTGCCTGGCGTTCTTTGCCATCTGGGCAACCAGGCGCTCCTCTTGCTCCCTGAGATCGGGGGTGAACGCCTCGCCGAAGTCTGCCGCCTCGAACACCTGACGAATTTCGATCTCGGCCTCGCCCTCGAGCGGGTTGGGGCAGCGCTTGACCCATTCGATGGCCTCGGCCTTCGACTTGACCTGAATCAGCCAGAAACCGGCAATCAGCTCCTTGGTCTCGGCGAAGGGCCCGTCGATCACGGTCCGCTTCTTTCCCGAGAACTTGACCCGCGCGCCTTTCGAGCTGGGTTGGAGCCCTTCGCCGGCCAGCAGCACGCCGGCCTTCACCAACTCCTCGTTGTACTTGCCCATTTCGGCCAGCAGCTCGGTGCTGGGAAGCACACCGGCCTCGGTGTTCTTGTCGGCTTTGAGCAGGAGCATGAATCGCATTGCCATTGTCTCCATCGGTTGCGGTCGGAGCCGGGTTTCCGGACCCTCCGGAACGGCTGAATTCTCCGGCCCTCTACCTACACGTCGAACGAGGCCCTACGGAATCGACATGGCAGACGATTCCGTCTGGCCGACACGCGACCGGCCGGCGGGAGCGGCGGGAACGGCGCGGGCGGCGGGGCCCCGTCGCGCAGCCCCCGCTGTGCGCAGCACTCCCGCCGTGCGCAGCACTCGCGCCGAGGCGCAGCCTCCCCTAGCTCGATCGGACTGAGAGTATGTGGTGAAAGACGTTACGAGGGTCCCAGCGGGCTTTGACGCCCTGCAGTCTGGGGTAGTTGTCCTTGTAGTAGAGCCTATACCAAGGCGTCCCGGAAGTGTTCCATTCTGGATCGGCGAGGTCAGCATCGGGATGGTTGATCATGGCACCGTCACAACGCTCGCTGGGCGCAGGCACTCCGCCGGTATCGGCGAACAGGTCACGGTAAAACGAGCGGACCCAGGCCAGGTTCCTGGCTTCGTCCCGCGGGTCCCCCCAACCGGCCACACAGGCCGACGACATTATCGAGTCCCGCTGAGGCGAGGCTGTGGCGTCCGGCGCCAGGCTGTTCACTTTGCCGCCGTAGGTAACGAGGCCCAGCATCCCGCCGGGTACCTCGTGGTCGGTTCGGGTCAGGTAGTGATAGACGACCTCGATCTGGCGATCGGTGAAGCGCCGGCGCAGGAACGCGTCTTTCCCCTTCACCAGTGCGCCGTTGGTCACCGGCCGGAATATTTCGGGGAAGGGATCGAGGGCAAAGGACAGCCAGGAGAGGCGCTCGACCTCATAGGTGGAGGCCGCTCCAACGCCGTCGTTGATCGCTGCCAGGTGCTCCTGAGCCAGTCGCTCGGCCTCTGGTCCGGCGGTCGAAAGTCCCCTCAACACCAGCTTGCCGAGCTCACGGCGATGGAGAAAGAAGGTGCTGAACAGTTGGGCGAAGGGCGAGTCCGCACCGCTGTTGCGCTCGCACCATTCCCCGTGATTGCGCATGAGCCTGGCGAAGGCCCGCTCGTCCATATCCTCCCACTGCCACTCGGCTCGAAATACCAGCACCGAATCCGGAGCCTTGGG
>JBIOUY010000079.1:0-3292 GCA_044867445.1 Gemmatimonadales bacterium
AACCGGCGAGCTCAAATCGAGCGAAGACCTGCGAAGCATGGGTGAACCATAACAGCGGACACCCAGTGGATCGTTGGTTGCCGGCGGCTCACGGTCGCCATGCGGCGAAGTTACTGCAACCGGCCGTGAACCTGCTCGCTCGGAAACCGATTAGCCGCCCTGCCGTGCTCTCTTGACGAGACCGGTCCAAGAACGTACCCTCAGCCCCAGTCCTCCCGAAATTTCTCACCTCCTCCGTGCCGTCTGACTTCCACGCCCGGAGGACCCACGACCGCCGAGCCACCGGAACCGGATAGCTCGGCGGTGTCGCTTGGTGCAACTGGTCGGCGAAGGGGAATCTGAATGAAGGGCGGCGCACCAGTTAGCCAACCCAAACTGATTGCCCGACCAGCGCGAGAGAACCCCGCCGAGGAAGGCTCACCGGTGGTCCGGCGGCGCCTTCCCGATGACCTGCTGCGCCAGGCTTCATGGCGATTGAAGACCATGGCGCTCATTGCCGCCGGACTCTGGCTGGTGGCTACGCTGCTCGGCCACCTTGCCTTTGAGGTGGAAAATCCGAGCGATCCACGGTCGACCCAGCTCCACACGAGCGACGCTGTCGTGGCTGTGACCATAGTCGCGTCTCTGATGCTGTTCTTCTATCTGCGCATCGATAACCGAAATCCTGCGCGTGTTGTTAATCTGGGCCTCGCGTACATGGTAATCATGGCTTTTGCGATCGGGCTCGTGATGCATGGGGGACCTCCATCGGAGCAAATCGTCGATGCGAGCCCGATGATCACTTGGACCGGCCCCATGATCCTGATCTTTGCGGCGATCGTGCCGGCCCAGCCGTGGAAGATGTTGCTGGCTGGGTCTTTGGCGGCCTCCATGGATCCCTTGGGAATGGTGATTGGGCGGGCCACCGGGCACTATGACTTCGGCCCGCTGAGCAACACCCTCATCATGCACTATCCGACGTATCTGCTGCTCGGCGTCGCGGTCGTGATCTCACGCATCTTCACCGGCCTCGGCCAGCAGGTGAGCAAAGCGCAGGAGATGGGGAGCTATCGCTTGAACGAATTGCTGGGGCGAGGCGGAATGGGCGAGGTGTACCGGGCTACCCACCGGATGCTTGCGCGCCCAGCTGCCATCAAGTTGATCCGGCCCGAGGTGCTGGCGGAGCGCAGTGGAGACGTGGCCCAGCTGGCGATCGCTCGATTCTACCGCGAGGCAGAGGCGGCGGCCAATCTCCGATCGCCCAACACTGTTGCCCTGTATGACTTCGGGGTAACGGAAGACGGTACCCTGTACTTCGTGATGGAGCTGCTCAACGGAATGGATCTCCAGACGCTGGTTCGCCAGGAGGGGCCGCTGCCCGCCAGGCGGGTGATTCACATTCTCAGACAGATTTGCGAATCGCTAGAGGAGGCCCATGCTTCCGGCCTAGTACATCGGGATATCAAACCGGCAAATATTCACGTGGGACGGGTCGGCCTTCACGACGACTTCGTGAAGGTGCTGGACTTTGGGCTGGTCAAGTCAGTGGGGAGAGCGGCGAGTGGGGAGTTTCTAGCAACGGCCGCCGGAGTCATGCCTGGAGGGACCCCAGCCTACATGGCTCCCGAGGTGGCCCTCGGTGAATTGGTGGATGGTCGCGCGGATCTGTATGCGCTGGGTTGTGTAGGGTATTACCTGCTCACCGGCCGGTTGGTCTTCGAGGCCGAAACCGCGCTGGCGATGATAGCGAAACACATCCGAGAGGTGCCGATCCCGCCATCCCAGCGGAGCGAGATCCCAGTGGATCCGGCATTGGATCGCCTGATCGTTGCCTGCCTCGAAAAAAACCCGGGGGACAGACCCAAGGACGCGAGCGAACTGGAACGGCTGCTTGCCGCAGTCGAGATCGAACCCTGGAGTGAGGAGGAAGCGACGCGCTGGTGGACGATGCATCAACCCGCCTAGCTGCCCACGGCTACTGCCGTCCCATTCCGAGCGTCAGCGCGTCGGCTCGATGTGCACCAGGATACGGCACCTGCTCGCCCTTGATGATCGCCCAGAGAACGTGGTTGAATGCCGCATCATCTATCGCATCGACTACCTGAAAATTGAAACCGGCCGATGCCCGCGCCTGCTTCCCCGTATCCGGGTTCATCTCCGCAATGTCGACCAAGGGCCTGATCGCCGTGTACGGTGTCGGCTCGGGCTGGTCGCGCCAGACGTCGCGTAGCGGACGGCCGAAATGATCGAACTGCGACATCGAGCGCAGGTGTAGCAACTCCTCAATCGTCTTCAGCACATCGGTGGTATTGGCGAACCGGTGGATAGCACCGCCCCTGGCCCAGGGTGAGATCACCAGCACTGGCGATCGGTGGGAGTCGACGTGATCGGGGCCGTCCTGCGAGTCGTCCTGAAGGACGAAGATCACCGTCGACCGCCAGTAGGGCGAGTGGGAGACCGCCTCGACGATTCGTCCCAATGCGTAGTCGTTATCGGCAGCCATGGCACGGGGCGTGTTGAAGCCGGCTCGGCCGCCGGCAGTGTGGTCCCGGGGCAGCCAAATGGTCTCCAGCGTGGGGAAGGCGCGCCGCTGCACCTGCGCGTCAAAGTCCGCGGTCCACAGGTCAGCGCGATGCTGGTCCGGGATCTTCATGTCGAAGTTGGGAAAGGTCGGGTGCGAGTGCGATGCCAGGTAGGGCTTGCTTGTGGTATAATGCCCCGGCCGTCCCTTGTCCGGATCCAGGAACTCACCGTAGTTCCGATAGCTGATCCCCGCCCGCTGAGCCAGGTTCCAGAGGTAGCCGTTGGGCGGCTCCGCCGCGTCTTCCCCCTCGTCGCTCTCGTCTAGCGCTTCCCGCTTTTTCGCGTAATGCGGCGGGGTGGTCTTCTCCCGATAGTCGGTCACGTACGCGGCGGTGGACCAATCATGCCCGTCCGCCGAAACCTCGGCGTTCACGAAGAAGCGGTCGTAGAGGCCAAAGCGCTCCGCCAGCGCATGAATGTTTGGAGTCACGGTCCGACCGAAGAAGACCAGAGAGGTGTCCCCGTCACCCTGCCGCTCGTCGCCCAGCACCTGATCGTAGGTACGGTTCTCCTTGATGATGTAGAGCACGTGCTCGATCGCCGGGTAGTGCGGCGCCGTCGCGGCATGGTCCCATCCGTTGGCGCGGGTAACCCGAGTCGTGAACCCAGCAAGATCGTCTGGAGTGGCGTGGGCCACCGGTGCGACGGTCAGAGAGCCCCGAAGCAGCGACAGCGTATACTGCGAATCCGCCATGGCGCGGTGCTCGGGCGAGACAATCGGCTGCGGGCC
>JBIOUY010000080.1:0-31340 GCA_044867445.1 Gemmatimonadales bacterium
CTGCACGTTCTAGCCCTGCTATATCAATAGCTGCGCACCAATGCTATACTGTACCACCTCCTCGCTCATGAAGTCGCGTCTGGCCGGTCCGGGCCACACACTCGCCTTCCGAAAGTAGGGTCCCGCCACCCGGTGGCTCCTGTCACTGACTTGTTTCGACATTCTTGTTCTTCCACGCTGGAGACCTTTGATGCGCATGGATCGGCAAATCATATGGATCGCGGCGGTCGCGGTCGGCATGGGCTGTGGACCGACATCGGATGTTGCATCGCCTGACGGCGCTGCGCCCCCGACCGATGTCTCGCTCGATCGCGGCGGTGACGACGGCCATCGCGCGCACGGCCGGGAAGCGACGACGCTCTACGTGTGGGCGAGCGACCAGGCGCGCGTGGCGCCCGACTTCCTCGCGGTCATCGACTTCGATCGCAAGTCGCGCAACTACGGCCAGGTGCTTCGGACGGTGCCTCTCCCACCGCCCGGCAACACCGGCAACGAGCCGCATCACTGCCACACGTCCGCCGACCAGACGATTCTCGCCTGCGGTGGTCTCCTGAGCGTGCTCAAGGGCCAGAACGACATCTTCTTCTTCGACATCACCGACGCCCGACACCCCAAATTCCTGTCCTCCACGCGGGCGCCTAACTCGAGCATCACCGACGACTTTCTGGCGCTACCCGGTGGAGGATTCCTCGTCACCAACATGGGGTCGGCCACGGGCGGAGCGGGAGGGCGCCTGGTGGAATTCGACAAGCACTTGAACCTCGTCGCCGAATATCCATCGACATCGCCGGCTGACGGTGGGTTCAATCCGCATGGCATCGACGCCGACTTCTCGAGGAACCGGCTCGTCACGAGTGACTTCATCAATCCGGTGACGACGCTGAATGCGTTCGCGGGCGACATCGAGCTGAGGAGCTCGCTCCGTTTCTGGGATCTGCGAAATCGCCGCATCACGCGGACGGTTTTGCTCCCGGATAACGCCGGAACGATGGACGTGAAACTCATCCCCGGCGACAGCCATGGGCGCGCCGTCACGGTCAACATGTTCACGGGGCTGATGTACTCGGTCGATCCGACCGATGGCAGCTACGAGCAGGCGTTCGACACCGAGGACATCACTCCGCACGTGGACACGCCGGTGCGCGGCGGCATGCCGGGGCTCCTGGCGATGCCGCGGGGTGGGCGACGCCTCATTTTCGCGACGTTGATGGCAGGTCAGGTCGGGATGCTCGACATCACGAACCCGAAGCAGTTCAAGCAGGTCTCCGTCGTCAGCTTCGGGGAGAACACGGGTCCGCACTCCGTCCACCTGACGCATGAGGGCAAGCGGCTCGTGGTGACCGATTATTTCCTCAACCAGGATGACTTCGGGAAGGTCCACCTGGATGGCGACCACAAGGTGCACGTGCTCGACGTGAGGGAACAGAGCCTGACGGTGGATCCGGCGTTTCAGGTAGTGGACTTCAACACCGCCTTCGCGACCGGGCCGGCGCGCCCCCACGGAATCGGTATGAAATGATGCGCCGGTCGAATGCAGATGTGCTGCGCCGGACTCGCCGCTATCTCGACCTGCTCTCCGCATCAGAGCTGAGCCGAGCCCAGCAGGGATCTGCGAAAACAGAAGAAGGCTCCGCACCACGAAGGTAGTGCAGAGCCTCCAGTTGCCCCTCCTGGGGTCGGAGCCGCAGGCCGAGCCCCAAACAAAGGCCCACGGTTGTTCACCGTGGGCATTGCCCCTCCTGGGCTCGAACCAGGACTCTCCTGATCCAGAGTCAGGCGTGTTGCCAGTTACACCAAGGGGCATCAGGAGGCCGAAAACTAACCACCGGCAACACTCACCGAAACCCCCAATCCCATTCGCTACCCCACCCCTACACGCCATTTCCTCAGCTCTTCCAGCGCCTCGACCGCGAGCGGACAGAGCCCGGTCCCTATTGACGCGTCTGGTCACCGGTGCCGAGCGGGCAAGAAAAATGCCCGCGCAGTATCAGGTGCGCGGGCGACGGATATGGAGCTGAGGGGGATCGAACCCCTGACCTCTGCAGTGCGATTGCAGCGCTCTCCCAGCTGAGCTACAGCCCCAGGAAGGGCCGAAAGCTAGCCAGCGGGGAACGATGGGTCAACGCAAACGAAAGACGGAAAGGACGGTAAAGACGGGAAGGACGGTAAGGTCAGCGACAAAGCGTCCTCCGTCCCTCTTACTGCCCTTACCGCCTTTGCCGCCCTTACCGTCTTTACCGCCTACCGCTCGGCCGCCTTACCGATATCCCCTCGCCAGCGCCTCCATCATCGCTCGCAGCCGTTCCTCCGGCAGCCATCTCCCTCGCGCCATCACCCCCGACCGCTTCGCAACATTGCCAACGTCCTCCAGCGGGTTCGCCTCGAGTAGCAGCAGGTCGGCCCGATTCCCCTCGGCGATGACGCCTGGCTGCCGCGCGCCGCGAACGTATCGATTGAGAAATTGAGCCGGCTCCGTCGTTCCCGCTCGGAGCGCCTGGTAGGGTGTCAGCCCACTCTCCACCAGCAGCCCAAGCTCCTCCAATACGGAAAATCCCGGAGGGTTCCCCCAGATTCCCGCGTCGGTGCCCAGCATCAGCCGCACACCCTGGGCGTGAAAAACACGCACCAGGTCCTGAGCCTCGCGCACCCGTTCCAGAGCAGTCGGCATCCGCGGCGCCTTGAGGTAGGGTGCATCCTGCCAGAACCGGAGCGTGGCCGGCGAGAGATACCTGGTCTCCGGTCGCGCAAGCAACGAGTCCATCAGCTCGGGCGCGCCACGCAGGGTGAAGGCCAGCCGCAGCATCACCAGCGTCGTCGTCACCGAGACCCCTGCGCGGCGCACTTGCTGAGCCAGCGGTTCGGCGGGGCCCTCGCCCGTAAAGTGCGACACATGATCCACACCGACCTGGCCGCTCTCCAATACGCCGGCCACGCCGACTGCAGTCGGAATGTGTCCTGTGACCGGGATACCCTGCGCCCGCGCGACCCGCACGATCTCCTGATAGACCTCCGGACTCAGGTTCTGATACACCTTGATGAAGTCATACCCCTCGGCCCGTTGCCGCTCGACCACCGCGCGCGCCTCCGCCGCCGTGCGGACCACGGTGTTGATTCGGCGCACCGGCGGATCGCCGTCCAGCCAGTTGCCACTACTGTAGATCGTCGGCCCCAGTCGTTTTCCTTCGGCGACCTCCCGCCGGATCTGGAGAATCGAGTCGGAGGCAGCATACCCGCCGAGGTTTCGGACAGTCGTCACGCCGTTGGCGAGATAGAGCAGCAGATCCTTCGAGTTGAACAGGTGGATGTGCATGTCCACCAATCCAGGCATGAGATACTTGCCCCTCCCGTCGATCCGGAGCGCATTGGCCCCTGGGATCACCTTTTCCGTCGGGCCGATGCGGGCAATCCGATCTCCCTGGACGAGTACCGTCTGGTGTGAGACCACTCGATCCCGATCCATCGGGATGAGATTCACGTCCACGAACGCGAGCTCGGCTGGGCGCGAAGAGCCAGGCGTCTGCGCCGCGAGCCGCCCCTGGCTCATCGCCAAAGGCATGCACGTGACTAACAGGAATCCGATTGGAGTTGGTCTCATTTGGCTTGGTCCTTACCGCCTTTCCCGTCCTTACCGCCTTTACCGTTCTTACCGCCTTACCGCCTTACCGCCCTTCCCATCTACCGCCCTACCGCCTTGTCGCCTTACGTTTGTCTTCTCCCCGCGTTCCGGAGACGGCTACGCCCGCCCCCCTTAGAGTCGACCGCTCTCGGTCTCCCGCCGACCGATATCAAGCCGGCCGCGACGCCCTCGCCCGCGGCTTCTGGACTGAGGCTCGCGACTGTTTCCAGGCCGCCCGCGCTGCGAAGCCCCCGCCGTTCCCGCTTGCGCAGCACTCCCGCCGGCCCAGCCCCCGCCCACCCCATGGCCGCTTCCGGCCAGGTGCGCCGCTTCCCGGTATGAATCTTCGGGCGAAGCCGATCGTGATCTGGTGGCGTTATTCTGTGTCACTCGGAACGGCTCCGCCGCTGTGCACCGCCGATCCGAAAATCACGCAAGGAGATAAGCCAATGCGGGGAACTTTCGTTCGGGCTCTCGCCAGCCTGGGCTTGTTGGCTATGCCACTCCAGGGAGCAGCCTCGGCACAGGGTGAGCCGGCCCATGAGCACGACAAGGCCGCGATGCAGGCGGCCGCGGCCCATGCCAAGACACCGCTCTACCCCAACCTGGGCACGCTCCACATGGCGATTACCAGCCGATCGCCCGTCGCCCAGAAATACTTCGACCAGGGACTCCGCCTCACTTACGGCTTCAACCATGACGAGGCGGTCAACTCCTTCACAGAGGGTGCCCGGCTCGACTCCGCCTGCGCCATGTGCTACTGGGGCATTGCTTATGCGCTGGGTCCCAACATCAACTTGCCGATGGACACCGGCGCGGTGAAGCCAGCCTACGAATCCATCGAGCGGGCGCTCAAGCTCTCGGCCAGGGTGACGCCGCACGAGCGGGCGTACATCCAGGCCCTTGCCAAGCGCTATTCCCTCCATCCGCCCACCGATCGCGCGCCGCTCGATTCGGCGTACGCAATGGCAATGGGAGACGTTGTCAAGCGCTACCCCACGGATCCGAATGCTGCCACGCTCTACGCCGAGGCGCTGATGGATCTCCGGCCGTGGAGATACTGGACCAACGCCGGTAAGCCGATGGCACCTTCGACGCTGGAGCAGCTCGCGCTGCTGGAGCGAACGGTGAAGCGGTATCCCGATCATATCGGGGCGTGCCATCTCTACATCCACGCCATTGAGGCATCCAACGACGCGGGCAAGGCGCTGCCGTGTGCCAACCGCCTCGCCCAGCTGGCCCCCGGCGCCGGACACCTGGTCCACATGCCCAGCCACATCTACCTCCGGCTCGGCATGTGGGAAGATGCGGTGGACCACAACGAGCATGCGGTTCACGCAGACGAGAGATTCATCCAGGACCGTCATCCCACCGGGGTTTACCCGATCGGGTACTATCCACACAACTGGCACATGATGTGGTCCGCCCTCCAGCAGCTCGGACGGGGCGAAGAAGCCATCCGCGCGGGTCGCAAGGTGGTCGAGATCGTAAATCCGGATGTGATCCGGCAGGTACCCTTCCTCGAGGGGTACGCGCCGGTGGCGCTGATGTCCCTGGTCCGGTTCAGCCGTTGGAGCGAGGTGCTAAAGGAACCGGCGCCCCCGCGAGACTTCCACTATGCCACCGCGATGTGGCACTACGCTCGTGGGCTCGCCTACGCGGAGACCAATCACCCCGATTCCGCCAAGGCGGAGGCGGCCAAGCTCTCGGCCTTGTCAGACTCGGTGCCCGAGCAGGCCGTAGTCGGGCAAAACCCGGCGCGCACGCTCCTGGCAATCGCAGGGAAGCACCTGGCCGGAACCATGGCAGCGAAGAACGGGCGCACCGAAGAAGCCGTGAAGCTACTGCGCGAGGGAGTGGCACTGGAGGACGAGCTCATCTATGACGAGCCACCCGATTGGGATCTTCCCCTCCGCCAGCCTCTGGGCGCCGTGCTGCTCGCCGCCGAGCGGCCGGCGGAGGCGGAGAAGGCTTACCGGGAAGATCTGCGGCGCTATCCCCGTAATGGCTGGTCCCTCTATGGGCTATCTCGTAGCCTCAAAGCTCAAGGGAAGACGTCCGAGGCGGCGTCGGTGGAAGAGCAATTCCGGAAGACGTGGCAGAAGGCCGATGTGAAGCTGGCGGCAAGCCGGTGAGAAATGAGAAGTGAGAAGTAAGAGGTGAGAAGTAAGGAGTAAGGAGTAAGGAGTGAGGAGCGAGTCCTCATCCCGAGGAAGCGCAGGCGACCGAGGGACCTACTCACCCGGTGCCCAATATCCGTTGAGTAGATCCCTTGCTGCCGCTCGGGATGAGAAGCTCCTTACTTCTCACTACTTACTTCTCACTATATTTACTTCTCACTTCTCACTGCTCACTTCTTACTCTTTACTCCTCACTCCTCGCTCCTTACTCGAAGTCATCTCATAAATAGCTAAGTGCCCTATTCATGGACACTAAGCCTTGGGGCTAGGAGAGCAATTTCCCTCGGAGATCGTGTCGCCCCCTCGAGAGGTCGAGACCGGCAACGCATCAACGAAACTATTTATGAGATGACCTCTCCTCACTTCTCACTTCTCACTTCTCTACTGGTATTGGATGTAGAGCGGCTGGGGGTACATCTCCAGCACCTGTGCCGGGGTCATGAGCCCGTCGCGGCCACAGCCTACCAGCAGATCGACCATCTCGGTGCAGTCGGGTGGTCGGTCACGGTTTCGGCCCCGGAACACGCGGTCATTCTTGTAGAAGAGTTTGAGCCCGGTGTATTGGACCGGATAGGGGACGATATACGAGCGATACGCCGCCAGCTTGTGATAGGGCGCCCCAAAGCCGTCCATGTTCACCACCACCTGCACCCGGGGGTCGAGTTGGATCAGGCTCGAGCGGGTGAGCATGCGCCGGGTGAAGCGGTGTACCACCAGGATCTTGGGCGGCAAATGGTAGCGAGAGACCAGATCGGCCAGGGTTCGGATCGCGAGGTTCACGTCTGACGCGTCCAGTGTGCCGATGCGCCTGCCCGGAACTCCGCCCGGGCCCAGGGCGAATTCCGGGTCCAGTGCGAGATGGACATAAGGGCGTTGGAGAAAGCCCAGCAGCTCAGGCAGTTCCTGAGCGATGGTGCTATGGCCGGTCTGGATATCGAGGAAGATGATCCAGCCCCGCCGCTCCGCCCATGACGCCACCTCGCCGATCAGGCTGTCGCTCATCCGGAAGCGATACTTCCGCCCAGGCCCCGGCCTTCCCTGTGCAACCACCGCGATGAGATGAAGCGCGGGCATCACCTTCCGCCCACTATCGGCCTTAGCCCATTCCATCGCGGTCTGTTCCAGGCGCTGCAGCATCTCCTCGGGCGGAAGCTGGCCCAGGATGCCCATCTGCCGGGACCGGGGGTTTCCGTAGTAGGCCACGATGAGATGATCGGGCAGCAGCGACCCGGCGAGCGGTTCCGGCGTCTTGACCGGCCAGCGCGCAGAGTCGCTGGCGGACAGCACGAAGCGTCGCCGCATGACGATCGGCACCCCGGAATCAGGTGGTGCCGCTGGATCGGTCGTGGAAACGGTGTCCGGACGATGCGGCGGTGGCACGCTGATCGGCCGCGGAGTCCAGGGCAGTACCGTGTCACGAGGGGCCGGAGCCTGGGAGGGAGATGGTGGATCCTGGGCCTGCGCCAATGGCTTGTCTCCACTCCTGCAGGCAGCGAAGAGAAGGGTGGCGATCGCGAGGAACACAGTTCGAGCGGAGGAGAGCGGCATCGTCGGAATTTAGGGGGTTGCGGCGATCTGCCGGTCTTGCCAGCGCGAGAGCAACAGTAGTGACACGATCGACCCGATAAGGGCCAGCATCATGTCCCACTGAGTATCCCAGGGGTCCCCTTGGGTACCCAGGAAGTCCGTCGCGGCGGAGCCGGTGGCGAGCGCGGTCCAGAACTCGATCAGCTCGTAGAACGCGCTGAAGGCGAGACAGAAACAGACCACCAGGAAGGGCAGCCAGCGACTTCCCTTGAGCGGGGAACGGCGAATGAAGATCTCCCGCGCCAGCATCGCAGGGATGAATCCCTGCGCCAGATGGCCGATCCGGTCGTAATGGTTCCTGCTGAAGCCGAACCAATCCTCCATCCAGAAGCCCAGCGGCACCTGGGCGTAAGTATAGTGTCCGCCCAGCATGAGAATCAGCGAATGGATCCAGATCAGGGTGTAGACCAATGGGGTCAGGCGCAGACTGGGATAGAGCAGGATCAGCGCGGGTACGCCGAGAAGGATGGGGAACACCTCCAGGATCCAGGTAAACCGATCGTGCGGCTGAATACCGCTCCAGACCAGCAGCAGCACCAGAGAGACCAGCAGTGCGAGCTCGTACCGGCTAGGTCTCGTCATAGGAGCGGCTCCACTGCAGGTTCACCCCAGAGGCACAGAGGACACAGAGGCCACAGAGGATCCGAAGAAGAAACAGGAAGTCCGCGAAGCAGTCCCACAAAATATCTTGTGTTGTTCTTCGAGGCCTTCATGCCTTCGTGGTGAAAGGCCAGAGATGTTTGTGTGCGACTGAGCCCTCTGCGGCCTCTGTGCCTCTGTAGTGAACGGCCAGAGATGCTAGTCCGCAAACGGGACTTCGATCGTCATCCCATCGCGAGCAATCGTGGTATGGGGGAAGATCGCCCGTGCCTCCGCCAACAGCTCCGGCGCATCCCGCCCGTAGCGAGGGCTGATGTGGGTGAGCACCAGTTGCCGCACCCCGGCATCGAGCGCCACCTTGGCTGCCTCGGAGGCGGTCGAGTGCCCGGTTTCGACCGCCCGTTCGGACTCCTCGCCTCCAAAGGTCGCCTCATGCACCAGAAGGTCGGCGCCCCGTGCCGCCTCCATCAGGGTGAGGGTGGGACGCGTGTCCCCTGAGTAGACCAGCATACGCCCCGGACGCGGCTCACCCACCAGCTCGGAGGGCCGGATCAATCTCCCGTCCTCCAGAATGACGGTCTCTCCTTTGTGCAGCCGGCCCCAGAGAGGTCCCTCCGGAATGCCCAGCTCGCGGGCCCGCTCGGGATGGAAGCGCCCCAGCCGGGTGTGCTCCGCCAGCGCCAAGCCCACGGTATCGGCCCGGTGTTCGGTCTCGAAGACGACGATGTCGTAGTCGTCGCGTGCCAAGCGGTCGCCCGGCCGGATCTCCACGATGTCCACCGGGAACTTATTGCGCTCGATCCCCAACGTGATCGCAGCGCCGAGAATTCGCTGAGCTCCACGGGGCCCATACAGCGTGACCGGCTCGGTGCGATCCATCAGTCCCATCGTCCGCAGCAGGCCGGTGACGCCAAGCAAATGATCGGCGTGGTAGTGGGTGAAGAAGATCTCGCGGAAGGAGAATCCCACTCCATAGCGCATCATCTGCCGCTGGGTCCCCTCGCCGCAATCGAAGAGGATCATCTCCCCTTCGCGCTGGACCGAGAGGCCGGCGACGTTGCGCTCGACCGTCGGCGTGGAGGCGCCAGTGCCGAGGAAGGTGAGGGTGAGCATGGGACCAATAAAGCGTGAAAAGTGAAAGGTGAAAAGTGAAACGGAAAACGTGAAAGGCGTACGACTCCCCTTCACGTTTCACCTTTCACGTTTCACGCGTTCACCTTCCTGTCAGAAGATCTTCACCGTCACCGGCACCTTGCCCGGATGCTTCTGCAGCTCGTCCAGCACTTTCTTCAGGGATTGAGACACATCCCGCATGTCGTAGTAGAGTCCGCTGTCGGTGGCGAATTTGCCCAGCGTTCCCCTTCCCTGGTTCATCGCCGAGAGCAGCGTGTCGAGTCGGGCGGTAGTGACGGTGAGCTGACTGGTCATCTGCGCCAGGTTGTTGGTGAGGGTGTCGGCGCGGTGCGAGAGCGTCGGATTTGCCAGAGTGGTATCCAGCCGCGCGGTGAGCCGGTTGAGGGTAACGAGAGTTTTCGTCAGCTCCGCGGTGGGTCCGCTCCGGGAGTCGCTGTAGATCTCCATCGTCCGCTGGGCTGCCTTGAGCGTACCCTGAAGCGCGGTCATGGTAGCGTGCAGCTGGTCGGCGGTCTTCTGGTTGACGATGGCCTGGGCACCCAGCAGTAGGCTATCGGCCTTGTCGCCCAACTGCTGGGCCCGGTCGGCCAATCCGACCGCCTGGGTGCCCAGGATGATCTTGTCCTTGGTCAGCAGCTGGGGCGCGTCACCGGGATTGAACTCCACGGCCGCATCGCCCACGAACCCGACCGCGACGATGTTCGCGGTAGCATCGATCTTGGGCTTGATTCGATCGGGCAATCTCACCGAGACCAGGACCTTGCCCACGTCCAACAGCTGGATCCGCTCCACCTTCCCCACAGAGACCCCGGAGATCCTGACCATCGAGCTGATCTTCAGGTTGCCGGCATCACGGAACTGAATCTTCCAGAAGTCCTTGGTATTGGCCGCCACGGAGCGTCCGCTTAGCCAGGTGGTGCCCAGAATGAACAGCGTGACGGCGATGATGACCAGCGTGCCGACCATGACCTCGCGTTTGTAGCTCAGTTCCATGATGTGCTCAGGCCGCGAAGGTGGCGTCAGGGAAGTCGCGTTCGAGGAACTCCTGGACCTTGGGGTTCCGCGATGCGAGAAACTCTTCCTGGGTGCCCTGCTGCACGATCTTTCCGCCAGTGAGGAGGGCCAGTCGATCCGCCACCCTGAAGGCGCCGCGGACGTCGTGGGTGACCATCACGCTAGTCACGCCCAGCTCGTTATCCAGTCGCTTGACCAGATCGTCGATCACGTCGGCATTGACCGGATCGAGCCCCGAGGTAGGCTCGTCGTAGAGCAGGTACTTGGGACTGCCCGCGATCGCTCGGGCAATCCCGACCCGCTTCCGCATTCCTCCCGACAGCTCGGCCGGGTACTTGGTCATCGTATCAGGAGAAAGGTTGACCAGGCGCAGACATTCCCGCACCCGCTGCTCGGCGTACTCCAGGTCGCGGAACTTCTCCTCGTCGGTGATCCCCAGCCGCACGTTCTCGAGCACATTCATCGAGTCGAAGAGCGCGCCGTTCTGAAAGACATAGCCGATGTGAGACCGCATGGCGGCGAGCTGGTGCCGTTTGAGCCGCCCGACTTCCTTGCCGTCCACCACGATGGTCCCCGAGTCGGGCCGGATCAGCCCGATGATGTGCTTGAGCAGGACGCTCTTGCCGGTACCCGAGGGGCCGAGGAGGGCGACGGTCTCGCCCTCGCGAACGTCGAAGTCGACCCCGTCCAGCACTACCTGGGTGCCGAAGCGCTTGTGGACCTGGCGCAGCTCGATCATTGGTTGAGCAGGAGCTTGGTGAGCACGACATCGAGCAGCAGGATGAGCACCGAGCTGCTCACGACGGCACCGGTGGTGGAGCGGCCCACGCCCTCGGCTCCCTGCTGGGTACTGAAGCCCATATAGCAGGAGATCACCGTGATGGAGCCGGCGAAGAAGAAAGCCTTGATCACCGAGAAGAAGGCGTCCTGCCCTCGCCAGAAGATCCGGGCCCCGTAGCTGAAGTCGTCGTTGGTGATGGGCAGCACCAGCCTCATGGAAAACCAGCCGGAGGCAATCCCCATGACGTCGGCCATGACCACCAGGACCGGGATCATCACCAGCCCCGCCATGACTCGCGGGACAATGAGATGGGAAGAGGGGGAACGGCCCAGGCTCTCCAGGGCATCGATCTGCTCGGTGACCCGCATGGTCCCGAGCTCGGCGGCGTATCGCGCCCCGATGCGGCCGGCCAGGATGAGCCCGGTGAGGACGGGCCCCAGCTCGAGCACGATGGACTCGACGATGACTCCGGCCAGATAGTAGATCGGAATGGTGCCGGTGAACTGATAGCGAGCCTGAAGCGCGGTGACGGCCCCGGCAAAGCCGGAGATCAGCAGGACGATGAACAGGCTCCCTACGCCGATGTTCCAGGCTTCGGTAAAGGCGCGGGGAACCCAGATTCGCCACTCGCCCAGGCTCCGAACCAGGTCGGCGACCAGAAAGGACACCCGGCCGACGTGGGACGCCGCATTCAGCGTCCAGCGCCCTACGAAGCGTCGTATATCCAGCGTCTCGGTGGTCATCAGGCCAGGAGGCTATGGGTCCAGGGGTCGGGTCCCTTATCTTCGCCCCCCATGGCACGTAAGTCTAGCCCGAACGAATACGCCGCTGCGTTCCGTCGCCGGCTGCTCCGCTGGTTCCGGCGCGAGGGGCGAGACCTGCCGTGGCGCCGCACCCGCGACCCCTATCGGGTCATGGTGTCGGAGTTCATGCTGCAGCAGACCCAGGTGAATCGGGTGGAGGCCTATTACCACCGGTTCCTCCAGCAATACCCGTCGCTCGAGGCCCTCGCGGAAGCCCCAGCGGCGATGGTCCGAGAGAGCTGGGAGGGACTGGGTTATTACCGCCGGGCTCTCAACCTGCACCGCCTGGCCCAGACCGTGATGCGGGTGCACGCAGGGGTGATTCCGGCGGAGGTGGGCGAGCTGTTGCTGCTGCCCGGCGTGGGGCGCTACACCGCGGGCGCGGTGGCGAGCTTTGCCTACGAGCGTCCCACACCGGCGGTGGACACCAACGTGGCTCGGGTGCTCCGCCGCGCATTCCATCCTCGCCTCCGCCGATCGGGGTCGCAGCGGGTGTTGTGGCAGACGGCAGCGAGGATTCTTCCCCGGCAGGGAAAGCATGCCTGGGCGTTTAACCAGGCGATCATGGAGCTGGGCGCGCTGGTGTGCACGGCGCGGGTTCCCCGCTGTCGGGCCTGTCCAGTGCAGGCCGCGTGCCAGACGGGCCTGAAGAGCGTGAAACGTAAAACGGAAACGTGAAGGGGCTGCGTAGAAGGGTGTGTCACCCTGAGCGAAGCGAGGGGGCGATACGCAGATGTTGAGACTCAGTTGACAACCGACCGCGATCTTGTTCCATGGGCCGCCAGTACTATGTGTATATCCTCTCCAGCGCTTCGCGAGAGCTCTATATCGGAATCACGAATGATCCTGCGCGGCGGTTGGAAGAGCACTGCTCTGGCATTCACCCCGATGGCTATGCTCATTCACACGGAACCATGCAGCTCGTGTACATCGAGTCCGCTGCTGATGTCCGCGATGCGATTCGACGAGAAAAACAGCTGAAAAGATGGAAGCGGCTCAGGAAGATTGAGCTCATCGAGAGGCTGAATCCCGGGTGGCGGGATCTCGGCGAGTATCTGACTAGCGGTTAAGGGCCGGCCCCCTCGCTTCGCTCAGGGTGACAACGATTCGCGCATTTCATACCTATCGTCACACGTCGCCCCCTCACCGCATCATGGCTCCGGCGAGGAGTGCGAGGAGGCCCAGTATCCCTGAGATGGACGCGACAAGCCTTTGCCGTTGGCGCAGCTCGTCAAAATAGCCTGCGTGCGGACCCATGGGATCGAGGCGCGCGAGCTTCGCGGCCGTGGGGAGCGTGATCAGAAGGGTGAGCAATGCGGCAACGATGCCGGCGCCCTGCATGATGACCAGCCAGATGCTGAAGCCGACCAGCTCAGCGGTACGGCCCGCAACCGAAAACGTGAGAATGAGGCCCGAAAGCACGGTCAGCAGCGCGCCGGGGGCGACGATCACCTTCTGAATTGATGTCTGGGCCCGGACCACGGCGCCCAGGCCGGCTCGATCCTCCCGTCTCGCCGCCACCGCGGCCACCATCACGCCCAAGGCCCCGCCGAGCCACATAGTGAAGCCCAGCAGGTGGAGAAACAGCCAAAACCGAATCACGAGGAGACCGCGGACAGGATCGATCCGTCTATCGGTTGCCGCCCGGCGAAGCCACTCTCGATTTCATGCCAATATGCGATCCGGTCTTCTCCTAGCCGCCAGCAGAGGAAGATGGGCCGGTCCTCCCGGAGCGAGTAGAAGTCCACCAGCCCCGCCTCAAACCCCTTGAACACGCAGCCGATCGCATCCAGCTCTTGAAGGAAGCGGTTGATCCGCTCGGCATGCGCGGCGACCTCTTCCCGCGCGGCGATTAACTCCTGTGTCTCACCCCAATCGGCGCGCGCACCTCCGGTGAGCACCTCGAATCGGCCGACCGCGGCCCGCCAGGCGGGGTACTCCACAGTCAGGTCCTGCACGATACGCCGCACCAGCGGCAGGGTGCGCTGCGCTTCCTCCAGGCTGAAGAGCTTGAACTCGGGCATGGCTGGTTACCCCTCGCTCCCCCATACGATCTCGACCCCCGGAATCAGCTCCGGGTGGCTGATGAAGCCGATGACCCGCCGCTCCCCGTCAACCACTGTGATGGTGGGCCGGAGGTGGGACTCACTGGGGTCCAGGTCCATACGGACTCGGTAACCCGTGAGTTCCTGGTCGGGGGTCACCACCGGCGAGTTGGTCCGCATCAGCGAGTCGGCTCGAGTGTGCCAGGGATGCTTTCCCTCCGCCAGGCATCGGGTTACCAGATCTCGGTCGCTCAGGGTACCGAGAAACAATCGGGTGCGATGGTCGTCCACCACCGGCACCACGGAGATATTGCGGGTCTTGAGCATGATCGCCACCTCGCTGGCCATCGCGCCAGCCACGGCGACGTGCGGATCGGGTACCATCGCGTCCGAGGCTTTCATGTGGCTCAATTTGCCCCGGTCGAAGGGCTGGTCAAGTCTGACGCACCCCATTGTTCCATCACGGCGCGGGTGGCCCGATAACCGTCCTCCGCGTAGCGGCGCACATGTTCCACTAGGAAGGTCGCGCGACGGTCGACCCGGGGTCTCACGTAGATGAGAGGTGGGCGACCCGGCTCGGCGCGCCAGAGGGCAACCTGCGCGGCCGTATGCGCTGCCATGAGAATACCCAGCGCGTCCTCATGGGCTCGCACCATGGGCGGTACCCAGCTCGGCTCCCCCTGTCCGTCTCGCTCGAATCCGGGCCCTACGTCCACGGCGATGACCGGCTCGCTCGCGAACCGCGCCGCTGCTTCGAGCGGTACCACGCCCCGGAGCCCGCCGTCGCCATAGCGTCGCCCGGCAACTGTCTGAGGAGGGAAGTAGAGTGGCAGGGCACAACTGGCGCAGAGAACATCGATCAGCGGCGCGTCCGCCCCGCCGGCGCCGAAGAGGAGAAGCTCACCGCTGTCGAGGTCCACGACGGAAACGGTAAGCGGGTGGTGGAGATCGGCGAACCGCCTGGCCGGAAAGAGTGCTTCGATGGCGTGGCGCAGAGGCGTCGGGCGGAGCAGGCCCCGGGAGAAGAGACCGGCAACCGTCGCGAGCGGGTCGCGGACAATTCCCCGGCGGCCCACCTCGGCAAGGCGCGCGAGGAGCCTGTCCTCCTCTACTCCGGATGCCAGGCCGGCCGCGATAACGGCGCCCATGGAGGTCGCCACGTATCGCACCGGCGCGCATCCCACCTCCCGCAGCGCCCGGTGAGCGCCGAGATGGGCCGCCGTCTTGGCCCCACCTCCACTCAGCACCAGCGTGACCGCCGCCGGGGTCACGGAGACCGCTGCCTCGATCGGTGCGCCTCGGCGCGGGCGTAGCGCGCCCGCTCCTCGTCGGTCTCGGCTACCAGACGGGGGACCCGCTTGGGTTTGCCGTCCTCGTCGATGGCCACGAAAACCACGTGCGCGGTGTGGGTATGGCGCCGCTCCGCCGTGCTCACCTTCTCGGCGTAGACCTCGACCGTGATATCCATCGACGAGTTGCCCACGTAGTCGACGGTGGCAATACAGGTGACCAGCGCGCCGACCGGAATCCGCTCCCTGAAGTCCACCCGGTCAATGCTCGCCGTCACTGCCGGTCCACCCGCGTGCCGGATCGCGGCGACGGCGGCGGCCTGATCGATCAGCGCCATCAGGTCCCCACCGAACAGATCGCCGCGCACGTTCTGCATGTGGGGCATGACGAAGGTGGAGATAGTGCCGGTGGAATAGGACATCGGGCGGCTGTCAGGGGACATGGAGGCAGCGACAAGTGAGGAGTAAGGAGTAAGGAGTCGGTTCTAATGCCTGGGACCGGATCAACGAACTGCTCACTGCTCACTGCTCCACTGCTCACTGCTCACTTCTCGCTTCTTACTTCTCACTCCTCACTGCAGCCTAGTAGTCTACCGGCCTCAAATAGTACTCCCCGATCGCCGTCGCGCTCAGCATGGCGACGGTGGGGAGCCGACGCTTCCAGTGAGTGGAATCGAGGCGCTTGCGGACCAGAGTGATCTCAGCCTCGGTAAAACCCAAGCCCGCAATCTCGGCGTTGCCGTAGCCCAGCAGAATCCAGTGCAGGATCGCGTCCGCGCGGGGGTAGGAGATGCCGAAATCGCCCTCGTCGGTTTGGCCGGTGATCAGATCGGCGCTCGCGGGCTTGGCGACGATGACCTCCGGGACTCCAAGGTGCCGCGCCAACACCCACACCTGCGTCTTGAACAGGTCGCCGATCGGGTTCACCGGTGGCGAGTCGTCCGCGTGCCAGGTGAAGTAGCCGAACAACCGCTCGGTCTTGTTGCCAGTGCCGAGGGGCAGCGCGCGATGAGCCGCCGACAGGTCGAACAGCGTGATCATTCGGGTTCGCGCCATGATGTTACCCAGCCGGCCGGGATCCGGCGCTGCGCCGATGGCACCCGCAAGTCCGTCCACCGCCGCGCTGATGTCTACCGTGAGTGCCTCGATACCCAGCGCATCCACCACCAGTTGCGCGTGCTCCAGGCTCTCGAGGCTCGACGAACGGTACGGCATCCGCACACCGATCACGTTTTCCGCCCCGACGGCCTCCGTCGCAAGGAAGGCGACCAGAGAGCTGTCCACTCCGCCGGAGAGCCCGACGACCACTCGTTCGAAGTTGCGCCGCCGGCGAACTTCGTCTCGAATGAACTCGACCAGCCAGCGGCGAGTGAGATCGGGATCGATGGCCAAGGGATTCTCTGCCAAGGCCGGGGGAATAGCCGGCTTGCGTTTACCAGCTTTGGCGCGGGGTCCCTTCTCCTCCGCTCCGCCGGCTACCTGCGAGCTGGAGTGATCTGCCCGTCCATCGCCCTGGCTAATCGAGCGCCGAGCGCGGTGCAGCGATCCCAGAAGATGGGGCAATCGCATCTCAAGGTCGGAGAGGAGCGGTAGATCAGCTCGCGCCCGGGTGATCTCGTCGAAGTTCAAGGTCGCCGAGAGCAACACCTCCTCAAAGACAGGCCCTTGGGCGAGGAGGTCGCCCCGGGGACTCGCGACGATGGATCCCCCGGGGAACGCCTTGCCTCCTTCGAAGCCGACCAGTTGAGAGAGGGCGACGTACACTCCATGCTCGCCGGCGATGTCCTGAGCGATCCGGGTCCACCGACCCAGACTGACGGGGCGGCCGGCGGTGTCGTCTGTAGTGCGCACACCTCGTGCGGGGCTTGCGCTGGGTATGATGACGAGCTGGGCTCCGTCCAGCGCCGCGAGCATCGGAGTAAAGGAGTGCCACGCATCCTCGCAGATCAGGATGGCGGCCCTGCCCCAGCGTGTGTCGAAGGCCTCCACCGATCGGCCGGCCTCGACGAACCGCTCTTCGTCAAAGACGCCGTAGGTCGGGAGAAATACCTTGCGGTGGATGTGGCGGATGCCGGCGTCAGGCCCACCCAACGTGGCGTACAGGCCGGAGTTGAACAGCCGGTTCTGATGCACCTCGTAGAAGCCGAGCGCCACGTCGAGTGGTGCCGTCTTGGCGGCGTGATGCTGACGGGAAAGATCGTCGAACAGCCGGTCCGCGGAGACCGCGAGGTCCCGCACACCCCCTTCGAGGAAGTAGCCGGTGAGGGCGGTCTCCGGCGCCACCAGCAGCTCAGGCGGCTCGGCCCACTCGCCCACCTCGCGCAGCAGGTCGCCGAACCGACACAGATTCTCCTCGTAGGCTCCCTTGCGGGGCCGGAACTGTGCGATGGCGAGGCGGAGCATAGCAGCGAGAAACCTAATGGGAGGAGTAAGGAGTGAGGAGTGAGGAGGCGCACCGAGACAACTATGTGTCCCACCGTTCCCGCCACACTCCCTCACTCCTCACTCCCTACTCCTCACTCTTTACTGCTCACCTCTCACTTCTCACTTCTCACTTCTCACTGCTTACTTTTCTCCCATGCTCTGGTACATCGCCGCCGGGAGCGCGATTGGTGGAGTGTCCCGCTACCTCTTGGGAGGGCTGATCCAGCGCCTGCTGGACACGACCTTCCCCGCCGGCACGCTGCTGATCAACGTCACCGGCTCCCTGCTCCTCGGGGCCATTCTCCGCTACGGCGTGGAGACTCCAACCCTCACCCCAGAGCTGCGTGGGTTTCTGACCATCGGGCTCTGCGGTGGGTACACCACATTCTCAACTTTCAGTTACGAAACCGTCGCCCTGATGGAAGACGGGGAGTGGGGCCGAGCCGCGCTCTATGCCGGGCTCAGCGTCGGCCTCTCCATCCTTGCGGCCTTCCTCGGGTTTGCATTGGCACGCGAGATGGTGGTGTTGCGGGAGAAGTTATGATGGCAGGGCAAGTGTCTTTGGTCTCTAGTTGTTGGTCTCTTGCCGCTTAGCATTCGTGTGATGCGACCGACGACCGAAGATGAACAAAGACCAGAGACTACAGACTCTCTGAGTTCCCACGCGCCTGAGAGGTCCATCTCATGCACGGCTTGACCGGCGAACGAACCCTGATGCGTATCCACATCGGGGAGCGCGATAAGTTTCGCGGCCGCCCCCTCTACGAGGCCATTGTGCACCTCCTGCGGGAGCGACACTTTGCCGGCGCGACGGTCTTCCGCGGCATCATGGGCTTCGGCGCGAGCGCCGGCATTCACACCGAGAAGGTACTCCGCCTCTCCCTCGACCTACCACTGGTCATCGAGTGCGTGGACACCGAGCAGAAGATCCAGTCCATCCTTCCCGAGCTGGACGATATGATCGGGGGTGGACTCATCACCTTGGAGCGCGCCCAGGTGATCATGTACCGGGGCGACAAGCGGGAAGGGAGGGAAAACCCGTGAGCACCGCCTTCGAAGCTGTGCAGGGCATCGCCAATGCCTGTCAGCTGCTTCCCCACGTCGTGACCGGGGGACAGCCGACGGCCGCCAACCTAGAGGCCTTCAAGGCCGCGGGGGGAGCGGTGGTACTCGATCTGCGCGACCCAATGGAACCTCGATCTCTCGACGAGCCAGCTATCGTAAGCCGGCTCGGCATGGAGTACGTCAATGTACCGATAGGCGCCGGCACGATGAGCGATGAAACGATCGACCGGGTACTCGACGTAATGCGACGTGCTGGAGATCGGACTGTCTTGGTGCACTGCGCCAGTGGCAACCGCGTGGCCGGTGCGCTCCTGCCCTATCTCATTCTGGACCAGTCTCTCGACGAAGAAGATGCCATCAATCAGGCGATGCGGGTGGGGCTCCGCAGTGCGGAGATCCTGGAATGGGGACTCGATTACGCCCGCCGGCGCTATCCACCGACCATCCGCTAATCCGTCCCTCAATCGTGGCGCTGTAGTGCCGCAGCCCTTCGTCCTCCGGGCGGCGAGCCTCGGGCTCGCCATCCTGGCGTGGGCACCAACCGCCGCTGCTCAAATCCAGAGCAAACCACTCGAGCCGGCGAACATGGATACCACCTGCGCCCCCTGCCAGAACTTCTATCGGTTCGCCAACGGCGGGTGGGTCAAGCGGACTTCCATCCCCGCCGATCGGCCAATGTGGGCCAGCTTCCTGGAGCTCGAGGACCAGAACTTCGCCGCCCTGAGGAAGGTACTCGAGGATGCCGCCGCCAAGGCTGCAGCTACTTCAGACCCCAATACCCGCAAGCTGGGCCTGTTCTACGCTACCTGTATGGACTCCGCGCAAACCGAGGCTGCCGGCCTGAAGCCGCTCGCTCCGGAGCTCAGGAGCATTGCCGCCATTCGCGACCGAGCCGGAGTCGAGGCCGTACTCGCTCAGCTGCGACGGCTGCAGGTGGACGCGGGTTTTCTGTTCCACTCGACCCCCGACGCCAAGCGGAGTGAGCGGACCATTGCCGAGATTTACCAGGCGGGCATCGGCCTGCCCGACCGGGACTACTACCTGAAGCCCGATTCCGGCTCGGCGGTGATCCGGCGCCAGTATGTCGAGCACGTAGGGCGGATGCTCCGCCTCGCCGGCGACGACAGCGCCTCGGCCGTGAAGTCGGCGCACGCCATCATGGTGTTGGAGACCGCACTGGCACGGGCATCGATGACCCGAGTGGCACGGCGTGATCCCGAGGCGGTCTACCACCTGACGTCCACCGATGCCCTGCAGCGTGGAGCGCCTAGCATCAGATGGAACGCCTACTTCCGCCACTTAGGAGTGGCGCGGCCCACCGAGGTAAACCTGGCTCAGCCGGACTATCTCAAGGCGTTCGACTCGCTGCTCATCAGGACCCCACCGACCGACTGGCAGGCCTACCTCCGTTGGCAGCTACTCGCTGCGGCGGCGCCAGTGCTCAGCTCGCCCTTTGTCAACGAGAGCTTTCGCTTCAACTCGACCGTGCTCCAGGGCGTAGTTCAGATGCAGCCGCGCTGGCGGCGCTGCCTGCAGATCACTGACAACTCGATGGGCGAGATCCTGGGACAGGCCTTTGTGCAGAAGTACTTCACACCCCAGGCGAAGGCGCGCGCGCTCGAAATGGTTCGCAATATCCAGGCAGAGCTCCGCAGCCGGCTCGCCGCCCTCACCTGGATGAGCGAGGCCACCAAGTCGAAAGCCTACCAGAAGCTGGACGCGATCGTCAACAAGATCGGATATCCCGACCACTGGCGGGACTATTCCGCCTTGGAGGTGAAGGCCCAGCCTTTCGTCTTGAACCTGCTCGCGGCCAACGTCTTCGCCACCAGGCGAGACCTCGCCAAAGTAGGCAAGCCGACCAATCGTACCGAGTGGATCATGAGTCCACCGACGGTGAATGCGTACTACAACCCGCCCATGAACGAGGTGGTGTTCCCAGCGGGCATTCTGCAGCCGCCCTTCTTCGATGCCGACGCCGACGACGCGGTCAACTACGGAGGCATGGGCTCGATGATCGGGCATGAGATCACCCATGGGTTCGACGATGAGGGAAGACAGTTCGACGCGAGGGGCAACCTGAGCGGATGGTGGGATTCGTCCGACGCGCGGGAGTTCAAGCGGAGGGCGGATGTCCTACAGAAGCAGGCCAGCCAATTTGTGGCGGTGGACACCCTCCACGCCAACGGCAAGCTCACTCTGGGAGAGAATATCGCTGACCTGGGCGGGGTGCTGATTGCCTACGGAGCCTATCGTCGGTCGCTCGCGGGCAAGCCCGAACCGGCGCCCATCGATGGGCTCACCGGAGACCAGCGGTTCTTCCTGGCCTGGGCTCAGATCTGGCGCAGCAACATCCGCCCGGAGTTCGCCCGCCTATTGGTCACGGTCGATCCCCACGGGCCAGCGGTGTTCCGGACCAATGGGCCGCTCAGCAACATTCCCGCGTTCGCCCGAGCGTTCGGCTGCAAGACAGGAGATCCAATGGTCCGTCCTGAAGGCGAGCGGGTCCAGATCTGGTAGACGACAGTCGGCCAACAACAATGATCCCCCGACAGCGATGCCGGGGGATCATTCTTTGACCTGCGAGTGACTGACGCGTCAGCGGCGTCGCCCACCGCCACCACCATTACCGCCGCCACGATTACCGCCGCCACCACCGCCGCCATCCGAGCCCCGGCGCCCACCCCCGCCTCCGTCCGAGAAGCGGGGAGCAGAAGGAGCGGAGCGCTCTACTCGCTCGCCGCCACCGCTGCCACTGCCATCGCCGCCGCGTTCCACCCGAACCTCTCGATCGCTGCCGCCACGATCACGCGACCAGGTATCGATCTGCAGTGGGTCACGAGAAGCGTCTTCCTCTCGACGGGCCGATCGGGCGTCTCTCGCCTCAACTGGCGTACGCTCGACCTCCGGCCGCACAACCTCGGCCCGGCGAGCAGTCACGTCCGCCGGGAGACGGTCCGGTTCGGCCGCGCGGCGCGGGCTCACATCCACCGGGAGGCGCTGAGACTCCGCCCGACGAGGGCTCACATCCACCGGGTGCCGCTCTGAGTCGTTGACTCGGGTGACCTCACGCGTCCGGTCAGCCGGCCGAGCCCGGTGTGCCTCGATTGGGCCCCGATCTGCCACAGAGCGCGCCTCGGTGCGGGGCGCAACCTTCTCCTCTGCGTCCGTCCGCCGCCATTCAGAGCGGCGCCGAGCCTGCGGCGTGTCTCCAGCAGCCGTCTGCCGCCGCGCGTCGACTCCTCGAGCCTGGTCGAGACTTCCCCGTTCCACCGTGCGCCGCATGGGCGAGGAGCTGGACGGCTCGACCACGCGAGTGTTGGGCGGCAGGTAGACCGTGTTCACCGCCCGGCCCGCGTCAAACCGCCGGTCGCGATATGGAGCATCGAACCCGCGGAACCGGTACGGCGTGTATCGATTGCCGAAGTAGCCGAAGCGCGGATCGTTGTAGTAGTAGTAACGGTTGTAGGTGTAGCGGTACGGGGTCCGGTACCGGTAGTAGTAGTACGGCAGCACCGGATACACGTACACCGGACGATAGTAGAACGGGTCGTAGAAGAAGGGGTCGTAGAACGGATCGTAGGCGTACGCGAAAGGCCGGTAGAAGTACCGAGGATACCGTGAGCCAAAGAAGAGCGAGACCCTGAAGGACGAGCCGTAGCGGCCGCATCCGTAGTAACCGTAGCACCACGGATCGTACCACGAGTTGTAGTAGAACGGGTCGTAGTAGTTGTCGTAGTAGGTGTACGAACTTGAAGCGTACCGCGGGCGCTCACCGATATCATAGGTGAGCACGTCGTAATCGAAGCTGCCTTGGGCCAGCTGCCGGACCAAATCGGTCAGCTCGGATTCCGGTTCCTTGGGCAGCCGTTGCGGTGCAAGCTTGCGATAGTCCCAGTGATCACTCAGGACGTAATCATCGAAGCGGAAGGGGTCGCGAGAAACGGCCGCGTACACCATTCCTCGACCGGAGGAAACGTCCACATCGAACGACTCGCGCCCTCCGCGGCCGCGAATCTCATACTTCCTTCCGCCCCGGACGAAGTTGTCGTCTCTGGGGTCGAGCGGAAACAGAACGCGCAGGTGCCCGTCAGGGTCGGAATGAAGGACGAGGAGATAACCATCCTCCTCGGTCCTTACCTGAACCTTGGCTCGATCCCCGGGGTAGAATCGCCGGTCGTTGTTGATCCAGATTTGAATTGGAGGATCGTCGTTCGGCGCGACCACAGGGCCGGCCGGGGCGCCGGCGAGCGCTAGCGGGAGCAGCAGGGCGGAGAACATGGCACCTCCGACGACTTCGTTTCAGCTTTGAAGCTACTGTGGGGCATCGGGTTACGCGAAAGCAAGGAGCTCCGAATCCAGACCGCGAACCTCGTGCCACCATTCACCTTCTTACTTCACAACCACTTAGCTCAGCCCATGGTTCCCAGGCGTCACCGGAATTGCACGACACTTTCCCGTCAGCGGGACGGTCGTTTGGGTCTCGGGTCATGGGCCGCGGGTCCTCCGGGTGCCTGCTCAAGCCTTGAAAGTGCATCAGTGATCCGAAGCCCGAGACCCGTGACCCGCGACCTAAGGTATCCCCGTCTCCCGGCCCCCATTCCACCGATGCCAGTACATCCGCATCTCGCTGATCCGCCCGTTCTGGGTCTCACAGAAGATGGCACCCCGGGCATCCACCCACTCCCCAGTCCTACGGCGGCGAAACACGCACTTGAACTCGGTTGAGAACCAAGGGCCGGCACCGTAGATCTCCCCTGAACTGAAGGTGATCTCAGACTGATTGTAGGGGACCTCGAGCCAGTATCGCCGGATAGCCTCGATTCCCCGCAGCGGCTCCGAGAAAGGTGTCTCCACGAAGACCGCGTCTGGGGAGTAGACGGACAGGATCAGGTCCACGTTAGCCCGGGTCCACCCGTTCCCGAAGCTGTCGATCAGGCCCCGGCCGAGGGCCCGGATATCGGATATCGAGTCCTCGGCAGCGGCCTGAGATAGCTGCTCGCCAGCCATCTGTTGAACATACACCTTGTTCATGACCCCGGCGCGGCACCGGCTACGACTTTCCTCCGCGCCATCTATAATGATGCCGACGCCAATGATGCCGACGCCCATGCCTCGTTCCCCAGCGCTGCTCGTGTTTCTCCTGTTCGTCCCTGCCAGGGTCATCGCCCAACAGGAGGCGGGAGATCGGGCGTGGGACGCGGGGCGCTACGACGAGGCCCTCACAGCCTATCGCAACGTGGTGGCCCACAATCCCATGGCTGTGCAGGCCAATTTCCGGCTGGGTTTGATGTTCTCCTGGCGAGGGGAAAACGATTCGGCCCTTGCCTACTTGGCCCGCGCTCGGTCGTCGGAACCGAAGAGCGTGGAGATCAGGCTGACCCAGGCGAAAGTGCTGTCCTGGAGCCACGATTATTCAGCTGCTATCTCCCGCTACGACAGCCTCTTGACCGAGCAGCCTCGGCTAGACGAGGCCGAGCTCGGGAGAGCGCGGGCACTGGCCTGGTCGGGCGACTTGAGACAGGCGGAAAAGGCCTATGACGCCGTGCTGGAGCGAGATCCGGCGAATCAGGACGCCCTCGTGGGGAAGGCTCAGGTGCGGGCCTGGCGGGGAGATTTTCGGGGCGCAACCCGGGAATATCAGGCGGTGCTGGCGCGCAACCCACGGCATCCGGATGCCCTGATCGGCCTGGGATACATCTACCACTGGCAGAGTCGGGAGGGGCCGGCTGCGCGCCAGGCGCGTGCCGCGCTCGTGATCGACTCGACCAATCACGATGCGCTTGAGCTCCGCCGAATGGTGCACGGAGCCACACGGTCCACAGTAGAGACCTCGGCCAATTGGAGCAACGACTCGGACGCCAATACCAACTGGTGGCAGGGTGTCGCCGCCTCCGCTCCGGTGGCGGAAGGCGTGCGCCTGTTCGGAAATGCCGGAGTCCTAGAGGCGAGCGATCCGATTAGGGATGCCAACCGAGTCGGTGGCGAGGCCGGGCTCAGTCTGGCGATCGGAAAGATTCAGCTGAGCGGCGCCGGTGGCGCCCGGCGGCTCAACCCGGATTTCGCTGAGTCGCGGACTGCCGCTACCTATCGCAGCCGGGCCAGCTACCGACCGGTGCCGGAATTCGGCATGAGCGTCGGATATGCCCGCTACCCATTTGACGAGATCGCCGCTCTCATCGAGCGGGATCTGGATCTGGAGACGGTAGACGCTGGCTTCGACGGAACTCTGGCTCGAGGGCTCGAGCTGTATGGCAGCGGCGGCGAGGTCTGGTTCAGCGACGGCAACAATCGAACCTTCGGTCTGGGCGGCCTCACTCAGACCCTCAGGCGGTGGTTCTTCGTCGGGGTATTCGGCCGTATCATGAGCGACGATGAGCGAGGGATCGGATACTTCTCGCCGGATCGTTTCTACCTCCTGGAGGGACAAGCGGGGTACAATCTCGAGACTGGGTCCTGGGCTGGAAGGTTGAGTGGAGGACTCGGTGGACAGCAGATCGGCCGCCGGGGAACAGGACAGAGCGAGTGGCACATCGAGGGTCGTCTGGCTCGGCGTTGGGGCGCGGGCAATCGGATCGAGATCTTTGGGCTGGTGACCAACAGCGCAGTGAGCTCGACAACCGGAGCGTTCCGCTACCGTTCTGCGGGGATCACGCTCAGGCTGGGGATCTGAGATGCGGGTGCTGGTGATCGGGGGGACCAACTTCATCGGTCCACCAACCATCGCAATGCTTGCCGCCGAGGGACATGAGGTTACGGTATTTCATCGCGGACGGCACGAAGTGCAGTTCGCGGCGGACGTGCGCCATGTGCACAGTCCCTACGCTTCGATGCCTCTACGCCACATTCCCGAATCCCTTACTGATCCGCCGCCCGAGATCGTGCTCTACATGGTCGCCGTTGGGGAAGAAGATGCAGTTGCGGTGATGAGTCGGTTTCGTGGAGTAGCCCGTCGAATCGTGGGAATCAGCAGCGGAGACGTCTATCGCGCGTACGGGCGGCTGACCGGGATCGAGCCCGGGCCGCCGGATCCGATTCCGCTGACCGAGGACGCCCCTCTGCGAGGAGTCTTCTATCCTCACCGTGCGCCCGAGGCGGGCCCCGATGATTGGACCTTTCATTACGAGAAGATCCTGGTCGAACGGGCCTTGCAGGCGGATCCCGAGCTGCCTGCCACCATCCTTCGGCTGCCGGCGGTGTATGGACCAGGCGATCCGAACCACCGGCTGCGGCCCTACATCCTGCGAATGTACGACCGGCGACCACGGATTCCGCTGGCTTTGTCTCTGGCGAGTTGGCGATGGACCCATGGTTACGTAGACAACGTGGCCCACGCGATCGCCCTGGCAGTGACCAGTCCGAACGCTGCCGACCGAGTGTACAATGTCGGCGAGGAAATAGCTCCAATGACCGGGGAACGGGTTCAACGCCTCGGGGCCACGGTGGGATGGCAGGGTAAGGTCGCCTCCCTCCGGCTCGACCCTGAGCAGCTCCCACCTCATCTCCGACCACCCTATGACCTGGCGCAGGACCTCGTCATGGATACTCGGCGCATTCGCCAGGAGCTAGGATACAAGGAGATCGTTTCTGAGGACGATGGGCTTCGGCGCACCGCAGTGTGGGAATGGTCACAACCAGAGGTGGAGGGAGATCCGACGGCCGAGGAGTACGCGGCTGAGGAGTCGGTGTAGGTCTCGAAGAATCCCATTCCTGAATCCGAGATAGCCTCGCCCGTGACTCGCCCTGAGAGCGTAAATCGACCCCGCATTTGAAGGAAGTAGCGTGGCACCCCGGAGATCGCCACCTCCGAGGCCAAGGCGTGCTCTATAACAGCAGCTAGCCGCACTGTATCAGGTCCGCGTGCGGCGACAAGGTTGAACCGCTCGGGCGCACTCACTCGCACCGTCCCCTCCGACGACGTCGAGCCCAGGTACTCGATTTTCCTGAAGCGAAGCACCTGCCGTACGCCAAGAGAATCGGCCAGCGCGAGGAAAAATGGGGAGCTGACGGCCGAGGCACTCGAGCCGGCCTCCGGGCCGTAGACTCCACCGTACAGCAGGCTCAAGCCGTTCCCGCGAGCCATACCCCAGTCCCAGGTCACCCCGCGCCAGACGCCCCAGTTATGGTCATGATATGCCGGCGCGTCGTCCACTGGGGTACACCGCCGAGCGACGCAGATCCTGCCCGAGGCGGCAGCAGCAAGAGCGGGAACTGCGTAACCAGAAACGAACTCATCCTGGCGCAGCTCAACCGGAGGGAAATATCGATTGGGCAAGGGACGGAGGCTGAGCTCGAGATCTACCGGTCCGCCGGCGCCCCGCGCATGCGCCTTGAGCAGGTACACGCCGTCTCGCTGGCGCACTGTGTTGCGCCCAATCGTCAGATCGGCCCTCGCAGTATCGAGAATGACCGCCTCGGATGGCGCATCGGCGGTGAACCGCTCGTACCCTCCCCCCGGCCGCCGGTGGGTGATCAGGACCTGGCCTCCCCATCGTCCCGCCGGTATGGCTCCGCCCACCAGATAGGTGATGTACCACCACTCATTCGGCCCGGAGACCAGATTGAAGTAGTGCCACTCACCCCAGGTCGAGTCCTGCCGCGCCGGGAGGTGAAAGCGATCGATCTCATCATAGAGCCGCTGACCAGTGGGGGCGATGTACTGCGAATCCGCGGCGTTGTCGTTCCAGTCGCCCTGGCGAAGTTCCAGCCCCGCATCCAGAGCTCGGGCCCGGCTGGGAATCTCCCCACCGGCTCGCACCGCAGTTGGCCGACACGACGCTGTAGCGCGACAGAGATACAGCAGCTTCCCCTCAATGGCCGGAGCCACGGAGCGCACCACTCCACGATATCGGGGGCCACCGAGCACCAGGCGGGTGAGAAAGCGGGCCCGATCGATGGTGAAGAACATCCCGCCGGCGCCGCCGGTGCGCATGGCTTCGATGTCGATGCCTTCCGGCAAGACGGTCACTTCTCCCCCACCGAGAAGAGAAACGTCGCGCGACTGGTCGAGCATCGCTTCGCCCACGGAGAGCAGCACGATCATGACCGCGACGCCGAGGGAGAACCCCAGCAGGAGAAACAGGGATCGGAGCTTGCGGACCCGGAGATGGCGAAAGGCAAGGGTGAGCAGCATCAGTCGTCCCGGATACGGCCATCGAGCATGTGCACCACTCGGGTTGCCTCCTGGGCCAGGTGATCGTCGTGGGTTACAACCACCAGCGTCGAGCCATCCCCGTTGAGGCGCCGAAAGAGCTCCAGGATCTCCCGGCCGGTGGCCGCGTCCAGCTCGCCGGTAGGCTCATCGGCCAGCAACACCGCCGGACGGTTCGCCAGCGCGCGTGCAATAGCTACGCGCTGCATTTCGCCGCCGGAAAGCTGGGTCGAGCGATGGTCCGCCCTGGCGCCAAGACCGACGTATTCGAGCAGCTCGCGCGCTCGGGCCCGGCGCTCGGGCGGGCGGAAGCCCGCTTCGGCCATGGGCAGCTCTACGTTCTCTCGAGCGCTGAGCACCGGCAGGAGGTGAAAGCGTTGAAAGACGAAGCCCAGGCGAGTGAGCCGAAGATGGGTGAGCTCGCGGTCCGACAACGAATCGAGTCTGGTGCCCAACAGTTCTACCGAGCCCGAGGAGGGCACATCGATACCTCCCAGCAGCTGCAGCAGGGTGGACTTGCCACACCCCGAAGGCCCAACGATCGCGAGGTACTCGCCGCGGTCAATTCGGAGCGAGACTCCCCGAAGGGCATGCACTGTCTCGGCATTCATGGGGTAGTCCTTCCGGAGCTCTCGCGCCACGAGGACCGCTTCAGTCATGTCGCTTCAGCGCGAAGGGTGGCAGCGATAGGTGCTCGGGATGCGAGCCATGCCGGATAGAGGCCAGCGATCGACCCGGTGAGGACCAGGACCACTCCCGCTCGGCTCAGGGTATCGGCTCGAGGAACGAAGAACGAGAAGGTCGCCGGCAGCCCGGGAAAGCTGGTGAGAATCGCATCGAGGTAGCGAGCGGTTACCAGGCCCAGCAGGATACCCATGGTCGCACCCAGCAGGATGAGCACGGTGCCTTCGGCGAACACCTGTCGCACAATCGTCGCTCGGCTCACGCCGATGGCCCGGAGGGCGGCGATCTCACCCAGGCGTTCGTTGACCGTGATGGTGAGCAGCGTCCCGATCAGCAGCACGGCGACAATGAGGCTCATGCTTCCCAGGATGTAGGACAACTGACGGAAATAGACCAGCCGCTCCCGGAAGTGGGCCACCAGGTCGGCGACACTGTTCACCTCGAGCCGGGGGAAGCGCTGCCGAAGTTCAGCAGCCACCGTCTCGACAGCTCGGTCATCGCGCACTTTCACGACTACCAGCGAAGCGCGGTCTTCGATGTCTTCGCGGGCGAGCCGCTGCATCGTCGGCAGCAGGGTGCCCACCGACGGCTGACCCCGGTAGTCATAGACAAAGTGAACTATCCCCCGCACCACTAGGCGTCGCCCCACGCCCGCGACCGCGACCTGCGGATCGAGCCGGCCCAGGAGTGAGATGCTGTCTCCTATTTGGGCTCGGAGGACTCGAGCCGCGGGGTCGCTGAGGAGGATGCCCAGCGTATCAGTGGGCTCGAGATCCCTTCCGGCCGTGACCTGATAGAGTGCTTGCGCTTCAGGCTGGATCCCGTAGCCGAAGAGGGTGATCAGCGTGTCACCAGCCCATCCGTAGAGCGACGTTCCCAGCACCGCGCCGGCCGCCTCGATGGCTCGATCCTGACGCAGGACAGCCAGGATCGCGGAAGTGCGCGCGAGACTGGCCTCGGTGTCGAACGGAAGGGTGCCTTTGGGAGAGAGCCGGATCTGATAGCCACGGCTCAAGAGGAGCTGAGCGAACGACTGGTCAATCCCGCCGCTCAACATCACCATGTCGAGCAGCATCGCCGCTGCGACTGCGATCCCGATGAGCGAGAGGACAGTGCGGAGCGGGCGCCGGGCGAGACTCTTCACGCCCCAGGCGAGAGCGTTCATCCCCGGCCCCAAAGCACCATTGGACGGGTGCGAACCAGACGCCATGCAGCCGCGCCGCCGGCCAGGACCCCGAGCGCAAGTGACAGCGCCACCCCGAAGAGCACGATCCCTGGCGTGATCCGCGAGAAGATCAGTTCGGTGTCGAAGAAACGCTGGTAATAGGCGTTGGTGACGATGCCGGCGATCCAGGCCAGCACGATGCCCACGGCCGAACCGACGGTGGCGATCAGCGCTGCCTCGAGCAGCAGCGCGCTGAAGATGGTTCGACCGCTCACGCCAACGAACCGCATGACCGCGGCGTCGGTGCGGCGCTCCTCGACCTTGAGCAGCATGATGCAGAGGAGAAAGACGGCGCTGGCGACGATGGTGATCACCGCGATCGCACGATGAAAGCGACTGACCACCACGAACGTCTGGGAGGATTCTTTAGCGATGGCCTGCGAGGAGTACGCCTGGTAGCCAAAAGCGACGCGGTTAAGGATGGCGACCGCGCTGTCCGCTGGAACGCCGGGCTCGAGCCCAACGCCGAAACGGTCCACCCGATCCGCCGCGCCGAGCATCCTAGCCAGATCCGGCAGGTGCATTCGGATGTGACGCTCGCCCTTGGCGACCTCGGCGGGATCGGGCCTGGGCTCATAGATGGCGCTCACGACGGCGAGCTGGCCCATTGTGTCGGGCGCGGCGCCAAGACGGACCGTGTCGCCCAGGTGAAGTCCCAGCTGCTCGGCCAGACTCCGCTCGACCGCGATGCCGGTCACCTGAGCGGCGGCGCTTTTCGCGATCAGCAGCAAGCATAGCAGCGGCAATGCGAGTCGCATGACGCAAGATACAAGAGCAGTGAGAAGTGAGAAGTGAGAAGTGAGAGGTGGAGGTGAGACGGAAACGGCCCTAAAGGACTTGCTCGCGCCGAGTCGCGGCAAGCCGCTCCTGAAGGCGCTCGGTCGCGGGGGGCTACGCTGGCGGGAACGGCGCGCAAGACGCGAGCCGCAGGTGCTCCTACTCCTTACTTCTTACTTCTCACTGCTCACTTCTCAGTGCTCACTGCTCACTTCTCAGTGCTCACTGCTCTTGAACGGGTGCTCGAAGCTGAGATCGAGAAACAGCGCGTCGGGGTCTTGGGATTCGAGACCGATGGTGTAGGCGATGCCGGGGACAATCTGGAGACCGCTCGGGAAATTGAAGGCCCAGCGGATACCGGGGTTCAGCAGCACGCTCTCGCTTCGGTCGGTGAGCCCGGACCCAGTGGCCGACTCGGTGCTGAGCCACACCAACTCCAGCATCACGTTGAACGATGGCCGAACCAGCCAGATCCCACTGGCGCCGAGATTGTAGCTAAGGGTCGTTGATTCATCCCCCAGGCCGTCGCTGGCTGAGGGCACCAGGGTCAGGCCGGCGTTCCAGTGGGTCGCGAGCTGAGGACTCGCCAGGAAGCTCAGCGGCAAGTTGGCCTGAAAGCCCAGCCCTCCCGAGCCGCGCCCGCGTTGTTCGTTACCGGTGGGCAAGAGGAGGGTGAGCCGGGGTGCGGTGGCGACGCGAGCGTCGGAAGAGCCGAGCACCTGATAGCGATAGTTGAGCGCGATGTCGCCGACGCCGGTGCCATCGTCGTGCTGCAGCGGGACGCTGTAGCTGAACTGGTGGCGCAGGCCGCGCAGCGGCCATTCTTGAGTGAAGGAGAAGGCCCAGGAACCGCCCTCATCCGCTCGAGAGAAATTGCTGATGTGCTGAACGACGCCGGGATCCTGGTTGTAGGCCTCCTCGATCAGGAAGCTGTTGTCGGAGATGCCCGGGGAGGAGGTTTGGGC
>JBIOUY010000081.1:0-12706 GCA_044867445.1 Gemmatimonadales bacterium
CTGCTTCGTCTTTGAACTCCGGCGTGAACGACCGGCGCTTTCCCATGGACCACCTCCTGCCTCAATATGTGAGACCATGAGGTGTCCACCAAAGCGGGACAACTTCAGAGGCACAGAGAGCACAGAGGACTCCTCATCCGTTAACGATTCGGCGAATGCCGCTCCGGAGGAGCTCTACATTGAAATTGATCAGGAGGCCTAACCGATGTTGGGTGAGCTTGAGATATGTAAGGAGCTGCGCTCGATGGATTGAGTCGAGTCGTTCAACGGCCTTCACCTCGATGATCAGCCGTCTGTTTACTAGGAGATCCAGCCGAAGGCCAGACGCGAGACGCATTCCCTTGTAGTCGATCGGCAGGTTTACTTGTCGTTCCACTTCAAGTCCCCTCAACCACAACTCTCGGCATAGCCCAGACTCATATACTGATTCGAGCAATCCAGGTCCCAAGTGACGGTGTACCTCAATTGCCGCACCAATCGCCGCATGCGTGAGCCCTCTGTCGCTCTCCTCTGTGTCCTCTGTGCCCTCTGTGCCTCTGTGGTGAATCATCATCGGAGCCTAGCTGCGCCGTGGTACCGTGCAACACGGACGAACGCGACTGGGCGCAGAACTACGCGGGACGGTAGACCCCCCAGACCTCCCGTAGGGTGTCGCTGATCTCGCCCAGCGTGGCCCGCGCCCTGACG
Organism: Gemmatimonadales bacterium; assembly: GCA_044867445.1. Classification (GTDB taxonomy): domain Bacteria; phylum Gemmatimonadota; class Gemmatimonadetes; order Gemmatimonadales; family GWC2-71-9; genus CAVVWJ01. The sequence continues at coordinate 688 of JBIOUY010000081.1, forward strand.
GCCTCGACGATGAGAGGCACGAGAGGCTGCGTCCCGGCGGCCGCCGAACGAACTGCAGCCAGTGCGCGCTGCACCGCCGGCGTGGCACGCCGACGCTTGATCTCGCTCAGGCGAGCGCGCTGCCGGCTCTCCAGCGCCGAAAAGTCGGGCGTCTCGATCTTGAGCGGAGGCGAATCATCGGTGAATCGGTTCACTCCCACGACGACTCGCTCTCCCGCCTCCTGTGCCTTCTGGATTTCGTAGGCACTCTGAGCGATAGCCTCCTGAAAGAAGCCGCGCTCGATCGCGCGGGCGGCTCCGCCCAGTTGGTCCACCTGCTCGATCAGCGCCCGTGCTTCGCTCTCGATCCGATCGGTTAGACTCTCCACGTAGTAACTGCCGGCGAGGGGATCGATCACCTGGGCAACCCCGCTCTCGAAGCCGATGACCTGCTGTGTCCTGAGCGCCAGGGTAGCCGATTCGGTTGTGGGGAGTGCCAGGGCCTCATCGTAAGCATTGGTATGCAGGGACTGGGTTCCGCCCAGGACTGCCGCGAGAGCCTGCAACGTCACCCGGACCACGTTGTTGAGCGGCTGCTGCGCCTGCAGGGTGACGCCGCCGGTCTGGGTGTGAAACCGCAGGCGGGCAGTGGCATCACCGGCGCCGAATCGCTCGCGAACCAGGCGAGCCCAGAGCCGGCGCGCCGCCCGGAATTTGGCCGCCTCCTCAAGCAGATCGTTGTGGCTGGCGAAGAAGAACGAGAGCCGGGGGCCGAAGCTGTCCACCTCGAGTCCGGCTTGAGCCGCAACCCGGACATACTCGAGCCCGTTGGCCAGAGTGAACCCGACCTCCTGCGCCGCGGTGGCTCCCGCTTCGCGCATGTGGTAGCCGCTGATCGAAATGGGATTGAAGCTCATCCCCTGCTCGGCGACGAAGCGGAAGATGTCCGCCACCAAACGAAGCGATGGCTCGGCCGGATAGATGTAGGTGCCTCGTGCGATGTACTCCTTCAGCACGTCGTTCTGCACCGTGCCGGTCAGCTTGGAGCGGTGCACTCCCTGCTCTTCCCCCACAACGACATACATCGCGAGCAGAATCGCGGCGGTCGCGTTGATAGTCATTGAGGTGGAGACCTTGTCCAAAGGGATGTCGCGGAAGAGGTCCGCCAGGTCTTCGACGGTGTCGATCGCGACTCCCACCCGACCCACCTCACCGTGCGCCATTGGATGGTCGGAGTCGTAGCCCATCTGGGTGGGCAGGTCGAACGCGGTCGAAAGCCCCATCTGCCCTGCGGCCAGCAGTTGCCGGAAACGCTGGTTGGTCTCTTCCGCGGTTCCGAAGCCGGCATACTGCCGCATCGTCCAGAGCCGGTGGGTGTACATGTCGGGGTACACGCCGCGGGTAAAGGGAAACCGGCCCGGGAGCCCGAGGTCGTGGGCCGGATCGCCGGTCCAGTCCTCGGGACGGAACAGCTTCTTCACGGCACTGGCTGGGAGATTGGATCGCTGCTTCGGCTGACAGCCCGCCGGAGAGCGTCGGCGACGAATCCGACGTCTTCGCGGGAGCCGATGACCAATGGGGTTCGCTGATGGAGACTGTGGGGAACGATATCGAGGATGCGATTGAGCCCATCGGTCGCCGAACCCTCCGCCTGTTCGGCGATGAACGCCATCGGGCTCGCCTCGTACAGCAAGCGGAGCTTGCCGTTGGGGTTTCGGGTGTCCGCCGGATAAAGGAAGATGCCGCCGGAAATCAGATTCCGATGAAAGTCCGCGACCAGCGACCCGATGTACCGGCTGTTCTTTGGCTTCATGCCATCCGGCGCGTCACCTTTGAGGCCCCGCACCGCGAGCTGCATCGCCCTGTCCCAGCGGCCGAAATTGCTCTCGTTGACACTGTAGTATGTGCCCACGCGCGGGGTGATGATCTGGGGATGGGAAAGCAGGAACTCGCCGATGGTCGGATCCAGCGTGAAGCCGTGGGCGCCTTGTCCCGTGGTGTAGACCAGCATGGTACTCGAGCCATACATCACGTAGCCGGCCGCCACCTGCTTGCAGCCTGGTTGCAAGACATCCACCGCCTCCCCCCGTCCTTCCATGCTGACCCGGCGATAGATGCTGAAGATGGTGCCGACTGCGGCATTGACATCGATGTTGGAGGAGCCGTCCAACGGATCGAAGAGTACCGCGTACTTGCCGACACCGTATTCCGCCGGAACCGGAACGATGTCATCGTCTTCTTCCGAGCCCATGACGCAGACCCGCCCGGTGTGCTTCAGACTGTTCTTGATGATCTCATTGGCAAGAACGTCCATCTTCTGCTGGTCTTCCCCTTGGACATTTCGATGTCCGGCTGCGCCCAGGATATTGACCAAACCGGCCCGCCGAATCGCCGCCGCGATGATCTTGGTCGCCAGCGCGATGTCGTAGAGAAGATTGGACAGCTCTCCGGTCGCCTCCGGGTAGCGATCCTCCTGATCCAGGATGAACCGCTCGATCGTGGTCACTGAGGTTTGCACGAGGCCCCCGAAACGGTAGCGGGTGAAGAGTGAGGCGTTGCCTGGATCAGAAACACAGGCTTCCTGAGAATCTCAGCGGACGTCATAAGTGGTTGTGGCTCGGGCCGAGCGCACCGTCATCTGCCGGCCATCGGAGATCACCGTGATGGTTCCGTCCTGGTCGGTTCGACGAACCTCGACCCCGTGGGCAGCCAGTCGCCGGAGGGCTTCCGGTGCGGGATGACCATAGTCATTGCGACCGACCGAAATGACCCCGACCCGAGGCATCAGAGAATCGAGCCACTCGTCGCCGGTGCTGCCGCGGCTGCCATGATGACCCACCTTGAGCAGATCCACCCGTGGCACCCGGCCACGCATGTCGGCCTCGGCCCGAAGCCCCGCGTCCCCGGCAAATAATGCCTGAAATGCGCCATATTCGACCAACAATACGAGCGAGTCTTCGTTCAGGTCCTCGCCCCATCCCTCCCACGTGGCGCTGGGATGAAGGACGGTGAAGCTGACCCCATCGAGAAGGAACCGCTCACCAGTCCGTCCGGGATGCCAGGGGATTCGAGCACTGTCGAGCTCGGTGAGGAAGCGCGTATATGCCGGATCGGGGGTGAGCCTGCCCGGATCGATTACCTCTCCCGCACGCAGCCGCGCCAGGACAGAAGGTACGCCACCCAGATGATCGGCGTGAGCGTGAGACACGACCACAGCGGTAAGTGCCCGGGCACCCTGTCGGGCGAGGAATGGAGCCATGACCCGACGACCCGCGTCATTCCGTTCCCCGATCGGCCCGGCGTCGACCATCACCCAATGACCGCCCGGCGTGCGAAGCACGGCACCGTCGCCTTGGCCAACATCGAGAAAATGTAACGTAACATCCCGTGCGCCGTTACCCGAGCCAGCGAACAGAGTCGGCAGGAGCGTGAGCCAAAGCGTGAGCGTGACTGCCCAGCCAGCCCGCCGGCCGACCTCGGCCACGGTGTTGCGAGGGCTGAAGATCCATAGGGCAACGAGGAGAGCCGCGAGCCAGGGGCCCGCAGCCCGGAGACTCCCCGGCTCTACCGGGAGGTGACCGCTCGGAATCGCGGCACCGGCGCTCGCCGCGAGCTCCAGGGTGTGCAGCGCGAGCCCGGAGCCCCCAGCCAGCGCTCGAGCTGCACCGGGGAGCACCGGATCGAGGAGCAGGCTCGCGACCACCCCGGGAACCGCGAGCGCCGCGAGCGGGATCGCCAGAAAGTTGAGAACCAGGCCCGCCAGCGCGACGGTACCGAGGCCGTACGCGGTGATTGGGGCAGTCGCGATCGTTGCCCCGAACGAGGAAGCCAGCGTCCGCCACCAGAAGGTCTCCCCCAGTCGGCGATCGGTCCAGCCGCTGAACCTGGTTGCTCCCCAGAGCGCAGCCGCCGAGAGCCAGGCACCGAGATCGAGCACTGCCCAAGGGTCTACCAGCAGCACGCCCAGGCAGGTCGTGGACAGAAGAGCGTTGGCCTGAACCCGGCGCTGCCGGAGATGGCAGCGAGCCAGCACCAGCGCCAGCGCGGCGGCCCGCGTCGCCGGCGGTGGCCAGCCGAGGAAGGCGACGTAGGCCGTGCTGGCGAGCGCGGCTACGACCAAGGCTCTCGGGCGGGTCAACCGAAGCGAACGCGCAAGCAGGAACACCCAGGCGGAGATGAGGCCGACGTGAAAACCAGAGATCGAGAGGAGGTGAACCAAGCCGGACTGGGCGAACCGGTTCTGCAGCTCGGGATCGATCCCTCCCCGGCGGCCCAGAATCAGAGCGTCGACCATCGGCGCGCGGGACCCATAGAGGCGACGGCTAGAGAGAAACAACTCGGTCCGGGTTCGGCTCAGGATCCCAAACTGCTCCACCGAAGCAGCGACCTCGGTAACCGCCAGCATTCCTCCGGGCCGCCCTCCGGGACCTGGCCGGGGAATCCATCGACCGACAACACGAGCCTCGGCACCCGCGGAGGCTGCTCCTCCCGTAGGCCAGCGACCTGTAACCGGTCCAGTGCACCCCGCTCGCAGTGGCTGCAGCGGAAGCTGTCCACCGGCTGAATCGATCGGCTCAAGGAGTTGGACCCGAAGCCGAAGTCGGCCGCTCGGCAGCCTGGCGCTGCAGCGTTGGGTCTCGACTGCCCAGGCGATCTCACCGCTCACTCGTCCGAGCAGAGCGCCGGCGCTCAGAAGTGCGGCCAGCGGCCGCCCGACCAGCGTGGCCGCGAGCGCCACCCCCGCGATGCCGAGCGGTCCGCCAATACGCAAGAGGCCGGTCGCGAGACCGGCCCCGTAAGCCATGGTGAGGAGAATGGATGGCCGCCACCTCACCGAAGGTGGTCCGCCATTATGCCGGCTGGGTCTTTCCCTTTCCTCCACAGCGGGGCGCCAGCGTGATCTTGCGAAGCGCTTCCATCATCGCGACCTCGATCGCCGCGCGGTTCTGCTCCTTTTCCAGATTGACTTCGGTCACGACGGAACCTTGCACCGAGGCTACGTAGCGGGCTGGAATCCGGTTGAGGGTGAACACCAGAGCGTCGTCCCGGCACAACTCGCAGCCGCAGAACTCGGGAAAATGGGAACGCAGCGCCTCGTAGGCCCATACCACATGGTCTTCGACCAGATTGCGAATCACACGACCGCCAGGGCGGGCGCCACCACCGCGCCGGTGAAGGTCGAGCCGGTCGTCCCGGTGAGCCGTACCTGGTGGTACTCGCCGACACTGGAAACCGGAAGATCGAGCAAGACCAGTTGGTTGGTGCGGGTTCGAGCGAGCATGAGATCTCCCCGTTTCGCCGGACGCTCCACCAGAGCTTCGCGTTCCTGTCCAACCCGAGCGAGGTTTTTCCGCCGCGCGGCGGTTCGGACCACCTCGATGAGCCGCTCCAGCCGCTCCGACGCAACCTCATCGGGCACTGGGTCCTTGAGCCGGACAGCAGGGGTTCCATCCCGGATGGAATACTTGAACGTGTACGCGTCATCGAAGTCGGCATCGGCAACGAGGCTCAGGGTCTCCTCGAATTGCGCATCAGTTTCAGCCGGAAAGCCGACAATGATGTCGGTGGAAAATGTGATCTCGGGAACGGCGGACCGGAGCTGCGCCATGACTTCCAAGTAGCGTTCCCGAGTGTAGCGCCGCAGCATGCGGCGCAGCACCGCATTGGAGCCGCTCTGCACCGGCAGATGCACGTGCTCGCACACCGAGGGCGTCGCGGCCATCGCCTCGATGACCCGGGGAGTGAAATCGGTGGGATAGGGGCTGGTGAACCGGACCCTCCGAATCCCTTCCACCGCGCCCACCGCTCGGAGAAGGTCGGCGAAATCGTGCTCACCGTCGTGATAGCTATTGACCGTCTGGCCCAGCAGGGTGACCTCGGAGGTGCCCTGACTCGCGAGCATCTGGACCTCGCGAACCACATCGGCGAGACGGCGACTGCGCTCCGGGCCACGGGTTTGCGGAACGATGCAGAAGGTGCACCGATAATCGCAGCCCCGCTGTACCGTCACGAAAGCGGTGGGACCCTTTTCCCGCACCGCCGGAACGTCCTCGTAGTGCTCCCAGGAACGGAACTCGGTGTCGCTGAGACGCTGCCCCGACGCCGCGAGGGCAATCAGATGGGGCAGACTGCGGTAGGCGTCCGGACCTACCACCAGGTCGACCCGGGGCGCCTGCTGCAACAGCGCGGTCCCCAGCCGCTGCGCCATGCAGCCAACCACGCCGAGGACGTCGCCGGCTCGCTTATGCCGCTGCAGCTCGCCCATGCGCCCGATCACCCGCTGTTCCGCGTTGTCCCGGACCGCGCACGTGTTCACCAGCATCACATCGGCCTCGTCCGGTGCATCCGCCCGCTCGTAGCCCATCCGGCCGAGGACGCCGAACATGAGCTCGGAATCGGCCACGTTCATCTGGCAGCCGTAGGTCTCGATGTAGACGCGTTTGGGCATGGGGCAAAGATGGGCGGGAGAATGGGCGGAAGACAAGGCGGCAGATTGAGAGGACGGAGAGGACGGAGAGGACGGAGAGGACGGAGAGGACGGAGAGGACGGACCGGGCGGACCGGGCGGACAGGGCAGCAACGCGAGAATGTATCCTCATCCCGAGCAAAGCGAGGGACCTACTCGACTGGTATCGAAACTGGTTGAGCAGGTCCCTCGTCGCTGGCGCTCCTCGGAATGAGGAACACCTTTGTACTTCGTCCTCTGCGTCCTCTGCGTCCTTTGCGTCCTTCGCGTCCTCTGCGTCTTTTGCGCCCTCCTACGGCCTCAGACTCACCCCTATCCCCACCAGAAACGCCCGCTCGCGAGCATCGCCGGCGTGGCGCCAGGCCTGCTCCAGGCTCAGGTCGATCCCGGCGCGCTGTTGAGCAAAGCGAACGCCGGTGCCGACCGAGAGTGCGAATTCGCTAGGCTGTCCTCCGGGATCCAAGAGAAACGGCAGCTTGGCGTAGCGGGCGCCAAAACGCAGCACTCGGTGGAAGGGCCGCTTGAGGTCGCCGGTAAACTCACCGCCAAACGCAACCTCGAAGGTGTTGTCCGCCCCAGTTCCGCCTTGCTCCAGCAGATCGCTGTTGGCCCCCGACCAGGTGCGGAAAACCACCTGGCTCCCCAGGTCGAGCTTGGGAAAGGGACGAAGCCGAAGACCGAACCCCAATGTGTATGGCAGGTCGACCCGAGCGACCCGAGTAGAGTCGCGATCCAGATTCAGGTGCCCATCCGACCGAGCCATCATGGCGATCCCGAACGTCGGGCCAAACTGCCCCACCGCTCCAACCGAGGCGCCAATCCCGGCGTACGAGATCTCCGCCTTCTGCGAGGTGGGCAGATATCGGGTATCGGCGAACGAACGGCGCGACTCCAGGCGGTTGGTCCCGGTCAGCACATGGAACGCCCCGCCAAACGACCACCGGTCATGCAACCGGTATGCGCCTGCAATCCGCAAATCGCTCAGCCCTCCACGCGACGAGAGCGTATCGTTCGCCTGTACCAGCTCTCCCCGCAAGTCGAGCGTGTCGATGGCCGACTGGGTGAAGTCGCGACTGGTGTAGTTCGAGAAGCTCAGGCCGAAGACCACCGGAGCGGCCTTGATCGGTCCGGATACGCCCACTTGAGGGAACCGTGGTTCCCGAAGCGATGCCGTGCCCGCCGGGTTTTCCACGTGCCGAAAGTCCTGGACTCCGGTGAACACGGCATTCAAGGCCGTCACGTTGCCCAGTGCCGCCGGGTTGAGACTCGACTCGCCGTCGAACAACCCGAACGCGCCGGCCGACCCCATGGCGTGCACCGAGAGCGATCGCCCCGGATAGCCGAGCCCCCGTACCCCGAGTTGAGAAGACTGGGCCGCACCGGCCGCCGGCCAGGCAACGATCAGTAACGACAGGAGGACTCTGCGCACTAGGGGTTCTCGAACGGGAAGGTGCGCATGTAGGTGACACGCAAGCGGGGGTGGACCGTGGAATCGGAAATCCGGGTGGAATAGAAGACCGCCCGGCTGAACGATGCTGCCTCCGGTTGTAGCGACAGGAACACCGCGGACGGGCGTTGGGTGCTGCCCTGCCAGGTCTGAACCAGCCGGGTCACGTCGAGGCGGAAGGTATCCGTCTGGGGGACCGCCAGGGTGTCTGCCAGCGAATCGGTGCTCACTGGTGACTTGGCACCGAGATCCGCGAGCACCGCGTGACTCACGATCAGGGCACTATCGGTCGGGAGCCCCAGGATGGGTGTCACCGGCGTGAGCTCGAGGGTGGCCCGTACCAGCGTGGCGGAGTCCTTGAGCACCGGCGGGAGGGCAAACCGCACCAGCGCGCGCGAGGAGGGCTCGCCTCCAACCGTGAGCAGATTGGGATCCGGCACCACGGGTGACTGGGTCACGAAGGTATTGAGCGAGGTCGATCGGCTGAGCGATTGATGCTTGATGGTCGCAGTAGTATCGGGAACATCGACGGTGACAAACGTGACGAAGGTGGCGCCGTTGCTCCCCGCGGTCGAGCCCACGCGAATCCCAGTCGGGCTATTGGCGGCGACGGCCAGCCCAACGGCAAGCACGCCGCCAGTGCCCAATGGAATCGCGACGCGATCCAGATCGGTCCCACGGAGCATCGTTTGAATCACTCCTGTGTGCACCGAGTCCGGCACGACGATACTGTCGATCAGAGTCTCGGGAACCAGCTGTGCGGTGACATCCGTGAACGTGGCGGTGCTGTCCACGGTCGGCGGAAGACGGTAGACGAAGACCTTGAGGCCGGTGACCAGCGTATCTCGAGCCACCAGGCTGAAGGAGAGTTGTGCCGAGTCGATGGCATACGCGCGGACCGTGTCTCGCACGGAGACCGAGTCGGAGCGCGACGCGAACCGATAGACCGCTCGATCTTCCGAGGCGGGCAAACCGTTCGATACTAGGAGCGCTCTCCCACCCCCGCGGGCAACGTAGCCGGTGAAGCTGCTGTCGAGTCCTGGCAGTGCGAGCAGCGCGGTGTCCAGCACCGGCTGTTCTCCCCCAGGACAGAGAGCGGGGCAATCCGCCGGGGAGGTGAGCCGTTCCTGACAGGCAGTGATTGCGATGCCCAGCAGAAAAAGGCCGCCGCTGCCCACACGCCGTCCCCCGCGCCTCCAGCGCGATCCGCTGCTCACGTGAGCTGCTCTTTGCCGAAGGCGGCGGGAAGCAGTTGCGCGATGGTCCAGCTGACTGTCCCAGCGGGTCCGACGCCATCGATCCTGAGCTCTCGGCCAAACTCTGCCAAAACCTGACGGCAGGCACCGCAGGGAGCGGCCGGAGGATCAACGTCGGAGACCACAACCGCCCGGCGAAACTTCCGGGCCCCGGCCGTTACCGCTGCGCAGATCGCCGCGCGCTCGGCGCAGATGGTGAGCCCATACGACGCGTTCTCGACATTGCAGCCGGTGTAGATGGTGCCATCCTCGCTTTCCAAGGCGGCACCGACGTGGAAGTTGGAATACGGTGCGTAAGCCCGTCGCTGGGCGGCACGTGCCGCATCGATCAGTTTATCAGTCACTCCAGACCTCGGGCAGAAACGAAGTGCCGGCCGGCAGTGCCGGCACGCCGAGGAATTCGGCCACGGTCTGGCCGATATCGGCGAAGGTGGGCCGCCGACCCAGATCGACCGCGCGCACGTGAGGTCCAAAGACGAGCAGCGGGACTACCTCGCGCGAGTGATCAGTCGACGGTGTTGTCGGGTCGTTGCCGTGATCGGCGGTAAAGATAACGAGATCCTCCTCGCGCACCCCGGCCAGCAGACGGGGCATGGAGCGGTCCAGTGCCTCGAGGCCCCCGAGGAACCCCCCTACGTCGTTGCGGTGTCCCCAGGTCTGATCGAACTCGATAACGTTGGCCAGGAGCAGACCGCGTCGCATGGAGAGCAGTGCGCCCTCGATCAGGCTATAGGCCTCGCCATTGGTGGCCGTGTGAATGCTGGAGATCCCTCGCCCGGCGAAGAGATCGTCCACCTTGCCTACCCCCACCCGCGGAATGTGGTGCTCGGCCAGACGATCGAGCAGCGTCGGTCCAGGCGGGGGAAGACTGAAATCCTTCCGGTGCGGCGTGCGGACCCAGGCACCGGGTACACCGGCAAAGGGACGGGCGATCACCCGGGAGACCGCATGTGGGCCCTGGAGCATGTCCCGGGCGGCAGCACAGGCAGCATAGAGATCAGCGAGCGGCACCGTGTTCTCGTGCGCCGCGACTTGAAAGACGCTGTCGGCGGAAGTGTACACGATCCACTTGCCGGTGCGCTGGTGTTCCTCGCCGAGCTCGTCGAGAACCTTGGTGCCTGAGGCGGGCTTGTTACCGAGCACTTCCCGGCCCGTGCGGCGAACGAATTCGGCGATCACTTCGGCAGGAAAACCGGAGGGGTAGGTCGGGAACGGTACCTCCAGGAGGAGGCCGCAGATCTCCCAATGACCGGTGGTGCTGTCCTTGCCCGCGCTCGCCGGCTCGCAGAGCCCGTACGCCGCCCTGGGCCGCTCCACGGCGGGCACCCCTGGCAACGGGGCGCACCGCCCCAGGCCGAGCGCCGCGAGATTGGAGAGACTGAGACCTCCCGCTGCACGAGCGACGTTTCCCAAGGTGTCGCTGCCAATGTCGCCGTAGGCGTCGGTGTCATGAGCCGGTCCGATGCCCACTCCGTCGAGGACAATCACCGCGGCGCGGCGCATCAGACGCGGGGCATGGTCTGGACGAAATGGAAGCGGAGCGCGGTCACGGTCTGGTCGAGCAATTGCTTTTCCTCGGGATCGAGCCGCCCTTCGGTCTTATCGAGCAGCATTCCCAGCGTGTCGATCAGCGTCTGGGCAACCTTCCGGTTGTCACCCACGCTCTCAGCGCCCGGCGGAAGCTGTCCCTTGAGCGCTGCCTCCGCCTGCTGCGCCAGCCCCAGGACCAGCGACACGAAATGCGGGTTCATTCCGATCTCCGGTAGCGGCGCACCACCCTCGGGCTCAGGGCTGTTAGAAGCTCGTAGGAGATCGTCCCCGACGCCTCAGCCTGCTGGTCGAGGGAGACAAGGCCGCCATAGAGCGTCGCCACCTCGCCGACCGAGACCCTACGATCGGGCACCGCCAACATGCACATGTCCATTGTCACTCGTCCAACCACGGGAACCACCCGCTGGGATAGCTCCACCATTCGTTGCGGTCGAGTCGGCAGCGAGCTTTCTCGGGATGCCCGCAAGAATCCGTCGGCGTATCCGATTCCTAGAGTGGCGACGGTCGTCGATTTGCCGGCCCGCCACGTAGCTCCGTAGCTCACAGCCTCACCCTCTGCCACGGTTCGCACGGCCAGCACCCGGGCACGGAGCGCTGCCACCGGCCGGGGCTCCGGCCCGCCCGCGCAGCCCCCGTAGAGAAAGATTCCCGGCCGGACCAGATCGCCGGCATGGCGGTGCCCCTTGAGTGCTGCCGCGCTATTGGCCGCATGGATCAATGCCGGACGCCGGGGCAGCGCCGTGAGCACACCCTGGAACCGATCCCACTGCAGCTCTACCGAATCAGGATCGAGCTCGGCCGAGTGAAAGTGAGTGAATACGCCTTCCCAGCCGGCTGCACCAGCGAGCGTCGCCGCAATCGAGGTGAGGGCCGCCCGATCGTTCCAGCAGATGCCGGCCCGGCTCATCCCGGTGTCGATCTCCAGATGGAACGGACGCGAAGTTCGCCCGCACCACGCGCTGAGCGCCACGGGGTCGCCCACGGAGGGACGCAGATCGTGCGCGAGGTACTGCTCGATGGCGTCGGGAAGGAGCGGACTCACCACCAGGATGGGGCGGTCAATACCGGCCGCTCGAAGAGCCACACCTTCTTCTATCGTGGCGACCCCGAACCCCCACGGATCGAGAGGCTCCAATGCTTGGGCGACTTCGACCCCGCCCAGACCGTAGCCGTTAGCTTTGACCATGGGTAGCAGCCGGCTGCCCGCGATCTTGCTCACCGTGCGCGCATTGGCGATCAATGCGCCCAAGTCGATGTCTACCCAGGCCCGGGCGGTCTCGGGAGAAAAGGTCGCGTTCAAGCGGCGGTATCTTATTGGGC
>JBIOUY010000082.1:0-90730 GCA_044867445.1 Gemmatimonadales bacterium
AAATAGGTCCCACTGTCGCCTGCCGGCTCGAGCCCGAGACGCTCGAACTGAGCCGCGATGTACTTCGCCGCCGTGACCCCGCCGCGCGTACCGGGCTTGCGCCCTTCCAAAGCGTCGTCGGCCAGGAACTCGAGATGAGCGCGAAGTACCTTGGGATCAACCACGCGAGCCACGCGCGAGGCGGCTGATGGCGCGGCGCCGGACTGCAGCGCAGCCGCGCTGATCGCGGTCCCGGCCACGCCGAGCCACGAGACGAGGAGGATGAGACGCATGAGGATCCCTAGAACCGGAGCCGCTTGAAGATGGATTCGGGTATGCTCTTGACCACGAGAAGGATGAGCCGCCAGAACGCCGGAATGTAGGCCACGTCTCGACCGGCCTCAATCGCCCGATGAATAGCCCGCCCAGCGGTTGCGGGGCTGGCGAACAGGGCGTTCTTGGGGACGCCTGCCGTCATCGGCGTGTCCACGAAGCCCGGCTTCAGGGTCACGACGGCGACCCCCGACCGGAATAGCCGGTTGCGCATTCCCTGCAGAAAGACGTTGAGGCCGCCTTTGGTGGCCCCGTAGACGTAATTGCTTTGCCGGCCGCGATCGCCGGCCACCGAGCTGAGCACCGCAATGCACCCACGGCGCTGACCCTCAAACCGGTTGGCGAGCAGGGTTAGTATGGCCACCATCGAGCTGAAGTTTACCTCCAGCGTGTTGAGGGTCGTCTTCACATCCGCCTCGCAGCGGGCTTGGTCCGGGAGAACGCCGTGCGCGAGCAGCGCAACGTCCAGCTCTCCCAGCTTCAGAAAGGCGTCCTCGATGACCGCAGCATGCCGCGCCGTGTCGAGCAGATCCAGCACCGCAGTCTCCACCTGAGCTGCACCTCGTACCCGAAGGTCATCTGCCGTAGCAGTGAGCTTCTCCGGGTTGCGAGCAATGAGATAGAGTCTGGCCCCCTCGGCGGCATAGAGGCGAGCCGTCGCGGCCGCCATGGCAGAGGTGGCGCCCACGATGAGAATCCGGCGGGAGCCACTTCGGTCAGTCGGGCTGGACACGGCGCCAGAAGGAGGAGGAGAACTTGGGGTCTATCGATCGAGCGAAGCGTTGCCAATGAGGGAAGAACGCTCGAAAGCTTTCCGGACTCATGCGCGCATCCTTGGCCGGATACACTGCGCCACCGGCATCACGCACCACCTGATCCAGTTCCTCCAACAGTTTCAGCGTGCTGACGCCGCGGAACCGAAAGTCCACGGCGAGCGTGACGCCGGGCCGCGGAAACGACAGGACCCCAGGCGACGGTACCGAGCCGAAGCGCTTGAGCACCGCCAACGTGGGCGTCTCGCTCGAGCCGGCCACCCGCTGCATCACCGCGCGAATCGCCCCGCCGTTCGAGTTCTCTGGCACTACGCACTGGTATTGGAGCAAGCCCCGAGAACCGTACAGGCGGGTCCAGTCGGCTACACCGTCGAGGGGGAAGAAGAAGGGAACGTAGGAAACCGTGGTTCTGATCCGCCAGCGCAGCTGACGCCGGTAGTACAGCTCGTTGAAGGCCCTGATACTCAGCCGGTTGAGGGTCCCAGCCGGCGCGTCCAATGGAATCCGCCAGCGAGCTGGCTGCAATGGCGCCGGGGTGTTTCTCTGGAGCGCCACGTGATCACCCCGCATGAAGATGCCTCGTCCCAGCCGCCGGCCGCGCGCGAGGCAGTCCACCCAAGCAACCGTGTACTCGTGCTCCTGGTCCGAGGCTGAGAGATCGAAGAACTCGTCCAGAGATCCGAACCGGATCCGTTCCAGCGCAATGCCCGGGCCGGGAACACGTTTGAGGCGGATCTCGGCCCACAGGATGAGGCCGGTCAGGCCCAACCCGCCAATGGTGGCCCGAAACAGTTCGGGATTCCGATCGGGCGAGCAGATCACTCGCTCGCCATTCGATCGCAGCAGCTCGAACTGGCTGAGATGGCACCCGAACGTCCCCGCCCGGTGATGATTCTTGCCATGAATATCGTTCGCGATCGCGCCGCCAACCGAAACCCAACGGGTACCAGGCAGGACCGGCAGGAACCACCCTCGCGGGGCGACGATATCGATGATAGCCGCGAGGGTGACGCCCGCTTCGCAACGGAGCAGACCAGCACCCTCGTCGAACGCGATCAGCCGATCAAGGCCCGACACATCGAGCAGGGCACCGCCGTCATTGAGGCAGCTGTCTCCGTAGCTCCGTCCGTAGGCGTAGGGTAGAACGGCCTCTGGCACAGAGTCCAAGCGCGGCGGCTCCGAACGCCAGACCACCGGGAGGATTCTGGTATGCCTCGCCCGAGGGTAACGGCCCCAGGAGCAGAACTGACGCACGGCTAGAGGGTGGCGGCGATCACGATCACGCCGACCAGCGTTCCCACCAGATAGCTCACCGGGTCTCGCACCGTGGCCACGATGGGGTCTTCATGGATCTGACCGCGATAGGCCATGAGCCACATGCGTCCGATCCAGAAGAGCAGGAGGGGGCAGACCAACCAGAGCGCCAGCGGCCGATGATAGAGCTGGATGACCTGATCACTGTTGATGTAGAGCGCGAGCACCAGCACCGAGAGGTAGCCGCTCGCGCCACCCATCGAGCCCAACCACTCGCGATCCTTGCGGAGGTATCCCCTCCGACGTGCGGTCTCATCCACGTCATCGCTCATGCCAGTCAGCTCGGCATAGCGCTTGAGAAACGCGAGACTGAGAAAGAGGAACATCGAGAACGCCAGCAGCCAGGTCGAAAACCGCACCCCGGTGGCTGCAATGCCGGCGAGCACGCGCAGGCTGTAAAGTCCCGCCAGCAGCAGCACATCCAGTACCGCGATCCGCTTGAAATAAGCGGAGTACGTCGTCGTGGTCAGGACGTAGAGTACCACCAGCGCCAGGAAATGGCGGCTTGGAGTCAGAAGCCCGAGTGCCAGCGCGCCGACGAACAGGACCGGTACTAGAGCGAGTCCCACGGCTGGGCGCAGTGCTCCCGATGCGAAAGGGCGGTGTCGCTTGGTCGGGTGCCAGCGGTCGGCCTCGACGTCGAGAATGTCGTTGAGGACGTAGGCTCCGGAGGCGGCCAAACAGAACGCGGCGAACCCCGTCGCAGCCCGCGAGACCGCTACGGGATCGACCACTCGATGATCCAGCACTACCGGCACGAACAGCAACAGATTCTTCACCCACTGGTGAGGTCGGAGCGCGCGGACCAGAGCGCTCCCCCTCAACCGCATCAGCGGCACCGACGCCGGAACGGCACTCATGGCTTCGCGCTCAGCCACGGGGCATCAATCTCAGGGAAAAGGCCATCGCCCGCTTCGGTAAGTCGCTGGCCGTGCCGAGATCCTTCAGGATCGCACCGCCGGTCTCCAGTCCCGAGCCCAGCGCGGTGCCGGTGGAAGCCACCGTCGGGAAGGTGCGATAGTTGCCCGCAAAGTACAGGTTGCGCCACGATTCGCTCCGGATTGGAGGGTTGTGAAAGCTGCGAACGAAGACCGGAGAGTACATCGGCACGCGCGTGATATGGGTCCAGAACGGCTTCAGCTCGAAATCGAAGACCGAGCGAAAGTCGTCCAAATACCGTGCTAGGAGCTTCTCATCGGGCTCCTGGAAGAAGGGCCGGTCGCGGCTCTGGAGATGGCTCACGAAGTTGACGCAGGTGTCGCCCGGCTGTCCGATCGTGGGATTGAGCGAGCTGAGGAGGAAAATGCCACAAGCCGCCCGGTCCAACGAGGCCAGGTTGATCCAGTAGGCCTCGGAGCGGACCGGCTGACGGGTGGCGCAGACTACCGAGATGAGGGCCGAATAGCGGATGCTTCCCAAGTGGGCGGTGTGGTCGTAGGGGAGCAGGCGCAGATAGACTTCCGTGGGAATGCTGCTGACGAAGAGCTCTCCACCGATCTGCTCGCCGCTGGCCAGCTCCACGCTGCAGACACGGTCGCCTTCGGTGTGAATCCGCGTGACCCTGGAGTGCAGGCGAATGTTCACCCCGGATTCCTCCAACAGCCGGGTCACCCCGTCGCACAGGACCTTGGTCCAGTTAGCGTTGGGGATGTATCCCAGCGGGGCCGAGCCCTCGCGGAAATAGAGTCTCGCCCCCAACCAGGCACCACTCACCTCATCGCACGGCAGCCCGAACTTGAGCCGGGTGAGCCGCTCGAAGATCGCCTCCCGCACACCGGGCCCTCCCCACCGATCCACCAGCTCGGCGGCGCTGCGGTCCTCCCAGTCGGTCCAGCGTTGTTTCCCGAAGGCCCGCAGCATGAGGCGGGCGAAGCGCGCCTTGTCCGCCAGGCTCATCGGGAAACGGAGGAAGTCTCCCGGCCGAGCCAGGTCAAACCATTGCCCGTGAAGATGGAAGTACATCCGGATCCGGCGCCATCGCACATTGGGCAAGGCACCGATCAGATCGAGAAAGAAGAGCAGGACCCGGTCACGGTGAAGGATGTGGTGGTAGCCAAGCGGATAGAAACGGCCCTCCCGCTCAAAGCTGCCAGCCAACCCCCCGAGACTTCCGCCGCTCTCGAGCACGGTGATGTCGGTGAGTCCGGCGCGCGCGAGCGCGTACGCCGCCGCGACGCCCGAGAGTCCGCCGCCGAGGACGACAACGCGCCCCCGGTTCACGGTCCCGGCTCCAGCAACGACAGCTCGTCGATCCGGAACACCGCCGGGCGGAAATCCGGCGTAATGGCGATCTGGTGCACGGTGTCGCAGATCCAGACTGTCATCGTCGTCGCGCTGTCGTGGATGGTATCCCAGGTCCCCCGCTTCCAGTTCGCATGGTCACCGGTGGGCGAGTACTTGTAGTAGCGCTCGTGATCGAACTCGCGCTGGGCATCGCGCTTCCACTGGATGGCGATGTAGGGCAGGTTACCGTCGTCGCTCCGGTAGCGGTACCTGAGGCGGAGACCGGTCACGAATCGCTCGCGGGGAAGGTCGAACACCAATCTCGGGTCGGAGCCCTGCACCCGGGCAGTGCTATCGCGCCCCCACACGAGCTCGGCGGTCGCGGTCGGGCGGAGATCGAGTGGGACGGCCCGGATGGAGGGGTCCTCGCGCAGGCCGGCGTACCCGGCGACGCCCGCCTGACGCATCATGGGGAGATAGTGGGCCGGGACGTCCTGGTGGGGATGCAGCCAGCCCCCGTAGCGGTGCAGGAGATCGTGCATCGGGACGCCCGCGGCCAGGTCGCGCTCGAAGCCACCGAGCTGCCCGCGCAGCTCGCGGGCGTACTTCAGCCCGAAGCCGGTGTTGCCCGCCAGTGCGATCAGCGCCGCACCGGCGAGCGCTGCGGGAACGCCCGCCCGCGCAGGCTTGCCGTACAGCAGCCAGATGAAAGCCACGCCGCACCATGCCGGCAAGGTCAACGTGACGTAGCGGGTCTCGAAGCCATTGCGGCCCATGCCCAGCGCGAGCCCGAGCGAGCTCAGTGCGAGGAGGAAGAGCAGCAAGCCGCCTGCGCGGGCGCGCTCGGCCACCCGCTCGCGCCCGACGTGGATCAGCAGCAGCGCCGAGGCGCCAATCGCTACGAGAGCGAGCAGCCCGGAGAGAGGCCAGATGTCGCGAGTCGCAGGGCCGAGTCCGATCGTCAGAGCCTTGAGGGATGTCCTCAGGGTCTGGAGCACGCTCTGGCTCTTGGGGTGATATGGCACCCGGTGCCAGTGAACGAGATAGATCGCGGTGAGGGCGAGCGCCAGGAGTCCGACCGCGAGCAGCACTCGGTTGCCGCGCGCGAGCTTGGCGCCGGTCCAGCTCTCAGGCAGGATGGCGAGCGCCAGCGGCCACGCGGCCAGCGCCGGCACCATGGCGAGCCCGTTGGCTCCGCAGAGCGGCAGCAGGAGGGCACAGAGCCCGACCACCAGGCCGGCCCGGGTTGGTGACATCGTGGCCCCCACGCGCACGATGGCGAGCAGCGCCACGCAGGCGATTACTACCGAAGCGAAGAACTGCAGCTGCCAACCCCAGAGCAGGTTCGCGGCCTGACCCAGGCTGAGCAGGGCCATCGGGAAGAAGGCGTCCACCGCGCTTGCGCGCCCCCTGAGTCGTGCGGCAGTCGTCATCATGGCTGCCGCTACCATCGCCATCAGGAGCACGTCGAAGTACATGGTGACGCGCATGTCCACGCCGAGGATGCGATCGAGACCCAGGAACACCAGCCTCGGCAGGGGCACACGATGCTCGTTGTGCTGGGACCAGAGCCAGTCCCAGGTGACCGGCTGGTGATGCGTCAGCACGGGAATCATGTCCCAGTCGTCCCAGGAGGGTACGTTGCTGCCGAAGCGCGACACGAACAGGAGGGCGGCCGCCAGCATAGCGGCCCAGGTGGCCCACGCGATGACGGCGCCGGTCGGGGTGCGGCTTCGGCTCATTCAGCGGACTCGGGCATAGACCCGGACTCCCGTGCCAGGAGTGGTGTACACCAGCCGCCAGTCGGCGGGGTGAGTGTCGATAACGGGCGCACTATAGCGTTCGGTGATGCCAGGCCGTCCAAGCTCGTCGATCACGAGGTAGCTTGCCGGCACTGCGTCCAGGTATCGCGCCGCGGTGTCGGGGTCGGTCACCATCGGCGGGAGCACGGCGCGGCGGCCGCTCCGCAGGTAGGCCAGGTGCGGCACTGACGTCGCGATCACCGCGTCCGGCTCCGCGTGGCGGCGCAGGTACTCGAAGGCCGGATCGAGCGCATGCCACACCGGTTCGTAGGTGAGCAGCCGGCCGGGTAGCTCAGTGCCGTCCTCGCGGTAGTAGCTCACCGGCAGGAGCCCACGCAGGAAGCCCGCCGCGATCACCACCTGCACTAGCAGGATCCCGGCGATCGGCCCGGTTGCGAGGAAGGCGCCGGTCCATCGTCCCCACTCGCCCAGCCGGGCGAGCGCACGCCCGGCAGCACCCAGCGCGACAATGAGGCAGAGGTAGGACAGCGGAGTGAGGGGCGCGAGATAGCGCCAGAACTGATCCGGCCAGGGGGTGAGACAGATCATTCCCAGCGTCCCTGCGGCGTACAGCGGCAGGAGCCATTCTCCGCTGCGCCAGAGCAGCAGGAGACCGGCGAGCACCGCGAGTCCGAGCACGGCGAGGGTCGCGCGCGCGATCAAGGTCACCGCCTGCTGCGACATATCAGGCAGGGGGATTCCCGCGCCACGCCGCACCTTGTCTAGGAAATACGGCGCGCTCCCCTGGGCGATCCACGCGCTCTCCCCGATGCTGCTCGGCAGCGCCAGGAGATTGTGGCCGACCCGGGCGGCAAGGCCGCGCGGAGTGGTGCGTCCGAGCTCTGGCCGGAACGGGCTCACCAACCAGCTGTTCTCGCCATAGGTGACGTTGGCGTAGTAGTAGGGTGCGCGCTGGTACGGGTAGATCGGCGTGCGGTAGTCCGCGGAGTGGGTGACGCGAGTGACGTGCGCCTGCCAGGCCAGGACAGGAAGCAGCGCGGCGACGGCCCGGAGCGGCGCCTGACGGTAGCGCCGGCGCACGAGCGCCTCCACCACCCACATGGCGAGCAGCACGATGCCCGCAGTCCGGAGCAGATAGGCCGCCACCGCGATGATCCCGGCCGCGAGGTACCCGGCGCGCCCTCCATGGCGCAGACACATCAGGAAGAGCATAGCCAGCAGCGCGAACGGCACCTCGGCGTAGAGCGTATCGGAGGGATGGAGATAGCTGTAGAAGGAGAGCCCGGTGCCTGCCACTGCCACCAGCGCAAGAGGGGGCGGGAGTAGGGAGCGCACGACCAGGTATGCCGCCAGCAGATAGAGGCCGGAGAGCAGGAAATAGGTGATCCGGAGCCGGGCACCGACGAGCTGGTAGTCCGTCGTGCCGAGCGCGCGCTGGTGGGCCGCGACGACGGCCGGCAGCAGCGGCGGGTACTGCACCGCCTCGATCTCGCCGGGCTCGTTGAGCATGCGGTAGCCCTTCCCCTGGGTGAGCGAGGTGCCGAGCACGTAGTACGTGCTGGCGTCCCAGCGGAGGTCGATCGGTCCGTGCAGCCGCGGGATCCACACGGCAAGCCAGAGCAGGAGCACCGCCCCTAGGCAGACCCAATCCCCGCGCGGATGCCACCACGCCCGCGGGGCGACGTTATCTTGCACGGCGCTCCGCAGCCATCCGGAAGAGGCTTTTGTGAAGTCCTTGCTGATAGTCATTGGCATCGCGTTGCTGCTCCGGATCGGTCTGTCCGCTCACCAGGAGCTTTGGGCCGACGAGCTGTTCTCGCTGGCCGTGGCCACGGGGCACAGTCTCGAGCACCCGGCCAAGGTCGCGGTGCCCGCGCTGGGTGATTTCGTTGAGCCAGCCGGGGCCGAGCCGGCGGTGGCGTTTCGGCAATATCTGGCGCACGAGTCGCCTCCGGCAGGTCCCCAGCGTGTGCTTCGGGCCGTCCTGCTGTCCGATACCAGCCCGCCGCTGTATTACCTGCTGCTAGCCGGATGGACGCTGGTCGGAGGCACCAGCGATTTCTCGGTCCATGCGTTCTCGGTCGTCTGGGCACTCGCAACGCTGCCGCTGATCTGGCTGCTCGGCCGGCGGGTTGGCCCGCCGCACGCCGCCGTCAGCGCCGCGCTCCTCTTCGCACTCGCGCCGGTGAGCCTGTACTACTCGATCGAGGGCCGGATGTACGCGCTCCTCTGGTTCGAGGCAGCGCTGACCGCCTGGCTCACGTTCCGGCTCCACGACGAGGGCCGTCCTGCCACTCTTGCCGCCTGGACCCTGACGAGCGCCGCCGGACTGCTTACCCACTACTTCTATGCCTTCGTGTGGGCGGCGTGCATACTCTGGCTCGCGCTCCGTCGCGGCCGCTGCCCCCGCGGCCAGCTCGCCGTGACCGTCCTCACCACGCTCCTGCTCGTCGCGCCGTGGTACCGCCTGGTACCCGAGAGCCTGGCGCGGTGGCGTGTCACCGGACAGTGGCTCACGGGCTTGCCCAGCGTCCCCAAACTGTTGGCCGCCCCTCTGGTGCTCGGCTGGAGCCTGGTGTCGGGGCGCGGAGTATGGGGTGGCCACGTGCTCGCCGACCGGGCCGGCGCGCTCCTCGTGCTCGCGGCCGGACTGCTGCTGCTCCGCGGCGGGCGTGCGGCGCTGTTCGGCAACGGGCGTGACCTGCTCTGGCTCTGGGTCGTCGCGGCCTGCGCCGGTCCTGTCGTCTTCGACCTGCTGCGGGGCACCGCGGCGTCGCAGATCAGCCGCTATGCGCTCGCTGGAGTGCCCGCGGCGATGCTGCTCGTCGCCCTAGCGCTGACCAGGTTGGCGCCGCGGCGAGCGTTGCTCGCGACCGCGCTCCTGATCCTCACCTGGCTCCCCGGCCTCCGCGATCTCGTGCGGCACCGATCGCGCGCCGGCGAGCCGTACCGGGAGGTGGCTGAACGGGTCGGCGCCTGGGTGCGGCCGAACGACCTGGTGCTGGTCCACTCGATCCCCTCGGGCGTGCTCGGCATCGCACGCTCACTGCCTGCGGACGTGCCGATGGCCGCCTGGGTGGGCCAGCTCGGCCGCCACCGCGTGCCGGACGACCTGCTGGCGCTGCTCGACGGCCGGAGCCGGGTCGCCTTCGTGCGCCTGCACGAGGTGGGTGAGCCCGCCCCCGAAGAGACCTGGCTCCGCACCCATGCCACCGTGCTCCGCGCCGAGCAGCACCAGAACGCGACGCTGGTCTACTTCGAGCTGGCCGCCAGACTCCCCGTCACCCGCCGGTAGATTCGCGGCCCGCTGTCGTTCACGGCATAGATCAGCCGCCAGCGGTCAGGTGCCGATTCGACCACCGGGATCGTGTAGCGGCGTCCCACGTCCAGAAAGCTCAGCTGATCCACGATGAGATAGGTGACCGGCACCTGCTCCAGTAGCCTCTCCGCACGCGCCGGGTCGGCTTCGTACGGAGGCATGACCGCCTGCAGTCCGGTGCGGAGATACGCCCAGTGCGGCGACGAGGTGGCCACGATCTCACCCGGTCGCGCTTGGCGCGCCAGCCAGTCCAGCCCGTCGTCGTGCAGCTGCCAGTGGCGGTCGTAGAAAAAAAGCCTGTAGTCGTGCCGGGTGCCGGCGCGGTCGAAGAAGACCGCGGGGCTAGGATACTTGCTGATCGAGCGGTAGAGCGTGGCCACCTGCTGGACGGCGATGAGCCCGACTACGCCCACCAGCGTGGCGTGGAGCGCGCGCCAGCGCAGCCCGCGTTTCATCGCGGCCTTGCGGGCTGAAGCCTCGAGCGCCACCACGAGCCCCAGCGTCAGGAACGGCGTGAGAGGCACGACGTAGCGGACGAACTGTACTGGCCAGGGTGTGGTCGCGATGATGAACAGCGAGGCCGCGACGTACAGCGCCAGCATGAGCTCGCCCTGCCGAGCCAGCAGGACCAGGCCGGCGACGACCGGCAGCGCCAGAAGCACGATCAGGCCGTCGGACAGCCACAGCGGGACTTCCCTCCCACCGAGTCGCGCGTTGAGCTTCTCCACCTCACCATGCCACCACCCACGGTGGACGCTCACCCCCTCGCCGATCGTCATCGGCATGCCGGTCAGGTTCGTGATCAGTCGACCCAACGCCTGGGTCCGCGTGACCCGCCCGAGCTCGGGACGGAACGGGTCCACGTAGGCCATGTTCTCGGCATAATCCACATTGTAGAACTGGTACCCGGCACGCTGGTAGGCGTAGGCTGGATGGGTGTACGTCGGACCTGCTTTGACCGTTCCCGTGTAGGCCATCCATGCCAGCACGGCCCCGGCTGCGGCGGCACCCCGGACCACCGCCCGACGAGGCTGCCGTCGGATCAGGGCCTCCGCCACCCATGCGCCCAGCAGCGCAATCCCGGCCGAGCGGAGCCCGTAGGCGGCCACAGCGAGCACGCCGGCCGTGGCCCCTCCGGTGATGAAGAAGAGCGTGGTTACGAGCGCGTAGGGAACGTCGGCGGCGAAGAAGTCCGAGAGAAAGATCGTGTGGCTGTGGATGACGGTGAGCACCGTGACCGGCGCCGCGTACCGGGGCCGCAAGAAGCGCCGGCTCAACCGGTACACCGCCGCTGCATAGCACGCGTAGAGCAGCGCCGCGCCGAGCCGGAGCCAGTGGCCCACGATCGCCGGGTCATCCGTGCCCAGCAGCCGCTCGGCCGCGGCGGCGACGCCGGCGAGCAGCGGCGGGTACTGGATGGCCTGAATCGCTCCCGGCTCGTTGAGCAGTCGATAGCCACGGCCCTCTGCCAGCGAGGTGCCCAAGATGTAGTACACCCCGGCGTCGTAGCGCAGGTCGAGCGGCCCTCGTAGCCGCGGCAGCCAGAGCCCCGCCGCCAGCAGCATCAGAACTAAGAGAATGCGCCGGTCGGCTCGGTCCCAGGTCGGCTCCGGGAGCATCACCCCGGAGTCTCCGTCCGGCTCATGGACATCGCGGAGATGAAGAGTGACGAGAACAGGGTGCTGAAGCCGATGATCACCAGCGTCGCGGCGAACGAGACCCACTCCGGATGGGGTAATGGCAGCAGGTTGGAGTGCATCCACTCCGCCACGATCGCGATCAGGATAGCGGTGCCGCCCGCAATCAGCCCCGCACCCAGTAGCAGCCCAGTTTCCAGCTTGAAGCGGCGATAGAACGCCGCCAGTACGCTGTTGTCCCGGTCGAACCGGCGGGTCCACGAGTACGTCTTGGTATGGAGACCGAGGCTCAGGATCTCGAACCCCACTACGCTGAAGATCGTCGCGAACACGGCCGTGACTCCGCTTGCGGGCCGCCCGCCGAAGCGCACCACACCGAGCAGCACCGCCAGGTGGATCGCGAGCCCGAGCGCGAGCAGCGCGCCGCCCGGCCAGAGGAAGAGCTTGTTGGGGGAGTAGAGCAGCATCATCCGCAGGCTGCGCCAGCCGTCCCGGAACGTCCGCAGCTTCGATTCCCCCTTGCGTGGGGCCAGCACGATTGGGATCTCGTGGGTCTTGAGACCGGCGAGCCCGGCATTGATGGCGAGCTCCAGATTGAACTCCATCCCCGGACTCACCGGCCGGATCCGGTCGTAGGCCTCGCGCGGGAACGCGCGGAAGCCGCAGTAGACGTCGGTGTAGCGCGTCCCGAACAGGAAGTTCAGAATCCGGGTGAGGGCCGGGTTGCCGAAGTAGCGGTGCAGCAGCGTAATGTGCTCGTCGCCGCCGCCAAGGTAGCGGCTGCCGGTCACGAACTGGACGCCATCCCGCTGCAGCGCGTCGAGGAACAGCGGGATCAGCGTGAAGTCATAGGTGTCATCGGCATCGCCCATGACTAGGTACCGCCCGCGCGCGTGCTCGAAGCCCTTGAGATAAGCGTTGCCATAGCCGCGGAGCGGTTGATGCACGACGCGCGCGCCCAGGCGCTCGGCGATGGCAACCGAGGCGTCGGTCGATCCGTTGTCGCACACCACGATCTCGCCGTCGATCCCCGCCTCGTCGAAGGTTCGGCGGATCTTCTCGATGCACGGCCCGATTGCCTCTTCCTCATCGAGGCACGGCATGACAACCGATACCAGCGGCTGGTGGCTCACGCGTCCCCCTTGGAATGGTGGTCGGCCCGATAGGCGGCGAGCACCCGTTCGAGCTGCCCGTCCATGACCACCCGGCCCTCCCGTAGCCATATCCCCCGAGTGCACAGCTCGCGCAGTTGGTCGAGCTCATGCGATACCAGAAGGAGCGTCCCACCCCTCGCGTGATAGGTGCGCAGCCGGTCCAGGCAGCGGGCGCGGAACTCCGTATCGCCCACTGCCAGCACCTCGTCCAGCAGAAGGATCGCCGGCTCGAGACAAACCGCGACCGAGAATGCCAGCCGGGCTTCCATCCCCGAGGAGAAATACTTGAGGGGCGTGTCGAGGAAATCCTGCAGGGCGGCGAACTCGACGATCTCGTCGTAGCGCTCGGCCAGCTCTCGCCGGTTTAGCCCGAGTACCGCGGCGTAGAGAGCGATGTTCTCCGACCCGGTGAGCTCGGGATGAAAGCCCGCGCCGAGCTCGATCACCGCGCCGATCCGGCCGTGATGTTCAATGCTCCCGCTCGAGGGTTGGTAAATGCCCGCGATGAGGCGGAGAACCGTGCTCTTGCCCGACCCATTGGCGCCGAGCAACGCCACGGCTTCCCCCGGGTGCACCCGAAGATCCACGTCCTGAAGGCTGAACTCCGCTCTTCGGATGTGGAGCGGGCGGTGAAGCACGCGCCGAATGAACCACTCCCGCAGGGAGCTGGTGCGGTGCTCGTAAAAGTAGAATCGCTTCGAGACCTGCCGAAGCTCGACGGCCGGAGCCGTTCCCTGATCAGACGATCTCAGGGAAGACGGCCGCGTAGCGGTTGAAGATGGCATAGCCGAGGGCATAGATCCCGACCGCCGCCGCCAGCATCCCCACGATCAGGTGAAGCGAGGGCATCTGGCCGGCGTAGACCACATCGTGATACAGCGTGAGCAAGCCGGCGATGGGATTCAGGAAGTAATACGGCCGGGCAACATCGGGAACCATCTGCGCCGGGTAAAAGACCGGCGAGAGATAAAACAGAGTCGTGAGAGCGATTGGGAGCGCGTGGTAGACGTCGTAATAGAAGACCGAGAGCGTCGCGATGGGCAGCGCCAGCCCGATCGCGATCAGCAACTGGATCAGGATCAGCAGCGGAAGCAGGGCCAGGCTGGCGGGCACAAAGTGATGGTGAAAGAGCACCAGTGCGATCACGATCAGCGCCATCTCGGCGATGAACTCCAGCAGGCGCGATACGGCCGCCCCGAACACCAGGATTTCACTGGGAAACGCGACACTGCGAGTCAGCCGGGAGTGCTCGGCAAAGATGTAGGTGCCGGTATTGAGGGTCTGCAGCATGAAATTCCACACGAAGTAGCCGCTGAGCAGAAACGCCCAGTAGTCCGGAACCGCGATCCGCACCACGTGGCTGAAGACCACCACGAGGATGGAGACCGTAAGCAGCGGGTTGATCAGGGTCCAGACGAACCCCAGAAGGGATCGCTGGTACTTGACCTTGAGATTGCGGACGACCAGCCCGCGCAGGAGCTCTCGGTAGCGCCAGACTTGAACCAGCCGTGACGGCCGAGCCTGCGAGGCTACGCCGGTCGCGGCGGTCACAACCGGTGCTCCTGGCGCCGGGACCGCGCCAGCTTTTTCGCCCGGGGATAGGCCACCAATCCGGCCCAACAATTCCACCACATTCGTAGCAAGAGCGGCGCGGGCAGAGGATCCCGGCCCAGCGCTCGGCGGACCAACCGCATGCCCGGCTTGACTAGCCGCCAGGCCAGGTATCCGGCTAGCGGCGCACGGGCACCGTTCGTCGCCTGCACCAGATGCTTTCCCAAGAAGGCCACCAGCGCCCGCTGGTGCCCAACGATCTGGGTCTGGGCCGCTTCGACGCCTTCCCGGTGCTCGTGCCATGCGAGCGCGCAGGGCTCATAGACCACCGTGTGGCCGGCCCGCAGCATCCGCCACAGGAGATCATGGTCGCCCCCGCCGGGGAGGGCGGCGCCAAGATCCAGAGCCTCGTCGAATCCACCCAGTGCGAGGGCTGGGGCGCGACGAACCCCGTAGTTGCATCCCGATCCCACGCTGATCGCCCAGGCAATCAGCGGCGCGGAGTGGCCATGCAACGGCCGGCCGGCGTCGGCGGGCAACTCGATCCGCTGGGTGCCCCGAGAGAACCCGCCGTTGGCCTCGAACAGCCGCTCGCCGGGAGTTTCGAGCTTGAGCGCCTCCACTCGACCAGTGCAGATCCCCACCCGGGGATCGGACTCAAAAGTTCGGGTCATGGCCTCGACCCAGCCTGGCGCGGCCACCGCATCGTCGTCGAGAAAGGCCACCACGTCCTGCGTCGCGCTCGCGAGGGCCAGGTTTCGGGCGAAATCGAGCCCAGGAATCGGCTCGCGCAAATAGCGGACGCTGGAGAACCGGCCATCGATCAGCCGGCGAGTAGTGTCGTCCGAGGAGGCATTGTCCACCACCAGGACCTCAGCCGGTCGGGGAGACTGATCCATCACGGACGCCAAGGCGCGCGCCAACTGCCGAGGACGGTCATGAGTGCAGACCGCCGCCGTGAGGCCGGTCATTCCCACCGCGGCCGCACCTGCGCGGCCGCCTCGCCGTAGCGCATCCAGCGGAAGCCTCCCGCCACCAAACCGGCGGAGTAGGCCAGCCGAGCGGCCAATACCAGCGGAGCCATGAGGACCGGTTCCAGCTTACCCACCCGCACCCAGCAGGCGATGATGTACCCCGCGCTGGCAATTGCCAGGGGCACGCTGGTCAGCACCAGGAGGCTGGGATAGCGATAGACCCAGGCGAAGCGGGCGGCGCGACTGGTGGCCTTGCTCTCGATTGCACTGAATCCCCAGCGATAGTTGCGTCGGAGAAGGTTCTTGAGTCCGGGACGATTGTTGTGGTACGCGATGGCGCGCGGCTCGAATACGATTCGGCCGCCGGCCGCCCGGACCTCCGCCTGCCAGGCCAGCTCTTCGTGGGCATAGGCCACCGGCTGCTCCTCGGTGAACCCACGGGTGCGGGCGAAAGCCTCCCGGCGAACGCTGAGATTCCCGGGCGGGTGGTTGGGGACCTCGCCGCCCCGCCGACGGGAGTGCACGTGGTACCAGCCGCAGTAGTAGTCGCAGCGAGCCATCGCCGGCAGTCCCGGCGGCAGATCGAGTGACCCTCCGACCACGGCGACGCCGGTCTGGTGCACCGCCAGCAAGCGGTCGAGCCAGCCCGGCGCCGGGCTGCAATCGGCATCGAGGAAGACGATGGGGTCGCCGAGCGCGGTGCGCGCGCCTCGATTGCGGGCCACCGCCGGGTTCCCGCCGCCGGAGGCACCCAGCTCCAAGACCCGAGCCCCCTCGGCGCGAGCGACGGCCAC
Organism: Gemmatimonadales bacterium; assembly: GCA_044867445.1. Classification (GTDB taxonomy): domain Bacteria; phylum Gemmatimonadota; class Gemmatimonadetes; order Gemmatimonadales; family GWC2-71-9; genus CAVVWJ01. The sequence continues at coordinate 15,815 of JBIOUY010000082.1, forward strand.
GGTGTCGTCGGTGGAGCCGTCGTCTACCAGAACAATGTCGAGGTTGATTTCTGCGGGTTGCTGCGATCGTAGCGCGGCAATCAGGCTTCCGATAGATCGGACCTCGTTGCGGGCTGGAATGACGACTGAAACCGTGCTTCCCGCGCCCGAGTGCGAGTCACTATCGGGCGATGGCGGCACGGCGGTGCACCTCCTCGTACAACTCCGCGACGGTGTGGGTGAAACTCCCCCAGCCGAGATGGTCTCGAGCGTAGGATCGCGCCGCGCCGCTCAGACGCGCCGCCTGCCCACGGTCGAGAAGCAGCGTCAGAATGCCATCGGCAATCGCCTCGGTTTGCGGCGCTACCAACAGCGCTCGCTCCTCGGTCAGCACGGTACGGTGAGTCGGGATGTCGGTCGCGACAATGGGACGGCCCGCGGCAAGATAGTCAAACACCTTGAGCGGGAGATTCCCACCGTACGAGCGGGGAGAGACGAGCACGTCGGCCAGCATGAGATAGGCGGCCATCTCCTGCCGGGGTTGGCGATCGACGACGCGCAGGGCACCCGCCTCCATCAGCGTTCGAGCTGTTTCGCTGGAGGCGAGACCATTGGCCTGATCCGCGCCCACGAGAACGAAGGTCGCCTCGGGCACACGCAATCGCACCGCCGGGATCGCGGCGAGCAGCTCGCGCAGTCCCTGATACGCCTCGAAGGTTCCGCTGTAGAGCACCACGGCAGCTCCGGGCGGGAGCTGCAGTTCCCGCCGCAGCGCATCCACCTGCCTGGGACTCGCCTCTATTGGAGTGCTGGGAAACCGCCATTCGCGCACCGGTACGCCCGGCGCCAGGCGATGCACCCGCTCGGCCAGACCCGCGCTGCTCACAACCAGGTCGACGCGATTGAGCAGCCAGCGCTCCATGTAATGCAGGAAAGCGCGGATTGGGGCGAAACGAAACACCCGACGCTGAATCATCTGCTCGGGAAGGCTGGACTGCATGTCGTAGAGCACCGGCACGCCGTGAATCCGTCCCAGAACTGCTGCCGGGAACGCGGCTTCCTCCACCGCGTGGATGCAGGTGTATGACTGGAGTCTCAGCCGACCCTGGAGAGCACTGATCAGAGACACATCGAGCAGCAGCTTGGGAAGGGAGAATCCGACCGGCACGCTCCGGATACCCAGGGGATTCGCCACCCGGAAAATCGATAATCCCGGGATCGGCACATCTGTCCCGACCGGGAAGGTGAGCAGGTCAACCCTGTAACCCAGTTCTCCCAAGGCTTCCAGAACTTGGCGCAGGGCGATAGGGGTTCCCCGATCCTCGTAAAAAGGCTCGGGGGCAAGCACCAGGATGCGCCGCTCGGGCAGCCTGGGCACAACGCCGTGGTTGGACTTGGCTTCCCCGCCTGCGGGATCCGCCGGGCCCACGACGACTGCTCTCGATTGGTCCACGCTGCCGCTGGATCTCACCGGGCTCCCCAAAAGAGGTAAGCCGTTACCCGGAACAAACTTAGTTGATTGTCCGGGATGGCAGACCTGGTCTGGGCGGTACCACGTGACTGGCCGTCAGGGCTTGGGAACGGTTTCGCCGCCCGTCGTAGACTGGGTCTGTCGGGTCTCAGGAGCAAGAAGCCTGCCCACCAGCTATCGGGGTCCTATGTCACCTCGGTGGGCACTGCGCCAGAGAAACTGTGCCGGGATATCCCGCAGCGCTTTCGCTCGTCAGAACCAAGGTCTGTGGATCCAACCAGGCCACTCCTTCGCCTTGGGCGTCAAGCTTGGCCACGCGGCAAGCCGGATGTCCGCGCTCCGGCGTGAGCCGACCGTCAGGAGAACGGCGGAAGAGGAAGATGCTCTGGTAAGTTCGCACTGCCACCCGCTGCCCACTGGGAGCAAGCGCGGCGTCGGTGATCAGCATGCCTCCCAACCATCCGGTCTGGATCGGCAAGCTTCCGAGAGATTGGGCGAGGGCATGGCCCGCCTTCCAGGCGGAGGCAGGAACTCGGTAGAGCCCTACACCTCGACTGCCGCCCTTGGTGATCAGATAGCAGTCGCCGGCCTGGTCTACGTAAATAGCCTCCACGTCATGCGAACCGTCCGGGTAGCGCACCTCGAGTCGTTGCGCCGGAGCGGTGGACCTGACTTCGGTGTCCGGCGCGGGCTCAGCCACTCGGTACAGACGAACCGAGGAGCGCCGCTCGTGATTGTCGCCCGTGTCACCAATGTAGAGGCAATCGCTGGAGCCGCATCGGGCGATACTGATGGCTTCCCAATCGACATTGGTCGCGCCGGTGACCGTGAATATCCCTCGGTCGCGCCCCAGGGTGTCGGTGGCGAACAGCCAGGCAGGATTGCCGGAGTCGTTCAGGGTCCAGAGAACACCCGGGTACTTTCGGCTGACCGCGACGCCGGAGCTCTCGCTCAGCTTCGGGTTTTCGAAGCTGCCGCTCCGGTGTGCATCGCCGGCCGGCACCTCGTTCCAAGCCGACTGTGCGCCCGCGATCTCGCCCCAAAGTTGGAGCGTCAGCACCAGCAGGTAGCGGATCAGAGGACGGCCGAGGGGCAGAAGTCCGCCAGGACGCATTCCCAACACCGTGGCCGCCGAGCGACGCACACCTGTCTGCCGTGAAAGATCAGGAGGTGAGACACCAGCGCCCAATCCTCACGGGGAATGAGCTCCATAAGATCCTGCTCGATCTTCACGGGGTCATCGTGCCGGGTGAGCGCCAGCCGCTTGCTCACTCTGGTGACATGGGTGTCCACCGTAACTCCTTCGTTGATCCCGTAGGCGCTTCCCAGAACGACATTGGCAGTCTTCCGCCCGACGCCGGGCAGTGCGCGCAGCTGCTCCATGGTGCGGGGCACGGCTCCGCCGTGCTCTGCCACGATTGCCTGGGCCATTCCGATCAGACTCTTGGCCTTGTTGCGGAAGAAGCCGGTGGATTTGATGATGTCTTCGAGCTCAGACTGTCGAGCCCGAGCCAGCGCCGCCGCATCGGGATATCGAGCAAACAAGACCGGGGTCACCAGATTCACCCGCGCATCAGTGCACTGCGCCGAGAGAATCGTCGCGCAGAGCAGCTCAAAGGCGTTACTGTGGTGCAGCGCGCAGGCTGCGTCGGGATAGGTCTGCTTGAGTCGCAGGAGGGTCATCGCCGCCCGCTTCGCCGGACCCGCGGGCGGCTTTCTACGTTTGACGGTTTGCCGGACTCTGGTCCTCGTCGGGCTGTTCGCTTTCCTCACCGCGCTCTCCGCCGGGAGACCCGGGTGAGGAACTCCTCCACCGGCCGCGCATTCAGAACGTCCTGAGGACCCAGCCATCCCTTGCGTGCCATGGCGATGCCGTAATCGACGTACTGAATGCCAGCCGCGTTATGCGCATCGGCACCGATCGAGATCATGGCGCCCCGATCCCTCGCCTGTCGCAGCACTCGCCAATCCAGGTCCAACCGGTGGGGATCGGCATTGATCTCCAGGGCGATGCCGGACGCCGCGGCCTTTTCAATCACGGCATCGAGGTCCAGGCCATAGGGATCGCGAGAGAGAAGCAGCCGTCCGGTCGGATGGCCGATGATGCTGAGATAGGGGTTGTCCATCGCCGCAAGCATCCGTGCGGTCATCTCACCCCGGCCCATGTTGAACCGGCTATGAATCGAAGCGATGACGAAGTCGAGCCGCTCCAGGATCTGTTCGTCGTAATCGATCCGGCCGTCCTGCAGAATGTCGGCCTCGACACCCTTGAGTACCCGGATCCCTTCGAGACGGGCATTGACTGCGTCGATCTCGTCGGCCTGCCGCAGAAGATCATCGGCCTTGAGGCCACCAGCATAGGCAGCAGCCTGACTGTGGTCCGTAACACCGACGTACTGATAGCCCGACTCACGTGAGGCTATTGCCAGGTCCTCTATCGACTGGGATCCGTCGGAGTAGGTGGTATGGCAATGGAGCAGCCCCTTCAGGTCCCCGCAGTCGATCAACCGGGGAAGCTCGTGCTGGTCGGCGGCCTCGATTTCCCCTCGTCCCTCCCGAAGCTCGGGAGGTATCAGGGAGAGTCCCAGGGCATCGTAGAAGTGAGCCTCATCCGGGGTCGGGACGAATTCGCTGCCGCGCCAGAGGGCCGCGCCACTGAGCGCGAAACCCTTCCGGGTCGCGTACTCTCCCAGTTGCCGGAGGTGGGCCTCGCTGCCGGTGGCATGGACCAGCACCGCGCCGGCATTTACCGGGGTGGTCACCATGATCTGAGCGCTGGAGCCGCCGGCGAACCGCAAGGTCAGCCTGCGTTCGTCCTGGCCGGCGAATTCATGAACTCCCGGCACCGCGCTGAGCCGTTTGAACAATTCCCCCGGCGCGACCTCGGCGATCAAGACTAGCACCAGGTCTTTGACGACCTCGGTGCGACGCCGCACGTCTCCCGCTATCACCGCGCGGGTGACGCCGGGAAGACGGTCCAGCGCTGCTCGGAGCCCCTCGGCCTCTTCGGTCGCGTGGTGCGAGAGGCGATAGGTGCCGGTTTGGCGCAGGAACGCGATTCCCTTGAGAATGTTTTCGGAGGTCTTCTGTCCGAAGCGAGGCAGCTTGGCCAGCCGGCCATCGACCGCGGCCGCTTCCAGCTCGGGAAGGGAATCGATGCCGAGCACGTCATGAATCTGGCGGATCTTGGCCACCCCCAGGCCGGAGATGGCCAGCATCTCGACCAGGCCGGGCGGGATCTGTTCCCGCAGCTCCTCCAGCATGCTCGCCTTGCCGGTGGTGACCAGCTCGGTCACGATCTGAAGTGTGGCTGGACCAACCCCCTTGGCTGCGGCCAACGATCCATCTTCCAACCCTTCACGCAACTCGTTGGGGAAGCTGCCCAGCGCCCTTGCTGCGGTCCGGAACGCGCGAATGCGAAAGGGATTCTCGCCTTTGAGCTCGAGGAACGAGGCGATCTGCTCCAATACCTGAGCAACCGCCTTCTTGTCCATGTAGTCCTTCAGTAGCGTCATCCGCGAGCCTGTGTTGCCGCCTCTGCGGCAAGCCCCTGCGTGCGCCATCCCAACTCGAGCAGCTCGTCGGCGCTAATCAAGGAGTGGAGTCCCGCCTCCGAGCCCCCGGCGAGCACCGAGGCAAAGAGCGAGGTGCCGTCCGGACGCACCAGTCCCTCCGGGCGGCTACCGAACGACTCCACGACGCTGAAGCCGGCCCGATCCGGTCGCAAACCAAAGATGCCCAGCGTTCTGAGCTCGGCGCCGTTCGCCGGATACACGAAGCTACCGTCCATGGGTTCCGGCGCCTGACCCTCGATCAGCTCGGCCCAGATCCGGCGTTCCGGGAACTGGGCGTAGTAAGCACGCGGCACTTCGGAAGAGCCCGGGAGAGCGGGAGCCTCTGACTCCAGCAACCCATCCAGCTGCTCGTCCGAGATTGCCAGGGTCAGCCGACCAGAGTCCCAGAGCAGATACGCATGGTGCACCAGGGCGACCAGCTGATCGATGCCCTCCCCGACCCCATCGTCGGGGCGAATCTCCCGGATCAGCGAGAGGACCTCAGGCAGCATGAGGAAGGCGTCGCGGTCGGTGGGATCGGTGGCGGCCGCGGCCAGGGCGGCGCGAATCTTGGGAAAGCGTTCGTCGGCCAAAGAACCGAATACCAGCTCGAACGGGGTGGAGCGCATTGGGGAAATCTAGCGGCCCTGAGCTCTCCGGGACGCGGCCTGCGGGAGGAACCCGTTGAGCAGACTGCTAAACTCTTCCAACGCCTCGATGTAGGGAACGTGGCCGCAGTGGCGCAGCGGGTGGAACTCGGCACCGATCAGCTCGGCAGTGGCCTTTGCTGCCTCGATGGGAATAGGATCCGAATCCCCATGAAGCACAATTGCCGGTGTGCCGGCAAGCGACGGCAGGCGGGGTCGCAGATCATAGTCACCGAGGCTGGCCCAGACTTCCTGTTGGGTGCGGCCGGTTATCCGGAACGGCGTGAGATCGCGTGCACGGCTCGGGTCGAAAAAGTAGGCTGCGACCGAGAGCTCGAAGATGCGCTGCTGAAAGGCATCCGGGTCGCGCTCGCGGAGACCGCTTTCTCGCAAGCGCTGCCGCTCGGCTTGAAAGATCGGATCGAGGGTGCGTTGGGAGAAGGTCTGCTCGAACTGCTCCCGCGCCGCCCGCCAGGTAGGTGCCGGAGAGACCAGGGCGAGCCGGCCGACTCGACCGGGGTGATCCAGCGCGTAGAGCAGCGCAAGCAGGGCTCCCCAGGAATATCCGGCCAGCGTGAGCCATTCGATGTTCCAGAGACGTCGGAGGGCCTCCAGATCGGCCACCTGCTCTCGCCATCCGACCGGTACCTCGCGCCCAACGGGCGAGCGGCCACCACCGCGCTGATCGTAGTAAATGAGCTCACGGTCGTGTGCGAGAGCATCGAACCCGGGTAGGAGGTAATCGTGGTTAGCCCCGGGACCTCCGTGGAGCACGACGGTTGGCGGCCCCTCACCAACCCGCCGCACGTAGAGATCGACACCGCGGATGGAGGGCATGAGAGAAGCTAACGGCTAACAGCTAACGGCTAACAGCTAACGGCTGACAGCTAACGGCTGACAGCTAACGGCTGACAATTAGCGGCGACAGTCTCTATCTCGAGCCTTGCGGATGCGGACCGACCAGAGGAGATCGACAAAGGGTATCCGTCGCCAGCTGATAGCCGTTAGCTGTTAGCTGCTAGCCGCGAGCGCAGCGAGCTCACAGCAGCACCGCCAGTGCGTCGGCCACCCGCCGAACCTCGGCCGTTTCCGCCGGGGTGAAGGGATCGGGCTCGTCGCTGTCGATGTCGATCTGGCCGAGAATGAGGCCGCCGCGACGAATCAGCACCACCAGCTCGGAACGGGTCCGGCTGTTGCACGCGATGTAGTTGTCGATGGCGCGCACGTCGGGAACGTTTTGATCCTCTCCGCTGGAGACCGCTGTGCCGCACACCCCCTGGCCCACCGGGATCCTGGTGTGATCGGTATTCCGGCCGGCGTATCCCTCCAGCAGGAGCTGATCGCCGTGCAGCATGTAGAGGTAGACCGAGGTGTAGGGCGGGCCGGCCGCACGAATCTTCTCCGCCGCCGTTCGCAACAGTTCCTCCCGCCCTGCCTCCCGCGCAAAGGCGCCGCGCAACGCGGCGATCACCCGATCGGCATCCAACAGGGCCATGGGTCAGCTTCCTCGGATTCCGAGCGTCGCTCGGAGCGTAGTCACCTGGCTGCCTCGTTTGACCACGATATCTACCGTGTCCCCGGGCTCATGGCTCCGAAGCGCGGCAGTCATCGCCTGCAAGTTGGGAACATCCATGTTGCCGATTCTGGTAATGATGTCGTCGCCCCGGAGGCCCGCTTTCTCGGCGGGGCTCCCCGCGCGCACCCCGAGGAGCCGGACACCTCCGGGGCTGTCGGTCATGTCAGGCACGGTGCCGAGGTAAGCGCCGTAGCCCTGGGCATCGGAGCTGGCTTCGGGACCGGTCGTCGTCGTCGCGCGCATCTGAGTCAAGGGGGTGGTCCGGTTCGCCAGCGCGGTGACCAGGCCGACCGTGAAATCGGTCACCTGCTTGAATCCATCGAGGTTGATTTTTGCCCAGTCGTCCGTGGTGCGGTGATAGTCCTCGTGCAGATCGGTAAAGATGTGCAGCACGGGCCGCCCCGCCGCATAGAATGACGACTGGTCGCTTGGCCCGTAGCCGTCTCCCCGCGCCTTGAGGTCAAAGCCGGCATACCAGTTGAGCGAGTCGAGCAGGGCAGGGAATTCCTTGGCGGTGCGCGACCCGTACACAATCAGTCGCTTATTCCGCAGCCGTCCGACCATGTCAAGGTTGATCATCGCGATGGTGGTGGCCAACGGATAGATGGGTTGGCGTACGTAATAGGATGAGCCCAACAGCCCCAGCTCCTCGCCGCTGAACCCGATGAACACCACCGTCCTGGCCGGAGGCGACGCCTCGAGCCGGGCGGCGATCTGGATCAGCATGGCGGTGCCTGAGGCGTTGTCATCGGCGCCGTTATGCACCCGTCCGGTACTGTCGGGGTCCAGGCTGCCGAACTCGCCCAGCCCGAGGTGATCGTAGTGGGCGCCAACGATCACCGTCTGATTGCGCAAGACTGGATCGCGCCCGGGGAGAAGGCCAATCACATTCTTGCCCCGCAATCCCGCGAGGCGCGCGTGCTGCGCCATGGGTGCTTCCTTGGCCACGGCGAAGATCTGAAACCACCCGCCGGCTGCCGGCTGAAGCCCCACCGCTTGAAACCGCCGCGCCAGGTATGCCGCAGCGCTGTCCGCCCCAGGCGAACCGGTCATTCGGCCAGCCAGGCGGTCGTCACTGAGGAACTTGATGTCGTCGATCGGCTGGATCGGAGCCGGCGCGGGCACCACCACCGGATGCGGCTGGGTGCCGAAATCCTGGGCCGCGAGACCGGACGCGCCGACCGCGGCCCAGAACATGGCCAGTGTAGAGACCCGGGAAGCGGGTGACATAGGGAAGAAGAATAGTACTCAGCGAGGTATGAAATCGGTCTCCGGACCGAGACCCCTGGCAAAGGCCGCGAGCAGCGCCGCGGTCCGGTCCAGGTCTTCGAGGGCCACCATCTCATTGGGGCTGTGCATGTACCGATTGGGAACCGACACCAGGGCGGTGGCGATTCCCCGATGGGAGTTGAAGATGGCCTCTGCGTCGGTGCGGGTATCTCGAGCCGCCGCTTCGATAGTGTAGGGAATGCGCTCGGCCTCGGCGGTCTGAGCCAGCCGCTCGAACACCAGTTCGCTCACCGAGGCACCCCGCGAGATGACCGGACCGCCGCCCAGGCGATAATCGCCGTGCTTGCGCTTGTCGATGCCGGGGTAGTCCGTAGCGTGAGTTACGTCGATCACGATCGCCACGTCCGGCTCCAGTGCCACCGCCGAGGAACGGGCTCCGCCGCCGTTGGCTGCGATCTCCTCCCGCGACGTGGCGACCGCGGTGACCGCCGCCGAGGGTCGCCCGGCTTCGGCGGCGAGCAGCCGAAGCGCCTCCAGCACTACATAGGCCCCGATCCGGTTGTCGATGCACCGGCTGACCAGGCGGCCGTTGGGAAACTCCAGGACTCCGGCAGCCAGCACGCCTGGGTCCCCGATGCGGAGCTGGCCTTCGGCTTCCGCCTTGCTGGCCGCGCCGATGTCGATCCATAGGTCTTCGACCTTGGAGATCTTTTCCCGGTCGTCCTTGTCCATGATGTGAATGGCTTTCTTTCCCACGACGCCATTCACAGTTCCCGTGCGCCCCAGCAGTCGTACCCGCTGTCCCACGAATACCTGATGATCCCATCCCCCGATGGTATCGAAGCTGAGGTAGCCGTCGTCATCGATGTGGGTCACCATGACTCCAATTTCGTCGATGTGACCCGCCAGCATGAGGTGGGGCTTGCCGCCGGGATTCAGCGTGGCGTACGAGTTGCCGCTCACATCGCCCCGCACAGTATCGGCGAATCCTTCGGCGCGAGCGCGCCAGACTCGCGCAGGAGCCGCCTCGAACGAGGAAGGACCGGGCGTATCGAGGAGAGACTTGAGGAACGCCAGCGATTCAGGTGTCATGATGTGCCGGTACAGGGAACGCCAAAGGTTGCGTTGTCCACCCTCGTTGTCTACCCCCGGCGCGGCCACTGGGAGCCTGGTTCCGCAGCACTTTGCCCGGGGGGGAACGAGCTCAGGTCCAGCTCCAGAAATGCCGTACCCGGAATCGGGTTGGGATAGTAGGGTGCGATGGGGCGAAAGCCCAACTCGGTGTAGAGTCTGCGCGCGGCATACATGGAGGGAAGGGTATCGAGTCGCATCCGCCGATATCCTGCCGAGCGCGCTTCCTCGATGATGCGGCAGGCCAGCACGCGGGCAAGGCCGTGAGTCCTGAACGCCGGCCGCAGATACAGTCGTTTCATCTCACAGATGTCTAGCTCCAGCGGTCGCAGGGCCACGCAGCCGGCGGGCTCGCCGTCGAGAGTGGCCAGCAGCAGTCGGCCCTTCGGCGGCGCGTAGTTGCCGGGCAGATGGGCAAGCTCTTCCGCGAACCCCTGGAACTCCAGATCGATGCCGAGCGACTCGGCGTATTCGCGGAAGAGCGCCTTCACGATTGCAACGGCATCCTCGTCCAGGGCCTGGACGACGAGCGGCGTCACCGTCGGCCGGTCCATCGGGCCAAGCCCGGCATCTCCCGCCCCAGCAGAGCGGCCTGAAGACGTTCCGCGCCTTCCACTACTCGTGGCCCAGGGCGGGACGTGTACGCGTTCCCGTCCACAATCCAGACCGGGTGGTCCGCCAGCACCCGCAAGGCGGCGGGGTGCTGCAGTTCGTCGAGTTCCCTATGGGCACGTTCAACCCCAAACCCGCATAAGGCGATGACCACGACATCGGGGTGGAGGCGAAGGAGGTCCTCCCATTCCCGCCGGCTCGAATGGCTGCCCGGCTGCGCTCCCAGGTCCTCTGCCCCAGCAGCCGCCACCTGCTCCGGCACCCAGTGCCCTGCCAGGTAGAGCGGCTCCAGCCACTCGACACACACGACTCGGCGCCGAGCCGGCGGCTGGGTGGCCTGGAGACTTGCCAACCGGCCCTCGAGCTGGTCGATGAGCTGCTCGGCCAGAGGCCGCCGGTCCAGCGCGATCCCGACGGAGCGAATGTCCTCCCACACGCCGGCCAGAGTCCTGGCATTCAAGGAGAGGACTCGCGGAGCTGGAGACAACACGCTGGAGAGGCGATGGACCTCACCATCGGACACTGCGCAGACCTCGCAGAGCCCCTGGGTCACGATGAGCTCCGGGGCGAGTCGCCGGAGCTCAGCGGTGTCGATAGCGATCACCGGGCGGCCCGCCTCGCGTAGGGCGCGGACCTGGGCGTCGATCGCCGCTCCCGGTCGGGTGCTGTCGACCGGTGTCGCGGTCACCCGGGGCAGATGCCTGACGCTGTCGGGGAAGTCGCACTCGTGAGAGATCCCGACCAGCTGATCCTCGGCACCGAGCGCGGCCACAATCTCCGTCGCTGCCGGAAGCAGCGTCACTACCCGCATGCTGGGCGCCTTCCTAACGGCTCGCCACTCGGTGGAGGATAGCGGCGAGCGCGGCGAACACCCCGAAGGCCACGAGGTCGTTGTTCGCGACCCACCCTAGCGCGGTCTGGAGTCCCGCCTTGTAGGCCAAATAGTCGGCTGCCGGTATTTGGGCGGCGTCCGCCGGGCCCACCAAGGCTGCCGCGACGCCGGCGATGGTGATGCCGGCCAGCGCGCCTCCTGCGATGAGCCCGCTGGAGAAGAGCACCCCTGACCCTGACTCCACCTCGGCGATCGAGCGCTGCCCGCCCTTGAACCGGCGTTCCACCAGCCAGCGCACGACCCCGCCGGCGAACATCGCCGATGAGGTCGAGATCGGGAGGTACACTCCCACCGCGATCGGAAGCGACTGCAGCCCCATCAGCTCGATCGAGATGGTCAGAAAGACCCCGAGCAGCACCAGCCCCCAGGGAAGCTTCTGGGTGAGAATGCCGTCGGTGACTAGAGCCATGATCGTGGCCTTGGGAGAGTCGAGCTTGGTGATCGGCCTGCCGTTGAGCTCGCGGATGCGGCCGCCGATTCCCGGGTCCACCAGGTAGGCCACCTCATGCGTGGTCGGGTCGAGGAGATACTTGCCCGGCAGGATGCCCTGAGTGGGGAGATTTACTCTCACTACTTCGTACTCCCGCCCGTCCCGCATCACCTTTTCTCCCAGCGTCGTCACTGAGCGCTCAGCGGTGCCGGGCGCGGCTGCCTCGAGCGTGACACCGGGATGCCGTTCGGGGATGATGTTGGTATAGCTGTTGTTCAGCAGGGTGAGGGTCCAGCCGATTGCGAGTGCGGACGTGACCGCTCCCACCATGATGGCGATCTGCTGCCGCTTGGGGGTGGCGCCCACCAGGAACCCGGTCTTGAGATCCTGGCTGGTGGCGCCCGCGTTGCCTGCAGCCACGGCGATCACCCCGGCGATCGAGATCGCGCCGACCCGATGATCGACCCCGGTCCATCCGATCAGCAGGAAGATGGACGTGGTCCCGATGAGCGCGGCGATGGTCATGCCGGAGATCGGGTTGGCGCTCACTCCGATTTCGCCGGTGATTCGGGATGAGACCACGACGAAGAAGAATCCGAAGATCACGATCAGGACTGCTCCCAGCAGATTGACCGAGAGCTGAGGCAGGACCGTAAGGATCAGCGCCAGCGCAATCGCGCCGATGATGGTTACCCAGATCGGAAGGTCGACATCGGTTCGGAGCCGGGTGGCTGTCTCGCCCAGACTGCCCCGCAGGTCTTGAAAGCCGGATCGGAAGGCCGACAAGATGGTAGGAAGCGCCCGGATCAGCGCGATGATCCCGGCGGAGGCCACCGCACCGGCCCCGATATAGAAGACGAAATTGGCCCGGACCTCGCCCGGACTCATATCCGCAATGAGCTTGGTCTCGGCGAAGATCGGCGCCTTGAGCCCGGAGCCGAACAGCTTGATGGCGGGAATGAGCACCAGGTACGCGAGCGAGCCGCCAGCGAAAAGATAGCCTGCGATTCGGGGCCCGATGATGTAGCCGACGCCGAGCAGCTCGGGCGACACTTCAGTCGAGATGGACGCGCCGGTGTAGGCCTTCGAGACCCAACCAGGATACTCCTTCCACACTTTGAGGCCGGCCATCAGAAACTTGTAGGCGAAGGCCAGCCCGAAAGCCTGAAATAGCCGCCGCGCCTCGAGCCCCCCTTTCTCACCCGCCACCAGCACCTCGGCACAGGCGGTCCCCTCCGGATAGGTGAGGCGGCCGTGTTCCTTCACGATCAGCGCGCGACGGAGCGGGATCATGAGTAGGACGCCCATCAGTCCGCCGACGACGGCCACCACTGCCACCTTTCCCACGCTCAGGTCGTAGCCCATGAGCAGAATCGCGGGAAGGGTGAACACGATGCCCGCGGCGATCGACTCCCCGGCCGATCCGGTTGTTTGCACCACGTTGTTCTCCAGGATCGTGGAGTGACCCAGCGTCCGGAAGAAGGCCACCGAGAGCACCGCGATTGGGATCGACGCGGAAACGGTGAGGCCGATCTTGAGTGCCAGATACACACTCGAGGCTGCGAACACGATTCCGAGTACGGCTCCGAGAACCAGCGCCCGCGTGGTGAGCTCGGCAGGTGCCTTGGTCGCCGAAACGAAGGGTTGGAACGCCGGCGCGGCTGCGCTCGACTTAACCGCCTGAAGAGTCGCCATCATTGGTCCTGAAGAAGGGGAGTCGCGGCTGGATCGAACGGTGCAAGGTAGAGCCTTGCCGGAATCTCGTCTAGCGAGGTCGCCTCGGGGGAGCCCCGCGCTTGCGCCCTCTCCAGGCACGAGCCAAGTTGGGCCCCGACAACTCGGAGACTCGGGTCATGAGCACTCGGCTCGCCGGGTGCCCGGCGAGCCGTATCGCTTTCTCTCTCTGCCCGGCCGGTCAACCGTTGTGCCGGGCAGAACCAACAGCCGCCTCTCGTCGTTGTTGAGCAGCACACTCCGTCAGGGTAGAGATGCCTCGTCGCCCGCTATCCCCCGAGCCGCATGCCGGACCGCCTCCTGAGAGCCGCCCGGCGGGCTCCGGCCTGGCACTGCATGGAGAGGCCTCGCTGCGGCGTCGCCTTCTGGCGCGGGACGAACAAGCCCTCGTCGAGCTCATCGAGCTCGCGAGCCCTTGGATGCTGGGTTTGGTCCAGTCAATCCTCAGCGATAACGATGAGGCCGAGGAGGTCGTACTGGAGGCGTTCTCCGCCGCCTGGAATGCGGTGGGAAGCCTGGGAAACGAGCACGAGACTCTGCTGCCCTGGCTCTTCCGTATCGCCCGGAATCGAGCCATCGATCGTCTCCGCCGGCGCAAGCGTTGGCGCCTGAAGCTGGCGCGGGCCGAGGCAATGGGCGCTTTGGAAGCAACCCGCGTCGCTCCGCCGGAGGTCAACGAGGCGGCCCAGCCCGGCTGGCACGTGCACCAGTCGGTTCATGCGGCGCTCGCGGGGCTTCCTCCCGAACAGGGGGAGACGGTTCGGCTGGCCTACTTCCATGGCCTGACCCATTCGGAGATTGCTCAGCGGCTGGGCATTCCCATGGGCACCGTCAAGACCCGTCTCAGGCTGGCGTTCGATAAGCTGAGAGTGGCACTCGCCCCGATCAAGGACTGGGTACTATGAAGGCCCACGACTGGTATGTCGAGAACCGTTCGGCATTCGTCGCGCGCAGCCTGGAGCGTGCCGAGGAGCGAACCTTCATCGATCACCTGGTGCGCTGTGAGGAATGCACCCGCGAAGTGGCCCGCCTGGAGCGGGACCTGGCTTGGCTCCCGATGGGGGTGCCCCCGGTCGCTCCGGCACCCGGGCTATCAAGAAAAATGGCCGGCCGAATCCTGGACCGGCCGTCACCCTGGCGGTACGCCATCCCCTACGGACTTGCCGCAGCTATGGGCCTGATTGCGGTTGGCGTCGGTGCACGCGGACGAGCTGAGCGCGCCAGACTGGGGGAACAGCTCGGGGTTCAGGAGCAGCGACTGGAGGCATTGCAGGATACGCTCTCGATCGTGCAGCGAGCCCAGCAAATCCTGCAGGCCAAGATCTCCATGAACGGGCACGAGGGCGGACTGGTCATCTTTCAGGAGCCCGTCTCCCATCGCTGGTATGTCGTAGTCCACGGCCTGCCCCCGGCCCCGTCAGGGAATGTCTATCAGTTCTGGTTCATCACGACCTCGGGCATGGTGCGCTCGGTGGAGGTTCGGGGAGATCCCGAGCGCCCAGCGGTCATGACCTTGGGGATGCCTCCGGCAGCGGCCCCGGTGATGGGAGCGGCCCTCACGGTGGAACCGGTGGTGAACCGATCCACCGAGCCGCGTGGCCCGATGCTGGCGCACGTGACGTTTTAGCAAATGTCTCATCAGCCCGAGGCCAAAAAGGAAACGGCCCAGCAATCGGCTGGGCCGTTCTGGCACTCGAGACGCCAGAATTAACGCCTGGATACCGAGTCAGCCGGGGCGACCACCGGGTCGGTGGAGACCACCACTGAGTCCACCGGGTCCACCACGGAATCGGCCGCCAACGAGTCAGGCCACCAGGTCGGCTGGGCCTCGTCCTCGCCGCCCAGCTGCACCGGTGTGAGCGGTACGGTGTCGGCGGGGATGATCATTCCGTTGGCCCCGAGCTCGCGGAACAGCTTCCACTGGGCCTGTCGAGCTGCCCAGGGCCGGGGGCCATTGTACATCAGCGCCACCAGCAACACACCCTCAGGCCGGCCCAGGTACCCCACGACGGTCGACACCCGGCCAAGCGTGCCGGTCTTGGCCCGAACTACTCCCTCTCCGGGGAATCCGGAGTTGAGGCGTCGTAGAGTGCCGGTTCCGTTGGCGGGCAGGAGCTGTGGGAAGTTGTGGCCAGCGGCAGTGGCTGGGAACTTTGCCAGGTAGGTCACGAAGGCGGCCGGCGTCACCCGATCGTCATACGACAATCCGCTGCCATCCACTAGGTAAACCCCGGACCCGCCTCCGATCACCTGCCGAACATGGTCGGTGAGCCGGGCCGCGCCACCGTTCGGACCGGCCGCCCACTGCAGCAGAAGCTCTGCCCCAAGATTGAGGCTCCGCCGGTTGATCTCGCTGGCCAACGAGTCCAGTGGCGGCGAGGCAACTTCGGCTAGCACTCGCAGGCCACCTTGGGGCGGGGGGCCCATGAAGGGTGACGGGTTCCAGACTATACCGGCGCGGCTCAGTGACGTCGCCCAGACTGCGTTGAGGACCGCCTTGGGATCGGAGCTCACCGCGCTCAGCCTGCGGGCCGTAGCGCGAACCCCGATCTTGCCGCTGACGATCCAACCTCCCCCCACCCGATTCCGCAAGATGAGCCGGGCCCGTCGTCCCGAGCCGGTCGTCGCGGTCACTGTGACCATCGGGCCAATTCCGTCCGGTGCAGCATCGACCAGTCGAGCCCGCTGCCCGACCCGTTTACCCGGCTGGATGGTGACCCAGATGACGTTTTCGTGGAGCGTGATGGATCCGACGAGCGGGGCGAAGATGCGCCCATGATGTCGCGAGGACCAGACTGCGGGGTAGATGGCTTCGGCCGGCCCATCGGCGCTTTGGACCTGCAGGGGACCGGTCAGCCGTCTCACCCCCGAGGCGGCGAGCTGCAAAGAGAGATCGTACAGGGTTGGACCGGAGCCCTCGGCCCGTTCCAGCGAAGGGTCGCCATTGAGTTCCAGCGCCCAGCTCCCGATCCACTCTCCCGTCGTCGGATCCAGCGAGCCTACCCCCACTACTCTGGTGGGCCGCCGTGCCGAGCTGCCGAGCACGCTTCGGGCAAAGCCCGTGGTGAAGAGCTTGACTGTCGAGGCCGGCATCAGTGGCCGGTCGGGATTGGCGCTCCAGAGTAGCCGTCCGGTTGGATCGGCGATTGCGATACCCCACTCGCCGGGAGCCTTTCGCTCGGCGGTTCGATACCATGAGGCCATCCGCCCCTCGAGCCACTGAGGGTCGGTCTGGGCCCGCAGTGAGGCGGCCGAGAGGGTGAGATAGGCCGCGAGGCTCCAACACAGAGCGTTGCGGCTCCGACACGGCGAAGCTGACACGAACGTTTGTCCCAGTGCGGTTCAGGCCTCTCGCGAGCTGCGGAAGCCGGGTGTGATTGTCCTTGGTCGGGCGGTGATAGTGAAGCTGAACGTAAGGCCCACCAGCGAGTTGGCAGTGGTGCGGACAACTTTGCCGGTCCCTGGTGGCGGTCGAGAAATAGAGCAATTCTCGGGCCTTATTCGGTTCGAGGGTTTGAGGCCGGTCACTTCAGCATCGCCTTAGCGATGGTCTGCAGCTGCATGTTGCTGGTCCCTTCGTAGATGGTTCCGATCTTGGCATCGCGATAATACTTCTCGGCCGGGTACTCCTTCGAGTAGCCGTACCCGCCGAAGAGCTCGAGGCAGCTGGAGGTGGTCCGGTCAGCCACCTGCGAGCTGAAGAGCTTGGCCATCGCGGCCTGTTGCTGAAAGCTCTGTCCCGCGTCCTTCAATCTGGCCGCGTTATACACCATGAGACGCGCCGCCTCCAGGTCCGTCGCCATTTGGGCCAGCTGAAACTGAACCCCTTGGAATTCGGCGATGGACTTGCCGAACTGACGTCGCTCCTTCACGTACGCGGTTGCCGCTTCCAGGGCTCCCCGCGCGACCCCGATCATCTGAGCCCCGATTCCAATACGGCCTTCGTTGAGCGTCTCGATCGCGATCTTGTAACCCTGCCCGACTGGGCCGAGCACGTTGCGATCGGGAACCACACACTGCTCGAGAATCAGCTCGGTCGTGCTCGAGGCCCGGATTCCCAACTTGTTCTCTTTCTTGCCCACGGAGAACCCAGGGAAGTCCCGCTCCACGACGAAACCGGTGATCCCCTTATATCCTTTCGAGGGGTCAACGTTGGCGAAGACGATGAAGATCCCGGCTTCCGCACCATTGGTGATCCAGAACTTCCGTCCGGTGAGCTCCCAGTTGCTTCCCTTGCGTTCGGCTCGGGTGGCGAGCGCAAAGGCGTCGCTCCCACTCTCCGGCTCTGAGAGCGCAAAAGCGCCCAGCAGGTCGGTGGTGAGACGGGGGAAATAACGGCTGTGCTGCTCCGGCGTGCCCCAGCGAAGCAGCGCGTTGTTCACCAGGGTGTTATGCACGTCCACGTAAATCGCGGCAGAAGCATCGACCCGGGCCAGCTCCTCGATGGCCAGGACCGCCATGAAAATGCTCCCGCCTGCACCTCCGAATTGCTCCGGGATCTCGATTCCCATCAACCCCAGCTCGAAGAGTTTCGGGATGAGATCGCCCCGAAACTGGGCGGCCTCATCCATCGCTCGCACATGAGGCCGCACTTCCGTTTCCGCGAATTCTCGTACCGCGTCGCGGAACAGGGTCTCCTCCTCGGATAGGACCGTGAGCGGAGGCGTGGCGGTCGAAAGATCGGACATAGAGACAGCCTGAGTTGAGGGAACAGGGAATCCGCGGGGAAGATACGGACCAGCGGGGACACCTTCAACGGCGAGGAGGTTACCTTCCCTACCACCCGACCATGTCCATTACCTCCCGTGCTCCGGCTGGCTCCGTGCTAGAACGTCTCCGGGCTGAGACTCCTCTCGCCGCGGTGGAGCTCCGGCCACCGCGCACCGGCCTTTCCTCGGCCCAAAGCATGGAGGTCTGGATCGATATGTATCACTCGATTCAGCGACTGGCCCGCCGGGACACGGTCATCTTTCTGACCGACAACGCGGTCGGTCGATCGGAAGAGGAGAACCTGGCCCATCTGACCGCCAACCTGGCGGGCGATGTCGATCCGGCTCGGATCGTGCCCTTCCTGACGTCCAAGCACAGCCTGGAGTACTGTCTCATGCACGCAGCGCGGACCGCGTCGCATGGCTTCGAGGCACTCACCGTATTGGGTGGCGACCATACCGTCGGCCCACCGCGTTGTGTTCCTCACGCGCGCGAGCTCCGTCAGCTCATCCGCCGACGGGTTCCCCGCCTCAACCTCGGCGGTTGGGCCAATCCGCATCGCGATCCGGTAGAGCAGGTGGACTTCCTGCTCGACGACCAGTTCGAGGCCGAGTTCTACCTGACCCAAGTGGTCTCCCACCACAGCGTGGCTGCGGTCGACCGGTTTCTCACCGAGGCCAGACGCCGGGGCGTCACCCAACCGGGCGTGTTTGGGGTGTTCCTCTATCGCAGCGCCAACCCCGCCACTCTCGCCCGGCTGGCCGACTTCTTCCCGGTACCCGCGGCCGAAATTACCCGGGAATTCCAGGCGGGACTGACGCCGGAGGAAATCTGCGCCAAGTCCGTCCGCATGTTGCGGGAGGTGGGCGCGGACAAGGTCTATCTCAGCAACCTGGGATTCCAGCGGGTGGAAGCGCAGTACCGGAAGATCGTTGAACTGCTGTGAGGTAACAGGTGAGACGTGAGAGGTGAGAGGTGAACCGCAGCACCTGTCACCTGTCACCTCTTACCTCTCACCTTCCAGTTTTTACCGTCTTCACTCCCGCCAGCAGCTCCAGCGCCACGCCAATCCTGCCGCCGGGGGCGCTCACTTGCACCCCCTGCACGATGTCTTTCACCGATTCGATCATCTCTGCAGCGATGGCCGCCCCTTCGGCCCGTGCCGCGGCGCTCCCATGCTCCTGCGCCCTGCGCATCCGCTCGACCAGCACCTCCGGCACCTCTACGCCGGGCACCTCGTTGGCCAAGAACTCAGCGTTTCTCAGCGAGGTTAGCGGCCAGATACCGGCAATGATGGGGACCCGAGTCCGGATCCGCTCGATCACTCGCTCCAGCTGCTCGGGGTCGAACACCGGCTGGGTGACCGCGAAGTCCGCGCCGGCCTCAACCTTCCAGGTGAACCGTTCCAGCTCGCGATCGAGATCATGCGATCCCTGGTTAAGCGCCACGCCCACGACGTAACGCGTCGGCTCTCCGATGGTGTTGCCGCCCGGATCCAGTCCCTGGTTCAGCCGGTGAATCAGGTTGGTGAGGCCGATGCTATCGATGTCGAAGACCGCTGTGGAATCGGGGTACGGCCCCATGGCCGGTGGGTCGCCGGTCACGATCAGCACGTTGCGCAACCCGCCCGCGGCAGCGCCCAGCAGGTCGCTCAGCATGCCGGCCATGTTGCGGTCCCGGCAGGTGTAATGGAAAACCGTCTCCAGCCCCACCTCTCGCTGCACGATCAGCGCGGCTGGGAGAACCCCCATGCGACTCTGGGCCCGAGCACTGTCGAGCACGTTCACCGCATCCACGCCGGCATCCTTCAACGCGCGGCACTGCTCCACCATCGCGTCCGGTTTCCAGCCCTTGGGTGGGAGAATCTCGACCGCCGTCACCAGCTCTCCCGTGACCAGCTTCCGGCCTAATCCAGAGCGGTGCTCGAGGGGAACGGCTTCGACCCGACTGGGAGCGTTCTGCTCCACGAAGGACGCAGTCACCGCGGCGAGCCGCGGCTGCAGGCTGGCGACGTAGTCCCGGATCTTGCGGATGTGCTCCGGCGTGGTTCCACAGCAGCCGCCCACGAATCGAGCCCCCGCCTGGATCATCCGCCGGGCGTACTGCGCCATATAGTCGGGGCTGGCCAGGTAAATCCGGCGGTCATCAACCGCGCGGGGGAGGCCGGCGTTGGGCTGGGCCGAAAGCGGGCGCTCGGTCAGCTCCACCATGCGCTCGATCGCATCCAGCATCGCGGCCGGCCCGACCGAGCAATTGAGCCCCACGACGTCGGCGCCCAGCTCGGTGAGCCTGGTCGCGATGGTCTCGACGCCGGTGCCGTAGCTGGTGTTGCCATCCTGCCCCACGGTCATCTGCGCGATCACGGGGAACTCGGCCAAGCCCCTCACCGCGCGGAATGCGGCCTCCAGCTCGTTCAGGTCGCTGAAGGTCTCCAGGATGAAGCCATCTACCCCTCCCTCCAGCAGCCCGCGTGCCTGCCGGGTGAAGAGCGCAATGGCCTCCTCTCGTGCGGTGGGCCCCCAGGGCTCCAGCCGGATGCCCAATGGGCCGATCGCGCCAACCACGAAGGCCCGGCCATTGGCGGCGCGCCGGGCGATCGCGACCGACGCGCGATTGATCTCCTCGGTCTGTTCCTCCAAGCCATAGCTCGAAAGCTTGACCGGGTTGGCGCCGAAGGTGTTGGTCTCGACGATCTCCGCGCCGGCTTGGACGTAGGCTTCGTGCACCTCCTGCACCAGCGCCGGCTGGGTCACGTTGAGCTCGTCGTAGCAGACGTTGACGAACACGCCCCGGCTGTAGAGCATGGTGCCCATCGCCCCGTCGAGGACGTGGACCCGGCCGTCGGTGATGAGATCTCTGAGGGTGGACATGGCCTTAATGGCGGGAAGGACGGTAAAGACGGTAAGGTCGGAAAAGACGGAAGACCAGGGAATCCTCATCCCGAGCGCAGCGAGAGATCGTTGACGAGGATGAGAAGCCACCCTCGCAGCGCCTTGCGGCCCTTTCCGTCCTTACCGCCATTATCGTCCTAGCGGTCATAGTTCAGATTCGGCGCCAGCCAGCGTTCCGCTGTGGCGAGGTCCATGCCCTTGCGTCGAGCGTAGTCCTCGACCTGGTCGCGGTCGATCTTGCCGATGCCGAAGTACTCCGCCTGCGGGTGCCAGAAGTAGTACCCACTCACCGATGCCGTGGGCAGCATCGCGAAACTCTCGGTCAGCGTGATCCCCGCGGTCGACTCTGCAGCCAGCAGATCGAACAAGATCCGCTTTTCGGTGTGGTCGGGGCAGGCGGGATAGCCCGGCGCCGGCCGAATCCCCTGATACTCCTCTCGGATCAACTCCTGATTGTTTAAGCGCTCGTCCTGGGCGTAGCCCCAGAATTCCGTCCGGACCCGCTCGTGCAGTCGCTCGGCGAAGGCCTCGGCCAACCGGTCAGCCAGTGCTTTGGCGAGGATGGCGCTGTAGTCGTCGTGCTGCGCTTCGAAGTCAGCAACCAGCTGTTCCAGGCCCACTCCCGCGGTGACCGCAAAGGCACCCACATAGTCCGCAAGGCCCGACTCCCTCGGCGCGACGTAATCGGCCAGCGCGAGATTGGGCCGGCCTGGGGGCTTCAGCATCTGCTGCCGCAGCGTGTGAATCACCGCCCGCGAGTCGCTGCGCCGGTCGTCGGTGTAGAGCTCGATATCATCACCCGCCGCATTTGCTGGGAAGAAGCCCAACACGCCCCGGGCCCGGAGCAGCCGCTCGCGTACGATCCGATCGAGCAATCCCTGGGCGTCGCGGAATAGATTGCTCGCCGCCGAACCCACCTTTGGATCTTTCAGGATGGCAGGATAGTGCCCGGCCAGCTCCCAGGTCTGGAAAAAAGGAGTCCAGTCGATTCGGTCGACCAACTCCGCCAGGGGATAGTCGTCGAGGGCGCGAATGCCCTGGAAACACGGCCGCGGCGGCTCCGTGGCCAACCAATCGATCGCAAGACGGTTCCCGCGAGCCTCGGCCAGCGTGGCTCGGCGGTCCTGCGGCCGCCGGTCGGCGCGGTGCTCCCGGATCGCCTGATACTCGGCCCGGACCTCACCCACGAACGGATCGCGAAGCGAGTCGCTCAGGAGATTGCCCGCGACTCCCACCGCGCGAGAAGCATCCAGCACGTGCACCGTGGGAGCGGTGTAATTGGGCTCGATCTTCACCGCGGTATGCACTCGAGACGTGGTCGCGCCTCCGATCAGGAGCGGGACCTGGAAGCCCTCCCGCTGGAGCTCGCTGGCGACAAACGACATCTCCTCCAACGAAGGGGTGATGAGTCCGCTCAAGCCGATCAGATCGACGGCCTCTCGCTTCGCCGTCTCCAGGATCCGGGCGCAGGGAACCATCACTCCCAGATCGATCACATCGTAGTTGTTACACTGGAGCACGACACCGACGATGTTCTTCCCGATATCGTGTACGTCGCCTTTGACGGTGGCGAGCAGGACGCGACCCTTGGATCGCGTATTCACGTCCTTCTCCGCCTCGATGTAGGGCACCAGGTGGGCGACGGCCTTTTTCATGACCCTGGCACTCTTCACCACCTGCGGCAGGAACATCTTCCCCGCACCAAAGAGATCGCCGACGACATTCATGCCGGCCATGAGCGGTCCCTCGATCACGTGGATCGGGCGCTCTGCCTGGCGGCGGGCTTCTTCGGTGTCCTCTACGATGTAGTCGGCGATGCCCTCGACCAGTGCATGGGCGAGCCGCTCGGCGACGGGCGCGGCGCGCCACGCGAGATCGGGGACCAGGGTGGCCGCCTGACCCTTCACGGAATCGGCGATCTCGAGCAAGCGGTCGGTGGCCTCCGCCCGGCGATTCAGGACCAGGTCCTCGACTCGTTCGAGCAGCTCCGGTGGTATGTCGCTATAGATCGGCAGCTGGCCGGCATTCACGATTCCCATGTCCATCCCCGCGGCGATGGCATGGTAGAGAAAGACCGAGTGGATGGCTTCGCGCACCGGATCGTTGCCGCGGAAGGCGAAGGAGACGTTGCTCACGCCGCCGCTGATCCGCACGTGCGGCAGCGCTGCCTTGATCCGGCGGGTGGCCTCGATGTAGTTCACCGCGTAGTCGCCGTGCTCCTCGATCCCGGTCCCGATCGCAAAAATGTTCGGATCGAAGATGATGTCTTCCGGCGGGAAGCCCACCTGCTGGGTGAGAATCCGGTACGACCGAGCGCAGATGTCGACCTTGCGTGCGACGGTGTCGGCCTGACCCTGCTCGTCAAACGCCATCACGATCACCGCGGCTCCGTATCGCCGCACCAGGGTCGCCTGGCGGACAAAAGTCTCCTCGCCTTCCTTGAGGCTGATGGAGTTCACCACCCCTTTGCCCTGGAGGCACTTGAGTCCCGCCTCAATAACCGACCACTTGGAGGAGTCCACTACCACGGGGACCCGGCTGATGTCGGGCTCCGCAGCGAGCAGCTTGAGGAATGTCACCATGGTCTCTTGGGAATCGATCATCGCCTCATCCATGTTGACATCCAGCATCTGCGCGCCGTTTTCCACCTGCTGGCGGGCGATCTCCAGTCCCGCCTCGTAGTCTTGGGCCAGAATGAGGCGGGCGAATTTGCGAGAGCCGGTCACGTTGGTTCGCTCGCCGACATTGACGAAGATGCTCTCCGGCCCGATGGTCAGCGGCTCGAGTCCGCTCAGCCGGCACTTGGGCTCGATCGTCGGGCGGACCCGCGGCGGCACTCCTCGCACCGCGTCGGCGATCGCCCGGATATGGGCTGGAGTAGTGCCGCAGCAACCTCCCACCAAATTGACCAGGCCGTGCTCGGCAAACTCCTTGAGGACCCCGGCCATATACTCGGGGCCCTCGTCATATTGTCCGAACTCGTTCGGAAGCCCGGCATTGGGATGGGTGCTCACAAATACCGGGGCGACCCGGGAGAGCTCCTGGACGTACTGCCGCAGCGCCTTGGCCCCCAACGCGCAGTTGAGTCCCACGCTGAGCGGACGGCCATGAGCTACCGAATTCCAGAACGCCTCGGTGGTTTGGCCCGACAGGGTCCGGCCGCTCGCGTCGGTAATGGTACCGGAGATCATCACGGGGACACGAACGCCCGTAGCCTCGAACAGCGCATCAATAGCGAAGAGCGCCGCCTTGGCGTTCAGGGTATCGAAAATCGTCTCCACCAAAAGGAGGTCAGCGCCTCCATCCAGCAACCCGCGGGCGGCCTCTCCATAAGTCTCGACCAGATCGTCGAACCGGACGTTGCGGAATCCAGGGTCATTGACGTCAGGTGAGATCGAGGCGGTCCGGTTGGTCGGTCCGAGGACGCCGGCCACGAAGCGAGGTGCCTCCCCGTCACGCCGCTCGAATTGATCTGCGACCTCCCGGGCGAGCCGGGCCGAGGCGTGGTTTAGCTCGTAGACCAGGTCCCCCATCCCGTAATCGGCCAGCGACACCGCCGTCGAGTTGAAGGAGTTGGTCTCGATGATGTCGGCCCCCGCGTCCAGGTACGCGGCGTGGATGGCGCTGATCACGCCTGGCTGCGTCAGGGACAGCAGATCGTTGTGTCCCCTGAGGTCCCGGTGCCACTGGGCGAAGCGCTCGCCCCGGTAATCCCGTTCCTCCAGCCGATAGCTCTGGATCATGGTCCCCATCGCTCCGTCCAGCACCAGAATGCGTCGGGCGAGGAGAGGCTCCAATTCCGCCAGCCGATCCTCCCGGCTGCGCTGGGTTGTGAGGGTGTCGACGGCAGGGGGTTGATAGGTGAGCACGGGCGCTCCGGAAATCAAAAAGCCCCAGGAGCCGAAACGCCTCTGGGGACGCGTTTTAGCTGTTGATTAACGTGGCCGCAAGCAGCGCAAATCGCCACGAACTCAGTTGTTAGCAATGAGAAAGGTAATCGACCGATGGCTCGGAGCAAGAGCCACCCAGCCCCAGCCGCCGGGCCGCCTCCTCCGGTCCTATGCCGGAGACGGCCACAATCTTTGACCGACTGGTCTCTCCGGCGATCACCTGCACGGCTGAACGAGGAACCGAGAGCAGGTCGGCGAGCAGGCGAATCAGCGCCTGGTTGGCTGCGCCGTCGACTGGCGGTGCGCTGAGCCGCACGCGGAGCGCGTCGCCCAGGATGCCGGCAAGCTCGGTCCGCGATGCCCTGGGCTGGACCCGGAGCCGGAGCTGGATGGTGGTGGAATCGACCGGCAGGATGGGAGACTGGTTAGGAGTCGTTGGTCCTTGGTCCTTAGTCGTTGGTCATTTGTATTCCGTCGCTCGTCTTCGATCCTGGGTCCTTGGTCTGCGCCCGCGGGACACCGCTGTTCCGGACCAAAGACCAATGACCAACGACTAAAGACCGGATCTCCTCAAATCATCCCCATCACGAATCCCCTCACCACCCAGAGCACCAGCCAGGCGATCATGGGACTGAAATCGAGCATCCCGAATGGAGGGAGGATTCGGCGAATAGGATCGATCAGCCAGTCGGTGAGAACCATGACCGGGCGCATCCAGCGGCGGTACGGCGACACGCCCAGCCACGAGGCCACCACCCGAATGAAGATGGCGGCCATGAGCACAGTGAAGACCCCACTCAAGACGAATCTCAGCCAGGCACGGGGACCAGCGTAGGCGAGCGCGGCCATCGTGGCCGTCATGCCGATGAGCCAGTGCACCAGGCTCAGCAGTAGGAGACCAGCGACAATGACCAGACCGAGCAGCCAGAGGGAAGCGTCCTGGGGGCTGCCGCCCGCGCGGATGACCCGCCGCTCCAGCGGCAGGAGGACGGGCTCACTAATACGGCGGGTGAACCTGGGCCAGGCACCAAAAGGATTGATCCGGCGGGTGCGCACCGCCCAGTAGGTCGCCGCGACAATCGAGGCATAACCCAGGGCGAGGATGACCAAAGCGCGGGCCACATAGTCGAGCGCGAGGAGAACCATCGGTCCCGCTCAACGACCAGCGTCGGACTGCCCGACCCGGATCGGGCGCTGAACCCCCGACCGGTTGGTACACATGACGGTGAAGCGCCCGCCGTTGAGCGAGGCCTCCTCCAGAATGTGACTGTCCCCGCGGCAGGAGGCGATCTCGCGGCCACTCAGTTTCCGGTATGACACAGTGATCAGCGGCTCTCGTTCCAGGCTGACGAGGTAGCGAGCGGTGTTGGGGGTCAGGCTATCCACACCCATTTGCCGGAGGGAGGTGGCGGGCCGGCCGCGGTGGGAGCCACGATAGTCCATCGCTCGATCCACCAGCTCGAGGATCTCACGGCCCAGGAGCTCCGCGTCGCGCTGCTCGGGGGACAGTTGAGACTCCTCCACCGCTGGGGCCGGACGAGTGTTGTCCTTGTTTGCACACCCCGTCGACACCAGGGAGACCAAGGCGATCGCGAGGGTGAGGCGGCTCATTCCATCGCGAATTCGCGGTTGAACACGACCTCGAAGCTGAAGGTCTTGGATCGACTCCGAGTCTCCATGTGCTCCGCGATTCGCTTCAGTCGCGCGGGAATCCCCATGATCTTTTCCTGTGCCTTGCGCCCGAGCTCGTTGAGTCCCTGGAGGCTTTCGATCTTCCAATAGCGGATCTGCTCCTGCACGATCCGCAGGTAGTCTCTGGGGCCGTAGATGCCGGCCCGCCGGATCACGTCCGCCAACTCCTTGAACCCGGGCATGGTGACGCCGGGCATGTCGATGGCGGGCAAAATAAACGATGCCGAATGGAGGGCCTGATCGGGATCCCGCTTGAGAATTTCTTCGAAGACTGAGCGATAGAACGCGTAGTGCCTGGCCTCATCTTTGGCCACGTGGCTCAGCACTTCCGCCAGCCGGGGCTCATACTCGGCGACAATGCGTCCGGTCTCGGCGTGGGAGAACTGGGTCGCCCGCTCCTGGACGGTGGTGTACGCGAACACCCGGTAGGGATCGCGGTCCCATTCGGGATGAAAGCCGCGCCGGAGATATTCAAACTGCATTTCCTCGATCTTGCGCTGGTCGAACAGGCGGGTATCCCGGGCATAGTCGTGCAGCACCTGTCCATGCCTGTCCTCTTCGGCAGTCCAGAGGTTGTTCCACAGTCGCCAATAGCTCTCGTCGCCCAGGTAGACCGCGAGGAGCCGGTGAAAGTGAGGCAAGCCCTCTTCGGTCAACATATTCAGAGCCAGTGCGGCGCGGATCGGATCGGGGATGCCTTCTGCTTGCGCCCGCAGCCGGCCGACGAATTCGTCGGCGCAGGCATCCGGGCCCGCTTGAAGCAGGTCGGCGGGATACCAGAGCTCCCGCTTCCGTTCGTGTGCCTCCATCAACTCCCGGACTCGGCCTTCCAGATCCTGCAACACTTCGATCTTGGAGGCGATCTCGTTGGTGGATTGGCTGGGGATGTCCATTCAGTCCCTTGGGATACGGTGGGGCTAGAACGCGAGACCGGACCAGCCACGTAAACTAACGTGACAGGTCCGGTCAATGCCAACCGCGAGATGTCCGAACCACTGCCCTTCGGGGCTAGCGCGGCTCGTTCGAGAGCTGCTTCTCCATGAGGGACCAGGAGCGCCGGCCCACGTAGTTCTGCCGGTGGAAGATCCGACGCCAGCCCAGGGCGGCCAACAGACCCTCGGAGCGCTCGTCGTCAGTCCAGAATTCGGCCAGGTGGGCCCCAGACTCCGCGGCTCGGTGCTCGAACGCGGCGAGGAGCCGATGGGCGTGGCCCCGGTGCCGCTCCTGAGGCAGAATCACCACATTCACCAGCTGGGCAACTCCACCCCGGAGCCAGTACCTGAGCCCCCCGATCCAGTCTCCAATCTCATTGCT
Organism: Gemmatimonadales bacterium; assembly: GCA_044867445.1. GTDB lineage: Bacteria > Gemmatimonadota > Gemmatimonadetes > Gemmatimonadales > GWC2-71-9 > CAVVWJ01. The sequence goes on from JBIOUY010000082.1 coordinate 43,568, forward strand.
GAGTACCAGATAGCGCTCGTCGATAGCTCCGGACGTGCCCAGGGACCCGGAGGCATCCTCCTCCTGCTCCAGGATCTCGGAATACCAGGCCGCAAAGTCCTCGTCCTGTTCCATTTCCCGAATCGTGAGCTCGCTCATCTGGTTGGCCGCCTTCCCGAAGGGGACTCCCTCCGTTTTTTCCTTATAGCAACACTAATGCCAACCCCTCTGTTCCCTCAGTGAAGATGGTCACGCCGCCGCTATGCTAAGCGGCCCAGCTCCTCATCGAGTATCGGTCCTCTCTGTGCGACAGATAAACGCGCCAGGTGTCCTTTGCTGGGGCCGAAGTGAAGCGTACCTTGAGTCATGTCTAATCCGACGGAAGTGACCCGCCCGGTTGTCGTTCGGTGTGTCTTCTGCGACACTGCTAATCGAGTGGATCTGGCAAAACTCGCGGCCGGTCCCAAATGTGGCAACTGCAGTCGGCCGATCCGGCTGGATCGGCCGCTCAAAGTCAGCGACGCCAGCTTCGAGCAGACCATCAACGGATCCAGTGTTCCAGTCCTGGTGGACTTCTATGCCGACTGGTGTGGCCCCTGCCGGGTGATGGCTCCCACCCTCGACGACTTCGCCATGCGGCGGGCCGGCGAGGTCCTGGTCCTCAAGCTGGACACCGACGCCAACCAGTCGACCGCTGGGCGTTTCGGCATCCGGGGCATTCCGACGCTGATCGCGTTTCACAATGGGCAGGAGCGAGGCCGTCACGTGGGCGTGTCCGACTTGAGGGTCCTCGAGCGGCTCACGGCCCTGTCCGCTTAGCGAAGTCCTGTTGCTGCCCCGACCCCGATTGCCAGGGCGCCCAAGCCCATCAGAATAGCGAAGAGCGGCAAGGCAAATCTTAGCCACTCTTCATAGCGCACCCCCGCCGCAGCCAGCATCGCCATCAGAGCGCCGTTCGTCGGTGTGAGGAGATCACACAGGCCGGCACCGTACTGGTACGCCAGTACCGTCACCTGACGGGAGAGCCCGATCAGATCGGACAGCGGGACGAGGAGCGGAAGAGTGAGCACGGCGTGGCCGCTGGTACTGGGGACCGGGACGTGGACGGCAACGTGCGCCAGCATCATGCCCACCGCGGAGAGCCCTGCCGGCAACCCGGCGATGGGCGAGAACAGCCCGTTCACCAGCGTGTCCACGATCTTGCCCTCATTCAGGACCACGTAAATGGCCCTGGCGAAGCCGATCAGAAGTGAGGCGTAGGCCATCGACCGGAACCCATCGACGAACGCCTCTGCCGTCCCATCCGGCCCGAGCCGGCCGAGAATCCCCGCCAACACGCCCACGGCAAAGAACATCGCGGAGAGCTGGTCGAACTCCCAGTCGAGATGCTGGGCGCCATAGACGTAGAGTCCAAGCGCCAGGAAGATCGAGCCCAGAATCGTGAGATCCTGCCACCGGAATCGAGCGGGTGCCAGGCTCCCGGCCGGTGCGGGCGGAGTGCGAGTTCGGTTGGCGTAGCGCGACGTACCCCAGATCCAGATGATCACGGCCGGGACCAGGAATGCGAGCCGGAAGCTTGCCCCGGAGGCGGGTGGCAGCTGCGCCACTCGTTGGGCAATGAGCACCTGGAAGGGGTCAACCGGACTGAATGAGGCGCCGACCGCGGCTGTCCCGAGGCTCATCGCCACTACTGCCAGGGGACTGAAGCCGAGGTGGCGGGAGAGCAGCAGGAGCGCTGGAACGAACGCGATGAGCTCCTCCTGGGTTTGCATCAGGATGCCGCCCAGGCTGAACACAATGCCGGCGATCGGTATCACGAGAGTCCTGCGATTGGCCAACCGGGCGACCAGCCACTCCACTACCCGGCCGAGAGTTCCCACGCGCTCGACCACGGCGAAGGCGGCGCCAACCAGAAAGACCAGTGCGATCACCGAGGCGGCTTCGGCGAAGCCTTTGGGAATCGCGATGAGCGCACCGAAAGGGCTGACCGGCGTCGCCGTGACCTCGGCATAGGTGCCACTGACCACGACGCTTCGACCGGTTGCTGGATCATCCCGGCGCTGGAATTCGCCCGCCGGCACCACGTACGTGAGCGCCGCCGCAAGAAGGATGCAGCCGACCAGGAGGGTCAGTGTATGGGGAAAGCGGAACCGGGGCATGGCCGGCCCTTACAGGGTCCGGCAGCGTTGCAAGACGGGTCGCGTATTGGCACAGGCAATCCGGTCGTCCATGGACGCGGTGACCGGCCCGCAGGCGGCCGTACGCGCCTCGCGGTCGGCGTCGGCGCTATCCGCCGCCGACGCGGTCCCCGTGCTCCTGGCTCCCCGGAAATCCACCGTTGCCGTGCACTCCACCCGCTGCGAGGCCAGGGTGGTCCAGAGGAGAAGTCCCACGAACCCCAGCACGGCGATCAGGGTCAAGGCTCGGGCACGTGCAGTCATGGTGCAGGGAACCTCATCCCGGCGGCGGCTGTTGAGCAGGAAGCCCGCGGCAAGATCCGGCCGGGAGCTACCCACGGAGGAATGAAGCGAATGGAGTGTTCAGAGGTCGTGCGCCGACTCTGGGAATATCTGGATGATGAGCTGAGTCCGGAAGAGGCCATAGCGATCGGCGCTCACCTCGGCGATTGCCGATGTTGCCGGCCCGCATATCAGTGCGATCGTGCGTTCCTGGAGCGACTGGCCCATTGTCGGCTCGCGAGGGTTTCGGCGCCGGCATCCCTGGTCGCTCGTCTTGGCCGCGTTCTCTGACGATATCGTTGAGCAGGTTCTTGCAGATACCGGTTATCGTTGGAACAAGAGAAGCTTGGCCCCCTCCCGCTGAGCCCGTCGTCACTGCGTACAAATAGGCCCGCCTAGCACTTACATCCCGACGTTACAATCCGGTCCGCCTTTTGCGCCTCGGCCGGTCCGCCGGTTATCGCGCCTCTCCCAGGCCGAGCCGCCGACCGAGGGAATGGCGTGAGAATCTTGATCGTCGAGGATTCGCCGCTGGTCCGGAAGATGTACGGATTGGTCTTCTCGCCCCGTGAGCACGAGCTCACCACGGCGGAAGACGGGCGCAAGGGCCTCGAAGCACTCACCGCATCGTCCCAGCGGTACGACTTGATCCTGCTCGATCTGCGGATGCCGGACATGGACGGCGTCGAGTTCATCCGCGCCGTCAAGCGAACCTCGCTGTTCGCCAGCATCCCCATCGTACTCACGACGGTTGAAACGGACACGTCTGACCTGCTGCTGCAAGCCAAGGCCGCCGGCGTAGCGGCGGTCGTCAAGAAGCCCTGGAAGCCACGGCAACTCAGGAAAGTGGTGCAATCCGTCCTTCATGGCCCGAGCGTGTGAGATGCCGAACTCATTCCTGGTCGTCGATGACTCGATGCTGCATCACCAGATGTACAAGGTGGTCTTTTCCCGGGGCACTCTCGCCGGGAGTACCCTCTACCACGCGACCAATGGCCGGGAAGGATACGCGCTCCTCGCCGAGCATCCCGAGCTGACTCTGGTCCTGTTGGATCTGAACATGCCCGAGATGAACGGGCTCGAGCTGCTGACTCGACGGGGGGCGGAGCAGCTGCACCTGCACATTCCCGTCGTGCTGGTCACCACCGAGGCCACTCCAGAGGATGAGGCCCGCGGACGGGCAGCCGGCGCGTGGGATTACCTCCGCAAGCCGTTCCAGCCGGCCGATGTCGAACGGCTCGTGGCCCGGGCACTCGCCGAGGCCGCCGTCTCCACCGCTAAATGACCGCCGAGGACAACGCCTTCAGGGCGTTACTCGACGACTACATCGTCGAGTGCCTCCCCCTGTCCGAGCGCATCGCCGACCACTTCGTCGAGCTGGAGCGTTGCTGGCGTGCTGGCGAGCCGGCGGATGAGCTGCTGCCTGCCGTGAAAGGCACGCTCCACACGGTCAAGGGCAACTCGGCCATGATGGGGCTGACGCCGATGCAGGAGGTGGCGCACGCCCTGGAAGACGTGTGTGCTCTGCTCACCCGTGAGCCCAAGGCCAGAGGAGAGACCTCCGCTTCGCTTTTGGTCGAAGGTGGTGGGCTCCTGGTGGACCTGGTGCGGACGGCCGCAGGCGGACAGGGGACCGAGGCCGCAGCCGCGTTCGGTCAGCGGGTCCGCGGATATCTCGCCCAGGCCGGGCGCAACGGTTCCGCGGTGGCGGAGCCGGCCGAGCGGCGCAAGGGAGACCGGCGCGGCTCTTCCCGCGAGGACGGGCCCGAGGCGGCGAGAAACGTGGTCCGGGTCGACTTCCGCCAGCTCGACACCCTGCTGGAGGTGTTGGGCGAGGGAATGATCGAGCATTCGGCGGTGAATGAGGCCTATCGCCGGCTCCTGCGCCGGGTCGGTGCAGTGGAAGAATTGAGCGATCTGGATCGCGCGGTCGTAGCGCTAGAGAAGACGATGAAGCGGATGGAGGCCGTGGTCATGGGGACCCGCCTGCTCCCGATTTCCACCGTCTTCGGTCGCTTTCCCCGGTTAGTTCGGGACCTCGCCCATACCGCCGAGAAGCGGGTGCGGCTGGTTACGGCGGGCGGCGAGACGCCGATGGATAAGGCCATTCTCGACCGACTGAGCGAGCCGCTGATCCATCTCCTGACTAATGCCGTGGTTCATGGACTGGAATTGCCCGAGGATCGAGCCCGAAGCGGCAAGCCAACCGAGGGCGTCATCGAGCTACGGGCGGCCTCGCAGTCCGGACGGGTCGTCATCACCCTGGCGGATGATGGGCGGGGCTTGGATGAAGCCAAGATTCAGGCCAAGGCGGAAGCACTGGGACTCGAGATCGCGGGCCCGGAGTCGGGGCAGCGTCATGCGGTGATTTTCGCGCCGGGCTTCTCCACCGCTGAGCAAGTCTCCACGCTGGCGGGCCGGGGCGTTGGGCTGGATGTTGTCGCCCGGTCGATCCACGGGCTGGGGGGAACCATCGAGGTAGTGAGCCGGCCGGGACAGGGACTCAGCTTCACCCTGAGCCTCCCGCTCACCCTTGCCATCGTGCGCTCGCTGATCATCGAGGTGGACCGGGAGCGGTTCGCCGTTCCGATCTCACACGTGGCCGAGACAGTCCGCGCCGAGGCCGACACGATTCACGAGATCAACCGCAAGGGCGTGACACTGTGGCGTGGCGACCTGATCCATGTCGCCGACGGCGGCGAGCTCCTGGGCACCTCCGAACGAGCCCAGTCTCCCCGGCGGTTCTACATCGTCATCAGCTCCGGTGCCAAGCGCCGCGGGCTCATGGTCGACCGTCTGGTGGGACATCAGGACGTCGTGGTGAAGGGGCTGGATCCGTCGCTGGGACGTCCCGACGTCGTGTCCGGCATCACGATCCTGGGCGACGGACGGGTGGCCTGCATTCTCGACGCGGTACGGATTCTGGACCAGAAGGTCGCATGAACCGCGACGATCTCTTGCGGTTCGCTGATGCGGTCCAGGAGGACGCCGCTCCAGCATCCAGCACGGTCGTGCCCGGCCCCGAGCTGCATCTGGTGACCTTCGCCCTCGATCGGGAGGAGTACGGGATCCGGGTCGATCAGGTGCGCGAGATCATCCGGGTCGGCGAGATCACCCGGGTCCCGCAGGCACCTGCGCACGTGCGTGGGGTTGCCAACCTGCGGGGACGGATTCTCGCGGTAGTCGAGGTTCGTACCCGGCTCGGCCTCACTGCCGCCGTGCTCACTCCGCGCTCGCGGATCATCGTGGTGGAGATCCAGGGGCGGGTATTGGGAATCCTGGTGGACGCCGTTCTGCAGGTGGTCAAGGTACCGGTCGAAACCGTCACCGCTGCCCCGGATGAGGTCCTCTCACCTCAGACCGACTACATCAGCGGCGTGGCTCGCTGGAACTCGCGACTGATCATTCTCCTGGACGTGGAAAAGGTTCTGCTGTTGAACGACTAGTCGCGGCTCCGTCGCGGCTCTTGCACTGGCTCACGCAACCACGGGTACCGACATGTCAGGCCGTCTCGAGCAGATCATCAAAGACTGGACGATTCGCAGAAAGATCCTCACCGGCTTCGGTGGGGTCCTGCTGCTGACCGCGGCTTTGGGCTGGCTCGCCCTGCGCAGCCTCGACCGGATGAACACCACGGCCGCTCGGATCATCCAAGGCCAGCTCCCGGCCACGGCCGCAGACCAGCTCTTCCTCGACTCGCGGGTCACCCTCCTGGCGACATTGGCGGTGACGGTCGCGATGGGCCTGGTCACCGCTCTGGTGCTGGCGCGGCTGATCGCCGATCCGCTGACCAACCTGGGTATTCTCGCCGAACAGGTCTCGAAGGGCGATCTCACCGCCGACATCAAGAGCCAGTCACGGGACGAGATCGGGTGGCTGGAGCACTCCATGCGTCAGATGGTGAAGAATCTCCGGCAGATCGTCAGCCAGATCACGGTATCCTCGCGTACCCTGGCGACCTCGGCAGAAGAGATCTCCGCTTCCTCCAGCCAGATGTCCAAGGGCGCCGAGATCCAGTCGAGCTCGACCGAAGAGACCTCCTCGACCATGGTTGAAATGGCGTCGCAGATGCAGCATCTCGCCAAGGGAGCCGAAGCGCTCGCGGCGAACGTCGACCAGACTTCGGCGTCGATTCAGCAGATGACTGCAACGCTCCAGCAGACGGCCCAGAATGGGGAAGTGCTGCTCCGGGCCGTGGAAGAGGCGACCAGCACGCTCGCGACCATGATCGAGAACGTCGGTGGCATTGCCGCCCGGGTGCACATGGTGGACCAGGTGAGTCAGCAGTCGGTCACCGACGCCAAGCATCATGGCGAGCGGCTGCAGGAGTCGATCAACTCCATCGGCGAGCGTTCCGACGAAATCGGCAAGATCGTGAAAGTCATCGAGGGCATCGCCGACCAGACCAACCTTCTGGCCTTGAACGCGGCGATCGAGGCAGCTCGCGCGGGTGACGCGGGCAAGGGCTTCGCCGTGGTGGCCGACGAGGTGCGCCGCCTGGCCGAACGCTCGGTGCAGGCGACCCAGGAGATCGGAGAAGTGATCGAGACGGTGCAGAAGGACACCAGGCGAGCCATCTCGCTCATGGAACACGTCCTGGCCGGCATCGTCGAGTCCATCGGCAAGACCTCGGCCCTGGTGGCGGAGGCTGCCCATTCGGCCGACTCCCAGGCATCCGATGCCCGCACGGTGAAGGACACCGTGGCCCAGATGGCCACCCTGACCCGCCAGATCGCCGGCTCGATCAGGGAAAACGCTTGCGGCGCCGAGGAAATCAGCCAGGCCGCCCAGAAGATGAACCAGCTCACCCATCAGATGTCCGAGGCAGTGGGAGAGCAGAAGCGGGGTGGGGAGATGGTGGTCAAGGCGGTCGAATCGATCGCGCTCATCTCGCGCCAGAACCTGGCCGCGGTGGAACAGATGAGCGCGGCCGCCAAGAGCCTCGCCGGCGAGTCGGAGTCGCTCCAGCAGCGCGTAGAGCTGTTTCGAATCTGACGGGCGTGATCCGAGCCCTGGAGGAAAAGCCATGTCGGTCCCAACTGCTCGCCCGTCGGTCACTCATCGCCTGGCCGCTCTCAACGCGCTGCCGGAGACTCCGGCGAGGGAAGAGGCCATCCTCGCGGCCTTGGAGGACGAGGCTCCCGCGGTCCGCGAGCGGGCCATCCGGTTAGCCACCAGGTATCTCGAGCCCGCCGTGCTCGGCGAGCTGGTGGCGGACGAGGCGAACGCCGTCCGGCGGAACGCCGCCATCGCCGCGCTGGAGCGCCAGGGGCCGTACGCGTTGCAGCATCTGCAGGTGATGCTGCGCCAGGAGAACACCGACGTCGTCATGTTTGCGCTGCAGGTCCTCGCCCGGATCGGCGACCCGGCGGCCGCGCCGGCAGTGGTCCCTCTGGTCAACCATCCCGATCTCAACGTCGCGCAGTCGGCTGTCGAGGCGCTGGGTCAACTTCGCAACCGCGAGGCGGTCCCCACGTTGCTGGGCTTGCTCGAGCGGGAGCTCTGGCTCCAGCTCGCCGCGATTGATGCCTTGGGCGCGATGGGCGATCCTCGCGCGGTGGGGCCCCTGGTGGCGCTGGTTCCCGACTCGGTCGTTGCCGAGCCCGCGGTCCAGGCGCTGCAGCGACTGGCGGCGCCCGAGTCGCTGGAGCCGCTGCTCGCCCGGCTGCCCCTCATCGCGGAGCGCACGTTGCGCGACTCGCTGCTCCTTGCGATCGGGGTGGTCATCGGTCTCCATCCCGATCCGGGGCCGATCGCCGTCGGGTGCCGGGGAGAGCTGATGGATGATGGCCCGAGTGGGCTACGTGCTTACCTGGCGCAGCTGCTCCGAGCGCACTGCACCACCGGATATGGCGGTGGCCTGGTGGGTGCCGACGGACGAGATGAAGCCGGCCTGCTTCGGGCGGCGGCGGCGCTGGTGGTGGTGGCTCGGCTGGACCAGCTGTACCCCCTGGTGCTGGCCCGGATCGCAGAGGCAGAAGGCACCGAGTGGGCCGAAGCGCTCTTTCGGCAGCATCCCGAGGGCCTGCGCAAGGCGTTGGACGGATTACTGACGAGCGACGATCCCCGGGTTCGTCGGGGCGCGCTCCTCAGCGCGTCGCTCGAGACCGGTGACATTGGCCTGGTGCTGCCGCATCTCAGCGATCCGCAGCCCGGCGTAAGGGCGGCGGCCTGCCGGGCGTTGGGCCACATCGGCGCGGCGGAGTCGGCACCGCTGCTGGTGGAAAGGCTTCGGGGAGGGGAGCCGATCGAGCAGGCAGCCGCGGCACAGGCGCTCGCGATGCTGCCGGGCTCAGCGCTCCAAGAGCTGGAAAGCTGCCTGCTTCCGAGCGCGAGCGAGGCAATCAAGGTCCGCGCGCTCGAGGTACTGGGGAATCTTCCTACCGAGATCTTCGAGAGTCAGATCCTGGAGCTCACCCGAGCCAACTCGGCCACGCTGCGCCGCGCGGCGCTCCGTGCCGTTGCGCAGCTGCCAGGTTCCCGGGCCGAGGTGGCGCTGATTAGAGCGTTGGCCGATCGCAACCAGCCGGTGCAACTCGAGGCGCTGGAGCTCCTGGTCCGACGGGGCGGAGCCCAGGCGGTCACCACCTTAGTGGCACTCCTCGGCGCCGGCGACTCGCTGCGCTATCACGTCATCCGGGCGCTGGGGCACCTGCAGGCGCAGGAGGCCACGGGCAAGCTGCTCGCGCTCTATGAGGAGTGCGGCCCTCACGAGCGGTTGGAGATCCTGTGGGCCCTCATCCGTATCGCGCCCCCCGAGTTGCGGGAGTTCCTGCAAGCCCGATTGGCCGGGCCGGAGACCGAGGTCCGGCGGGTGGCAGCCTACGGTATCGCGGAGCATGCCGGCTACGATCAACTGCCTCAGCTGATCGCGTTGGCGGCCGATCCCGACTGGAACATTCGAAATGAAGCGGCGCGCGGCTTGGGTCGCCTCGGAGCCGCGGAGATCCAGCCGACGCTGCTCACTCTGGTGCGCGATGTGGAGCCGATCGTCGCACGCACGGCGCGAAAGGCACTCGATCAGCTGCCTGGGGGCGCGTCTCGGGTTTCGGGATGATGCAGGTCGACGCAGCCGAGTGGAAGCTCCTGACCGATCTGATCCAGGAACGCTTCGGGCTGACCTTCGACGGAGTACGGGGCAAGATTCTGGAGTCCCGGCTGCGCCCACGCCTGCGGGAACTACATCTGCATTCTACCCGCGACTACTACCACTACCTGTGCTTCCATCCCGACCGTGAGGCCGAGTTCGCCCGGCTCCCGCCCCTGATCACCAACAACGAGACCTACTTCTTCCGAGAGCCGAATCAGTTCGACATTCTGGTCCGGCACGTGGTACCCGAGAAGCGACAGGCTCTCAAGACCCGGCCCTTCCGGGTGCTCTCAGCGGGGTGTTCTTCGGGAGAGGAAGCCTACTCCGCCGTCATTGCGTTTCAAAACGCGGGATTGGAGTTGGCGGGCGTGCGGTGGGAGGTGGACGCCTGCGACCTGAACCCGCACCGGATTGCCCAGGCTCGGTCGGCCACCTACGACATGACATCGCTCCGTGCCTGCGACGAGGAGACCCGCCGGCGCTACTTCACGGAGACCGGCGGCCGGTTCCAGCTGCGGGAGCGGCATCGGAAAGGGGTGCGGTTCTTCGCGACCAACCTGGCTTCCCCCAGTGGCACGCTCGGTTGGGGGAGATACGATGCCATCCTCTGCCGCAACATGCTCATCTATTTCAGTGAGGAAGCGTTCGACGGTCTGATCGGACTCTTCGCCCGCTCGCTCTGTCCCGGCGGCTACCTTCTCCTGGGCCACTCCGAATCGCTGTTGGATCGACCCGGTCCCTTCGAGCCGGTCTCGTTCGGCAATGGCGTGGTGTACCGGAAAGCCTTACCCGACTGATGGTCCGTATCTTCGTGGTCGACGACTCCGCGTTCGTGCGACGCGCCGTGAGCCGGATTCTCGAGGGCCAGCCCGGCATCAGGGTGGTCGGCGAGGCCGCCACCGGTCTCGAGGCCCTGGAACGGATTCCACGGCTCGACCCGGAGCTGGTGACGTTGGATCTGGCCATGCCCGGGATGGATGGTCTCCAAGTTTTGCGGGCCCTGCTCCGATGGAAGCCGCGGCTCAAAGTGCTGATGCTCTCCGCCCATACCAGCGAGGGAGCCGAGGCCACCATCGACGCGCTCGCTGCCGGAGCGGTTGATTTCATCGATAAGTCCCGATTCAACCTGATGGATCTGGAGGGGCTTCGGCGGGAGGTCCTGGACAAGGTCCAGGCGTGTCATCCCACCAGCGCCGTGGCGGCGCCCCGTCCAGGACCGTCCTCCAGCTCCCGATTCGATCCCGCGGTGCTGCAAGGCTGTGAGCTGTGCGTGGTGGGTGCCTCTACCGGAGGGCCGGCGGCCCTGCAGCGGATCCTCGAGCGAATTGCGCCCGATTTTCCATTGCCGATGCTACTTGTGCAGCACATGCCGGTGGGATTCACCAGGCCTTTCGCCGAACGGCTCGATGCCCTGAGTCCGCTCCATGTGGCGGAAGCGGTGGAAGGCGAACGGCTGCTCCCGGGCCAGGTGCGAATCGCTCCCGCCGGCTCACACCTGCGGCTGACCTCAGCGCTCGCGGTGGTCCTCTCAGCCGAGCCTGGAGATGCCAAGCACGTTCCCAGCATCGATATCACCATGAAATCGGCTGCCCGCGCCCGGCCCGGTCGGACATTCGGCATTCTTCTCACCGGGATGGGCGACGATGGCGCGGATGGGATGGCCACGATACGAGCGACCGGCGGACTGACCATCGCCGAAAGCGAAGAGTCCTGCGTGGTCTACGGCATGCCCCGAGCCGCGCAGGCCCGCGGCGGCGCTACCTGGATGCTGCCCCTGCCCGAGATCGTGGGTGCGCTCGAGCGATTTACAGGAGAGTTCCCCGCAACACGAGCAATGCCACGCTGAAGTAGATCACCAGGCCGGTGACGTCCACGAGGGTGGCGACAAATGGGGCCGAGGCGCTCGCCGGATCGAACCCGACCCGCCGGAGAACAAAGGGCAGCATCGATCCAGCCAGCGAGCCGAAAAGCACCACACCCACGAGGGCCAGCGCGACGGTCTGGGCGACCAGAAAATAATGGGAGCCGTAGTTGTACCAGCCGAATCCCTGCCAGAGCAGAATCCGTAACAGGCCAATGGTGCCGAGAATGGCGCCCAGCGTCATTCCAGCCGGGAGCTCCCGTAGAGCCACCCGCCACCAGTCGCGCAGCTGCACTTCCTGCAAGGCCATTGCTCGGATGATCAGCGAAGTGGCCTGCGACCCCGAGTTTCCCCCGGAGCTGATGATCAGCGGGATGAAAAGTGCGAGCACCACGGCACGGCTGATCTCGTTCTCGAAATAGCCCATGGCCGCCGCCGTCAACATCTCCCCGAGGAAGAGGGCACAGAGCCAGCCGGCCCGCTTCCGCACCATGGCCCGAAAGCCGATCTGCATGTAGGGCTCGTCGACCGCGGCCATGCCGCCGAACTTCTGGACGTCCTCAGTGGTCTCACTGATCAGCGCGTCGATCACGTCGTCCACGGTTACGATTCCGAGCACGTGCCACGCCTCGTCGACCACCGGAATAGCGAGCAGGTTGTACTTGGAGATGAGCCGGGCGACGTCTTCCCGGTCAGTAAGCGGCCTCACGACCACCGGCCGGCGGCCATCGCCGAGGGCGGCCACGCGATGTGCCGGATTGGCTTGCATGACCTCCCGAAGCGACACCACCGTCTCCAGCCGCTGGTCCCTCGGGTTTAGGACGTAGATGGCGTAGACCGTCTCCTTGACATTGCCGACCTCGCTGATATGCCGCTTCACCTGCTCCACCGTCCAGGTGGCAGGTACCCCAACGAACTCGGTGGTCATGATGCCACCGGCGCTGGTGGGCGGGTAGCTGAGGAGGAGACGGAGGACGTCTCGAGTCGGCGCATCGAGGAGATGGAACAGCCGGATCCGGTCGGTCTCTTCGAGCTCGCGATAGAGCTCCACCTTCTGGTCCGAGGACATCGCCTCGATCAGCGGAACGGCGACCTTCTCGTCCAGCCGGCCAAAGATCTCGCCCCGGCGGTCGAGCTCGGGCTCGTCGAGCAGCTGGACCGCCAGGTGGAACGGCAGCGCGCCGACCACCCGGGCCGCGGCCTCGACGGGAAGCTGATTGAGCGCGTCGGCGATGTCGGCGGGGCGGAGGTTCTCACACGCGGCGAGGAGGTCTTCCTCGTCGCCGGCCAGAAGGTACAGCAGCTCCGGGGAAGGTGGGCCAGGTAGCGTGGTCATTGGGCCTCCGGTCACGTGACGCTACGGACCGACTCCTCGATCCATTGAAGGTACGCCGGGTCCCCATCCAGAATCGGGACCGCAATGATCTCCGCCACCTGATACGGGTGCAGCTCCCGGAGCCGCGCGCGGAGATCAGGGAGTCGAGAGACCGTCGTCTTGATATGGCAATACCATTCGGATGCGCTCTCGACTTCGCCCTGCCAGCGGTAAGTGCTGGCGATGGGCCCCTGTACCTGCACGCAAGCCGCGAGCCGCTCCTCGACCAGCCGCTGGGCAACCTCCTCGGCCAGCGCCTGGTCGGGGAGGGTCGTGGTTACCTGGCAGCACGGGGTCACGTTTCCAAACCTCGGCTGCCGGCTATATTCGGGGAGCCCTACCGCGCCGGCGGCGTGAGGGCAGCAGGAAGTCCGGGGGTGTCGCTGCCCCTCTTGCCGTCGTCCACCGGATTCACCGCTTCGCGCCATCCGCTCTTGAAGCGTATCGTCAGTCGATTTCCGAGGGGGTCGGGTATAATGTCGGCCACGTCGGGCAAGGTCTTTGCGTAGCTCACCGCGGCCTGCGCCTGTTTGGCAAACGCGTCTGGCGTGTTCCCCTGGTAGGCCTTGCCGAATTCTCGCGCGATGGCAACCGCCTCTGCCTGCTCCCGCCCGTAGCGGGCAAACTGGTCGGGCGGAGTAAGCCCCCGTTGGGAGCTGAGACGGGAGTAGTAGTCGTAAGACCGGCAGGATGCGAGCGGCAACAGCAGCAACAGAAAACCGAAGCGACCGATCATCTGGCCCTCTGAGCCCTGGAATGTGGGGAGTTACCTCGCCCGAAGGTAACCAGTCCCGGGCAATTTGCCCACGTCCCTGAACCTGTAAGGAAAGACTCGATGCACCCACGGGAATCCGCGCGAGCGCCGCGGGCCATCCTGCCCATCTTGCTGCTCGCCATGCCACTGGCCGCCGGTCTCCCGGTGCGACTCGAGTGCCAACAACAGCAACAGGCGCCGGTCGTCAAGTCGGATGAGGGGTCGGCCATCAAGTGGTGGCATGGCGTGATCGCCGCGGGGGGCGTGTCAGCGCTCATGCTGCTGGATCGTCCAGTGCAGCACTTTGCCCAGCACAATAGCGGTCCCGGCGCCGATCACGTGGCGTCCGTCTTCCGGCACTTCGGGCAGCCGGAAGTCTACGGGACGATCACCGCGGGCCTCCTCGCTACCGGTCTCGCGACCCACAAGCCCGGCATCACTCGGGCCGGTGGCCGTCTGATGACCACGATGCTGATAGCTGGAGTTACCTCATCAGTAGGTAAGTTCGCATTTGGTCGCCCCCGCCCGGACCAGAGCCTCGACCTCGATGGCTTCGTTCCGTTCTCCGGCCAGGCTGCTATGCCATCGGGACACACCACTATGGCCTTCGCGCTGGCCACCTCGCTGGCCGATGAGATACATCGGCCTTGGGCCACCGTGGGTCTCTACACCGTGGCGACCGGCGTGGCCTGGTCCCGAATCAACGACAATCGCCACTGGTTGAGTGACGTCGCTGCTGGCGCATTGGTGGGCATCACCTCGGCCAAATTGGCCTCCGGTCGCTGGCGCATCTTTAACCTCCGCCCACCCTCAGTGCTGGCTGCTCCCAGCGGCGGCATGGGCCTGGGCTGGAGCGCGGAGTTCTAGGCTCTCGCTTGCTCCTCGTCTCCCAAGGCTCCCCTTCGGTAGAGCGACTCGAGAAGAGCGATAGGCATCACGTTGCACATCGCTTCGGATCCGCGTAGGTTGGGGGTTGCATTCCCCGACCGAAGGGGTCGTCATGCATGTGCCTCTCTGGCTGGCTCTCCTGGCGCTCCTTCAGTCTCCCCTGCTTTCGGCCCAGGCGCCGCCTCAACAGACGTCGCCCGCTACGGCGCCCACCAGCGGCCCTTCCCCGGTCAAACTCAGTGGCTATATCCAGGCTCGAGAGGTTTACCAGGCGAACATTGGGCTGACCGGGTCGATCAACCGCGCCCGTCTGGCCGCGAGCGGCAGCATCGTCCAGAAGGTCACCTGGCGCCTCCAAGGCGAGTTCCGGACCGGCTCCGTCGGGACCGGCAAGGCGAGTGTCTCGCTTCAGGATGCATATCTCCGCTACAACCCGGGCACCTGGGCGCTTCAGGCCGGGCAGTTCAAGACGCCCTTCACCCGCGAGTTCATCACCTCTCTAGCGGACCTCGAGACGGCTGACCGTTCGACCGTGGTGGACTCGCTCGCTCCCAAACGCGACATCGGGTTGATGGGCGAATACAACTTCGCCAGGGTCGCTAGCGGCTACATCGGGGTGTTCAATGGCGAAGGGCAGAATGTCACCGGCAATGCCGACTCGACCGTACTCGGGATGGCCCGCGTTGTGGTCCGACCGGTTCCGATGGTCTCGTTGGGCCTGAACGGGGCGCGCTACTTCGGCGACAGTACCCGGTTTGGTGCCGACGCCAACTATGAAGGAACCCGGCTCACTCTCCGAACCGAGTATGTCGGGCAACATCGAGACGGCGTCTCAGGGCCGGACGATTGGGGGTGGTACGGCCTCGGGGGCTTCTTCTTGACCGAGGCGCTTCAAGTGGTCGGCAAGTACGAGGAGTTCGGCCGACCGAGCGTCAACGCCCAGGTGAAAAACCGGGCTTGGACCGCTGGTCTCAACCTCTATCCTGGGAGCCGCAACCTGCGGCTCACGCTGGATTATGTCTCCCGGAAGATCGGCGTCCCCGGCACTCGAAAAGGGCGAATCCTCGGACAGGTACAGGCGAAGTTCTGAGAGGGGGTAGCAAGCCCGATGAGACGTCTCCTCGGCATACTCGCGGCGCTGCTGTCGGCGCAGCCGTCAGTGACCGAGGCGCAGGCCACCCGCAGCGTCATTCTGGCGACCACGACGAGCACGCAGGACTCTGGGCTGCTCGATTCCCTGGTCCCCCGCTTCGAACGGCACTGCCACTGCCGAGTTAAGACGATCGCCATCGGGACCGGGCAGTCTCTTGCACTTGGCGCGCGAGGCGAGGCCGATGTCGTGCTGGTGCACGCCCCCACCCTGGAGGAGAAGTATGTGAAAGAGGGGACGTTCGTGGACCGACGCCTGGTGATGACTAACGATTTCGTGCTGGTCGGGCCCCCACCCGATCCCACCGGAGTCAAGGGGAGCACGAGCATCGAGGACGCTCTGCGGAAGCTCGCGGGCGGCACGGCCCCCTTCACGTCCCGGGCCGACAACTCCGGAACCGACATCCTGGAGAAGAATCTCTGGAAGAAGATCCGGGTGCGACCATCGGGTGACCGTTACCTCGAGGTTGGCCAAGGTATGGGCGCCACGCTCCAGGTCGCCTCGGAGAAGCGGGCCTATACGTTGACCGACCGCGGCACCTACCTCGCACTTCGGGATCGGATCGACTTGGTCATCGTGTTCGAGAAGAGCCCCGAACTGCTGAACGTCTACCATGTAATGGAGCCCAACCCAGACATCTTTCCCAACCTGAACCAGCAAGCCGGGAAGGCATTCGCCGATTTCATGGTATCTCCCGAAGCCCAGAGTCTCATCGGGAAGTTCGGCGTGGCCCGGTTCGGCCAGCCCCTGTTCACCCCCGCTGCCGGGAAGAAGGACTCGGAGCTGGGAGCCACTGCGAACTGAACGGATAGCGAATGGACCTGATCGTCGAAGGATTACGGAAGGCGTTCGGCCTCCTTGCCCGGGGAGATACCGAGGTCATGTCCATCATGTGGCTCTCGTTGAGGCTCTCAGGATTGGCAACCCTGATAAGCCTGGTCATCGGGCTCCCGATCGGGGTCTGGCTTGGGCTGGGACGCTTTCCGGGCCGGAATCTCGTGCTTGGAGTGGTGAACTCCGGGATGGGGCTTCCGCCGATCGTTGTCGGCCTGGTCGTCTCTATCCTGCTCTGGCGCAGGGGGCCACTGGGCTCCCTGGGGCTGATTTACACCCCGACCGCAATCGTCCTCGGCCAGTTCATTATCGCGGTCCCGGTAGTTGCCGGGCTCACCGCCGCGGCGATGCAGCAGCTCGATCCACGACTCCTGCTTCAGTTGCGCGGCCTCGGCGCGTCCCGGTCTCAGGCGATCCTCTGGCTACTTCGGGATGCCCGCTTCTCCCTCCTGGCCGCGGTCATGGCCGGGTTTGGCGCGGTCATATCCGAGGTAGGAGCATCCATGATGGTTGGCGGAAACATCCTGCACTACACTCGCGTGATGACGACGGCCACTGTGCTGGAAACCGCCAAAGGCAATTTTGACGTGGCGATCGCTCTGAGCACCTTGCTGCTGGGTCTCACCTTCGCGATTACGATGGCGATCACCGCCGTTCAGCAGCGGGGCATCGCACGCCGATGACAGCGGTCCTCGAACTGCGGAACGCCGTCGTCCCCTACCATGGCCGCACCGCACTCGATGTGCCTGATCTCGCCGTCATGCGGGGAGAGCGGCTGGCGATCATGGGCCCCAACGGCTCGGGCAAATCCACCCTCCTTCGGGTCCTGGCCCTGCTCGAGCAGCCGGCGGCCGGGAGCCTTCGGATAGCGGGCCAGACGCCATCGGGCCGCACCCGGCTCGCGCTTCGACGGCGGATGGCAAGCGTGTTGCAGGCGCCGCTCCTCTGCGATACCACTGTCCGGAAAAACGTGGAGCTGGGACTCCGCTTCCGGGGTTTTCCCCGGAGGGAGCGGCAGCAACGAGTTCAGACCTGGCTGGAGCGGCTTGGCATCTCCGGAGTGGCCGAGCGTTCAGCCCGAACCCTCTCGGGCGGCGAAGCCCAGCGCACCAGCCTCGCCCGAGCCTTCGTGATCGAGCCCGAGGTGCTGTTTCTCGACGAGGCATTCGCGGCGCTCGACCCCCCGACTCGGGAGGGGTTGCTGCTCGACATCCAACGCATTCTGCGGGACTCGGGAACGACCACCGTATTCGTCACCCACGAGCGCAGCGAGGCGCTTACCATGGGGGATCGGCTGGCCATCATGATGGAAGGCCGTGTGGTGCAGCTCGATCGCCCGGCCCGAGTCTTTCGAGCACCGATAAGCGAGGCGGTCGCTCGGCTGGTCGGCATCGAAAATCTTCTGCCTGGTCGGGTTCGGTCGGGTATCGGAGGCGTCTGCGAGGTCGAGGTTGCCGGACGGAGCTTGTGGGTGAGCGGAGTTGGTCGGGTGGGAGATGGCGGGGTGGTGTGTTTCCGCGGGGAGGATCTGCTGCTGAGCCGGGCGGGGCGGCCCCGCCCCATGGTAGAAGAAGCCAATCTGCTCATCGGAGTCGTTCGCCGAATTGCCCCATCCGGTGGAGGTCTCCGAGTGTTTGTCGACGCCGGTGTTGAGCTTCAGGCTGTGCTCACTCCTGCGGCCTTCGAAAGCCTGGGGCTCCGCGAAGGAATGAGTCTGGAGCTGAGCCTGCGCAGGGCATCTTCTCACTTCATTGTCACCGGCCGAGCCGAAGAAGGGCACGCTGCGTCCGGCGCTGCCTGAACGGCAGTGAGCCGACTGGCCCGATTATCTTAGAGCCAAGACTCACGACGAACGGTGGTGCGATGAGCGGTACCTTCAACATTCCACAGCCCCGCAATGAGCCGGTGCTGAGCTACGCCCCGGGATCACCGGAACGCTCGGCCCTCAAGTCGGCCTTGGTGCAGGTGGGCGCAGAGCAGCCCGATATTCCGGCGGTGGTGGCCGGCCGCGAGATCCGGAGCGGGATAACCCATGACGTGGTGTCCCCTCACTGCCACCAGCGGGTCCTTGCCCGGGTGCACCACGCTGATCGGGCTACGATCGGTGCAGCGATCAAAGCCGCAGTCGAAGCCCAGCGCGAATGGGGCCACTGGCGTTTCGAAGATCGGGCCGCCGTATTCCTCAGGGCGGCGGACCTCCTGGCCACTACCCACCGGCAGTTGCTCAACTCGGCCACCATGCTAGGCCAGAGCAAGACCGCGTTCCAGGCGGAGATCGACAGCGCGTGTGAGCTGATCGATTTCCTGCGCTTCAACGTCCATTTCGCGGAGCGGATCTACCACGAGCAGCCCAATTCCGCACCCGGGATGTGGAACCGGCTCGACCATCGCCCGCTCGAAGGGTTCATCTACGCGATCACGCCGTTCAACTTCACCGCGATTGGCGGTAATCTCCCTACCGCGCCGGCGCTGATGGGCAATGCCGTGGTGTGGAAGCCGGCCGCCACCGCGTTGTTGAGCAATTGGCACTTCTTCAAGCTGCTGGAGCAGGCCGGGTTGCCGCCGGGAGTGATCAACTTCCTTCCCGGGGATTCCATCGAGATCAGCCAGGCGCTCATCGCCGACCGCCACTTGGCCGGGATTCACTTTACCGGCTCCACCGAGGTATTTCAGAGTATCTGGAAGGCGGTGGCCGGGAACCTGGAGCACTACGCCGCCTATCCTCGCCTGGTGGGCGAGACCGGCGGGAAGGACTTCATCCTGGCCCATCCGAGTGCCGACGTCGACGCGCTCGCGGTGGCGATGGTGCGAGGAGCATACGAGTACCAGGGCCAGAAGTGCAGCGCGGCTTCGCGAGCCTACATCCCGGATAACCTCTGGCCCAAGGTGCGGGAGCGCGCTGTCGCCATGATCCAGGATATCCGGATGGGCGATGTCGCCGACTTCCGCAACTTCATGGGCGCTGTCATCGATCGCCGGGCCTTCGACCGGATTCGCAGCGACCTCGAACGGGCCAAGCGCGATTCCGGCGTTCAGGTCGTCGCCGGAGGCGGAACCGACGACTCGGTGGGCTATTTCGTCCAGCCGACACTACTTAAGGTAGACGATCCCCAGTACCGGCTCATGTGCGAGGAGCTCTTTGGACCGGTGCTCACGGTTCACGTCTATCCCGCGCAGCGCTGGTCCGAGACCCTGGGTGTGGTCGATCGGACCAGTCCCTACGCTCTCACCGGCGCGGTCTTCTCCCAAGACCGCGCGGCCCTCGTCGAGGCGGACCGGGCCCTGCGCTATTCGGCGGGCAACTATTACGTGAACGACAAACCCACCGGCGCCGTTGTGGGACAACAGCCGTTCGGAGGCGCCCGCGCGAGTGGGACCAACGACAAGGCAGGCTCCATTCTGAACCTGTTGCGTTGGGTGTCGCCTCGCAGTGTCAAGGAAACCTTTGCCCCGCCGACGGACTATCGATACCCCTTCATGGCAGAAGCCTGACCCCTGGCATCATAGAGGCGAGCGTCGCGGCCTGAGCGCCGCGATTCTCGTCCTCCTCGGTGGACTGCTGGCCCCGGTGCAGCTTCGCTATCGGGCGACGCAGCTGGAATGCGCCCGGTTTCACGAGGTGATCGCGGGCAAGGTACAGACCCAGACCGCCGGCCGACGGCGGGTTGAGACGCTGGGACGCGACGGCATCTGGACGCTTCGTGCCACCGAGGGCGGAGAGGAGATCGCGTTGGAAGGTTGGTATGACTCGCTCAGCGTTTGGCGGGCGGCGTCGGATGGCAAGTTGACCGGCGATACGGATGGTCTGATCGGCGGTCGATATCGGGCACGCCTGACCCCGACCGGCGCGATCACCATCGCATCCCGGCCGTTCATCCCCGACGAGCTGCGCGAGGTGGCGGATCTCTCGGGTGCTCTGGAAGACCTTCTTCCCGAGCTACCGCCACGCGGGCTTGAGGCCGGCGAGACCTGGAGTGATAGCGCCGGCCTCGAAATTCGCAGACTGCCCGACAGTGCGGCGGCGGGAGGACCGATCGTGCGGCTGCAGGTGCACGACCGGCGTGTGGCCGTGAAGGCTCCTCTGGAGGGCGACACCGCATCCGTTGAGCTGCGCCAGACGACCGAGGAAAGTGGCCAGATCGACTGGGCACCCGCGGTCGGCCTATTGCGCCGGCAGAGAGAGATCGTGGTCGAGACCGCTATTCCGCCGCGCGGTCCGATACGCCAGCCGGTACGCTCCCGGCTGGAGCAGCACATCAGCATTACGCGCCTGTCGCCGGCGGCTGCCCCTCGAGCCCGCTGCCAGTAGGTCCTCTTCCGACAAACCGTTGCTCCGGGTCGAAGAGCAACGCGGTGGCCAGGAATGCAATCCCGCAGGCCGCGAGAAGCGCTCCCGCATCCTCCCAGATCCCGAATTCTCCCTGCTGCCCCATAGCGTGGCGCATGAGATCCACCGCATAGGTTACCGGATTCACCCTTGCGACTGCACGCAAGAGCGGCGGCAGGCCGGCGGTGGGATAGAGCGCTCCGCTCAGGAAGAGCAGCGGAAACAGGACGACGTTGATGACGCCAGCGAAGTTCTCTACCGAGCGGAGCCGCGCAGCGACCAAGAGCCCCAGAAGACCGCTGGCAGCAGCCGCGAGAACCAGCGCTACGATCGCCTGGAGCATCTGGAGGGCGGTCACCCTCAGGATGAGCGGGGCAAATGCCAGCACGACGCCGCCTTGGAAAAACCCGACCAGGGTGGCGGCCAACGCTCTGCCGCTGAGCACCGCCGGGACCCCGGCTGGGCTCGCGAGCATGAGTCGCAGCATGCCGAACTCACGGTCGTAGACTGTGGAGATTGCGGTAAGCATTCCACCGAACAGGGCAGCCATCACGACCATTCCAGGAAAGACGAACTCCTGGTAGGAGAGCCCGCCCTCCAGCCGCGCGATCGCGTTGTATCCAGTGCCGACAAGAAGCAGCCATAGGAATGGTCGGGCCAATCCGCCTAGCAGCCGACTGGTCTGCCGAGTGGTCCGCGCCAGGTCGCGGGCAACGATGCCGTGGACCGCGCTCAGGGCGCCCATTGGGTACCGTCCTGAGTTCGAGCGAAATAGGCGTCTTCGAGGGTGGCAGGGCGCAGGCTCAAACGGTTTACCCCGGGTGCGGCGCCGGCCAACTCCACGATTGGCTCACGCTCACCGGTCAGGCCCACCCGGAATCCGCGCTCGGTCTGCAGAATCGTCTTGACGGCGCCCAGTCCGCGCAGCGCTCGAACCAGGCGCTGTGCTCCCGGGCCTTCGATCTCTGCGACTTCCTCGCCAAATGCCGACCGCAGCAGGTCCGGCGAGTCGTCGCCCACCACACAGCCTCGGGCCAGGAGAATGACCCGATCCGCCGGCTCGGCCTCGGTGAGATAGTGAGTCGAGAACAGGATCGTAGTGCCGGCCGCGCGACGCGCCTCTGTGAGAATGGACCAGATGCGCTCCCGATGCTCCGGGTCGAGCCCGACAGTGGGCTCATCCAGAATCAGGAGATCCGGTTGATGCAGTGTTGCCCGGGCGATATCCACCAACCGGCGCCACCCGCCCGAGAGCTGCCGAGCCGGTTGATGAGTCCGCTCGGCCAGGCCAAGACGCTGAATGGCGTCACCCACCGCGGCCCGAGCGAGCCTGCCGCCCAAACCGGCGAGCCGCGCTGCAAAGAGGAGATTCTCCTCTACCGTGAGAAGCCCGTCTACGGTGGTTTCCTGGAATACCAGGCCCAACCGGCGACGGACGGCCGTCCGCTCGCGGGTAACATCGTGGCCGAAGATTCTTGCTGTGCCGCGGGTGGGAGAGAGCAGCGTAGCCAGAAGGAGCATTGTGGTGGTCTTGCCCGCCCCATTGGGACCGAGCAGTCCCATGACAGCGCCGGCGGGAAGGACCAGGGTCAGTGCGTCGAGCGCCCGGAGGCCGCCGTAGTCGCGCCCCAGTCCTTCGGCCGCGATTGCCGGCGGAGGCTCGCTCACACCCGTTGGGGCTCGAGCACGCGGTAACGGTACTCCGGGAGATTCTCGCGCTCGGCGATGGCGCTGTCGATCATCCCCCGGTTGGGCGACAAGATGCAGACCGGGTCGGTGTTGGCTGCATCGCCGGTGAGCGCAAACGCCTGACAGCGACAACCACCAAAGTCGATCGCCTTTCGGGGACAGGTCCGGCAGGGCTCCTTCATCCAGCTATCGCCCCGGAACGCCTGGAACGCCGGCGACTCCTGCCAGATCCACTGGAGCGAGCGATCGCGAACGTTGTCAAACGAGAGGGTAGTAATCTGGGTGGCTCCGTGACAGGGGAGCACTCGGCCATCGGGGGAGACAACCAGATAGTTCTTGCCCCAGCCGCCGTAGCACGGCTTGGGATACTGCTCGAAGTAGTCGGGGAGCACGAAGATGATCTGCATCTTACCACGATACCGCTGCATGGCCTCATTGGCGACGGCATGGGCCCGCTGTACCTGCTCCCGGGTGGGCATGAGCCACGCGCGGTTCTCCAGGCCCCAGCCGTAGTACTGAGTATTGGCCAACTCGAGCCGGTCGGCGCCGAGGCTCCCCGCCAGGTCGATGATCTCCTCGATGCGATCGAGGTTGGTGCGATGCAGCACGACGTTGATGGAGAAGGCGAAGCCCAGCTCCTTGGCGATAGCGGCCGCGGCGCGCTTCTGCTTAACCGAGCTCACTCCGGCGATGCGTTCTGCTACTTCGGAGTCGGCATCCTGGATGGAGATCTGGATGTGCTCCATGCCGATCTCACGCAAGCGCTCAGCGCGAGTCCGAGTCAGGCCCAGACCCGACGTGACCAGAGTGGTATAGAGCCCCAGGCCATGAGCGTGGGCAGCGAGCTCCTCGAGATCCTTGCGGACTAGCGGCTCCCCGCCTGAGAGGCCCAGCTGAAGCACGCCCAGCTCGCGTGCCTGAGTGAACACCCGCTTCCAGTCCCCAGTGGCGAGCTCGCCTTCGGCCCGTACCATCTCCAACGGGTTGGAGCAGTAGGGGCAGTGCAGCGGGCATCGGTGAGTGATCTCCGCCAGCAAGGTCGTCGGGTGCTCAGACGTCACGAATCAACTCCTTCTCCGCCAGGTCGGCCAAATACTGGGCCACGTCGGCGGCCACATCGGTCTGGTATCGCTCTCCCAGGATTGCGGCGATCTCGCCCACGGTGCGTTGGCCGTCCACCAACTCCAGGATGGCCGCGCCGGTATCGTTGAGGAGCACCGCTCCCTCGGGATAGAGCAACACCGGGCGCTGCCGAACCGAGTCGAAGCCCAGACGCGCCAGACGCCAAAGCGTGGGTTTCGCGTTCGGGTCGAGCGTCACTGGTACGCGTGGTGAATCGTATCGATCATCGCCCATAACATATCCAGCTTGAAGGCGAGCGCCTCGAACGCCCGCATCTGAGTCTCCACTGTCGTGCAGTGCTGCTGCACGATTGCCAGCCCCTGGCGCACATCCCGTGGTGCCTGCACCAACCGGCTCCGGAAGTAGTCCAGTCCTTCCGGTGGAATCCAGGGGTAGTGCTTGGGAAATGCCTCGATCCGCTGCTGGTGGATCTTGGGAGCGAAGAGCTCCGTCAGTGACGAGGCAACCGCCTCCACCCAGGGCCTGGTCTTACAGAAGGTGACGTAGGATTCGCAGATGAACCGCACTGCCGGCAGCACGTGGCGCTCATCCTCCATTTCCTCTCGCGGCACGCCCAGAGCGACGCCGAGGCGAATCCACAGCTCGATTCCGCCAGTGCCGGGCGCGGTACCGTCATGGTCCACGATCCGCTGGATCCATTCCCGCCGGACCTCGGGATCGGGACAGTTGGAGAGAATGGCGGCGTCCTTCCGGGGAACGACCCGTTGGTACGCCAGCCGATTGGCCACCCATCCCTGAAACTGACGCTGGCTCAGCCGCCCCTCGTACATCAGCCGATGAAACGGATGCTCCACGTAGTACGACCCGCTGAACGAGCGAAGCGCCTCTTCCAACCCCGTCGCCGTGAGCGGGCGCTCCAACCGGGGAAACGGCGGTTTCGGCGGCGTGGCCAACTGCGAGGGAGCGAGCGTTGCGGTCATAGCGTCAACCATAAAGGACTGGAGTCCAGGACGCAGCAGTCGGCGTCACAGGGTGAACCGCGTGCCATCGGCGCCCACCTTCATCCCGAGGCGCTCGACAGTGGCGCGCTCCGGCGAGTCCTCGATGAGGATAGGGTTGGTGTTGTTGATGTGGGTATAGACCCGGTCTCGGGCGGGGAGGCTGGCCAGGCGCTCCAGGCTTCCATCCGGCCCCGAAATGGGCAGATGATCCATCTGCCGAGCGGTTCTCTCCCCAATGCCCAGCGCAATGAGCTCGTCATCGCTCCAGAACGTACCATCGAACAGCACCAAATCGGCTTCTTCCAAGCGCGTGACCACGTCCCCTTCCAGGGCACCGCAACCGGGAATGAAAGCACAGACCCCATCGGTGGTCCGGTCTCGGATGCTGAGCCCAATCGTGTGGCCCGGCAGCTCCTCGCTCACGAATCGTGGCGGACCGGCCGGCACTGCAAACGCAGAGAGCTCCAGCCCACTGTCGCCACCGTCCCGATAGCAGAGGGTCAGGGTCCCCGGGAGCGGCAACTCGGTCACCTTCACTTCGGCGAATGCCTGAGTGACCGGCAGGATCCTCGAGTCCTGTTCCAGGGCTTTCCGGACGGCATGAGTGGCACATAGCTGCAAATGCCGGCCCTCCCGCAGCAGCACGATCCCCAACGTGTGGTCCAGCTCAGCATCGGTCACGGCGATCCCCTCGATGGGCACGTGGCGCATTCCCTCAGGCGCTCGCGCCGAGAGCCAAGACAACTGCCGATGCACATCCGGGGAAGCGTTGAGGAGGAACCACCGCTCGCCGTCGACGCTGATCGCGGCTGAGGACTGGGTCCTCGGGATGGCTCGGCGGGGGTCTGCGCGCGCGATCCGGCAGGACGGGCACCAGCAGTTCCACTGGGGGAACCCGCCTCCTGCCGCTGTACCTAAGAGAACTACCTGCACCCTAAAACACTGAGGGGCCCGCTTTCGCGAGCCCCTCGAGTTAGTTGCTCGTCCTTAAAGCGTCGCGACGTAGGCGGTCACTTCCATGGTGACGGCCACGACCTCGGCCTCGGGCTTCGTCCACTTCATAAGTCTAGCCTCCCGGGATTGAGTGGTGGGCCGACTCGGCCCTGATTCACACGATGGGTGAGATCACCCAGCCGGATCGCTGTAAGACCCGACAACGCCCTCCATCATGCAGGGGCCGTGCCGAACATGAGACAATCCAGTATCATCATCATAAGTAATTGCCAATCAATAAGTTCGAAGATACTCGCGGGAATGGCCTGGTCTTCGTGGGATGGGTGATCTCACCCAAGTGGGTCATATCACCCAGCGAAGCTCACGCCTGGATGCCGTACTTCTTCAGCCGATAGCGAAGCGTGTCACGCGAGATCCCGAGCCGCTGGGCCGCCCGGGTCTGGTTGCCCTCCGACTCCTGCAGCGCCCGCTCGATCATGATGCGTTCCCATTGCTCGAGATCGGTGCCGGGAGGAGGGAAAGGGGTACCGGTGGGTGCCTTGGGGTAACCCGCGGCGCCGTCACGGGCGGATGGGGCTGCTTCCAAGGCGGCCGAAGCTTGGGGGATGTCGAGCGCGAGGTGCTCCAGGTCGAGGCTTGGCCCTCTGCTCCAGAGCACCGCTCGTTCAATGACGTGGCTCAACTCGCGCACGTTGCCGGGCCAGGGATACGCTAACAGTGATTGGCGGGCCTGCGCATCGATCCGGCGGACGTCGCGGCCGTATTTGGAGCTGAATCGGGCCAGAAACAGCTCGGCGAGCTTGAGCACGTCCTCCCCCCGCTCCCGCAATGGAGGGAGCCGAAGGAGAATGACGGCGAGCCTGAAATAGAGATCCCGGCGAAACCGCTCCCGCTGAGCCGCGCGCTCGAGGTCTCGATTGGTAGCAGCCAGAATCCGCACGTCGATCCGCCGATCGCGAAGACCGCCCACTCGCCGGGTAGTGCGGTCCTCCACCGCCTTCAGGAGCTTGCCCTGGAGCGAAAGCTCCAGGTCACCTACCTCATCCAGGAATAGGAACCCGCCCTCCGCCGCCTCGAACAGTCCGAGCTTGGATTCCTTGGCATCGGTGAAGGCCCCCCGCTCGTAACCGAAGAGTTCGGCCTCCATGAGGGTGGCCGGGAGGGCAGTACAGTTCACCTCGATAAACGGCTTGCTGGCCCGATGGCTCGCGGCGTGAATGCTTCGCGCGACTAATCCCTTGCCGGTCCCGGTCTCGCCGGTGATCAGCACCGGGGGCGTCTCCGGCAGGGCCGCGATCTGCCGAATCTGCTCCAGGACGGCGCGCATCGGGGGTGACTCCCCGATGATACCCGTGATCGGAGCGCCACCCGCGGCCCGCTGACGGTAATAAGAGAGCTCCTGTTTGAGCTGCGAGGTCTCGCGGGCGCGGTCGGCGAGCAGTCGCAGCTCTTCCAGATCAACCGGCTTCTTCAGGTAATCGAACGCGCCCAGCTTCACCGCCTCGACCGCACCCTCGATGGTTCCGAACGCGGTCATGACGATCACCGGAATGCTGGGATCAATCTCCCGGATCCGTCGCAGCAGGTCGATGCCGGTGAGGGTGCCGGGGAGCCGGACATCGGTAAACACCACGTCGGGACTGATCCGGCCCAGGAGCTCGAGCGCTTGATCGACGTCGGTGGCCACCTCGGTCTCGTAGCCATACTCCGCCAGGAAGGCCTTCATCGCCCGCGCGAGAGTCCGTTCGTCCTCGACCAGCAAGATGGTAGCGCCGCTCATAGCGCCGCTCCGGCGGCCGGGAGCCGGACCCTGACGGTGGTGCCCTCGGCTACCCGGCTCTCGATTTCCAGTCGTCCGCCGTTTTGCTCGATGTAGCGCTTGGCGATGGCCAGCCCCAGTCCAGTGCCCTCTGCCCGGGTGGTGAAGAAGGGCTCGCACACCGAGGCGATCGCCTGCGCCGGAATCCCCCCGCCGGTGTCGTTGACAGCGACGGTCACTTCCCCGGGTCCGGAGGCGCCGTTCTCAGCATGCGCCTCTATCGAGAGCTTGCCGCCTTGGGACATGGCATCCAGGGCATTCGACACTACTTCCACCAGCGCCTGCTCCAATTGCACGGGGTCTACTCGCACCGGGGGAAGATCCGGGGGAACGCTGACCCGAAGCTCCACGCCCCGCTCCCGAATCGGCGCCGCGAATGTCGGGAGCATCTCGTCGATCAGGTGCGCCACACTCTCCGGCATGGGATGAAATGGTGCCGGCCGGCTGAAGCTGAGAAGGTGATTGATGCGCCGATCGAGCCGGTCGACCTCCCCGACGATGGCGTCGAGGTGCTCCCGGGCAGAGGGAGATTCCGGATGCCGCCGGACCAGCTGGGCCGCGGCTCGCAGGCTGGCGAGTGGGTTGCGCAGACCGTGGGCCACGGCTGCCGACATCTCCCCGATCGAGGCCAGCTTCTCGGACTGGACCAGCTGGGCTTGAGTCCGCTCGAGCTGCGCGATATTCGCTTTCAGATTCTCGGTCATCCGGCCAAAGGCGCGCGCCAGATCACCGATCTCGTCCTGAGAGGTCGCCTTCACCGGATGGTCCAGGTCGCCGGAACCCACCACCGCCATCGCCTGGGTGAGCTCCTGAATCGGGCGGGCGAGGCCCCGCGCGATGAGCCCGGAGACCAGGAGTCCCGCCGCCAACGCAATGAGCATGATGCCCAGGAGCACGCGGCCTTCCGAGCTCAGAATTTCCTCCAGTCGGGCGTAGGCCCCTTTCACGCTCGACTCCCGGGCGCGGCGATAGATCTCGCGATTCATCTGAGTGAGGAGTGGGAGCAGGCGGGCTTTCAACTCGCGCTGAGCCATACGATAGGCGACTTCGCGTTGCCCGGCGTCATACAAGGCGAACACACTGTCCGAGACCGATACGATCTGCTGCTGAATCCGCGCGACGCCGTTAGCCAACTCCATTTCGTCGGGGCGGAGCTCCGCCCGCCAACGCTGCTGCCAGTAGTCCACCACCTCGCCGGTCAGACGAAATTCTTTCCGGGCATCGGGGTCCAGGCCGCTCAGGTAGCGCCAGATCACCTCGCTCTGATTGAACATGGCGGTCTCGAGCTCCGCATAGGTGCGGGTTCGGGCCATGCTCTCACCCAACGCCTGCAGCGCCCGGTGCTCGAGCGCGTTGCTGCGGATGGCCTCGGCGCCGACCAGCAGCGCCGGGAGGGCCATCAAGGAGAAGCCGAGCAGGAGCTTGCGCTGGAAGGTCACGAAAGGTCCGGGCCGGCACTTCCCAGCCCGGCTTCGCGCCACCACCGGTAGAACGTCGCCCGGCCGATGCCGAGCGCGCGGGCCGCGGCAGTGCGATTGCCTCCATGGGAAGACAGCGCGCGAAGCAGAGCGGTTCGCCGGTCCTCTTTTGCCGGTGCGTAGGCTGGGTGGGAGATCGTGGCTCCTTGCAGGAGGGTCTCGACCGCGAGGTGGCTCAGCTCGATGGTGGGAATCATATCAGGCGAACTGGAGGAGACCCTTGCCGAGGCCTGGCGAAGCACAACCTCCAGTTGCCGTACATTGCCGGGCCAGTCACTGGCCTGAAGCGCGGCCAAGGCCTGGTCGGTCAGCGTGGTGCCCGGAGGGGCGTACCGGGAGAGGAAGTGGTCGGCCAGGAGCGGAATGTCCCCGCGGCGGTCGCGCAGAGCCGGAATCGCGATCCGGACCACCCGGAGCCGGCGGTACAGGTCCTGGCGGAACCGGCCCTGGGCCACCTCCTGCTCCAGCGGCGAGGCGGAGGCGGCGATGACGCGAACATCAACCATTCGGGATCGGGGATCGCCCCGGCGTTCGATTTCCCCGCCTTGGAGCAGATGCAGCAATCTGGCCTGAACCGCCAAGGGGATCCGGTTGACCGCCTCGAGAAAGAGGGTGCCGGAATGAGCCAGCTCGACGCGTCCGATCCGGGTACCGGACGTTGATGTGGTACCCCGCACCTCGCCGAAGAGCTCGGCTTCAAGGGCGGTCGGCGGTACAGCAGCGCAGTCTACCGCAATGAGTGGCCGCTCGGCGCGCTGACTCCGGGCATGAAGCAGCTGCGCCACGACCTCTTTGCCGACGCCAGACTCGCCCTCGATAACAACCGGAGCATCACTCGGCGCGACCGCGTCGATGAGCTCGTACATCGCCTCCATGGCGGGATCCGAGCCCACCAGGCTGCCGTAGCCGGGTCGTCCGCCGGGGCCGGTCCCCTGCCGGCAGAGTACTCCGGCGTCACGAATGACCACCAGCACGCCAACTGCTCCCACCGCGTCGGTCCAAGGGCGCGCGCTCACCTCGGCGGTACGGAGGTTCCCCTGAGCACAGAGCACGTCGGCGAGGGCGCGGATGGGTCGGCCGGTCGAGCGGACGTCCCAGAGCAGATCGGCCACGGCGGGCTCGAGCCGGAGGACCTCCCGCCAGGGGAGCGAACGCCCTTCGGCTGGGGCCAGCCCGGTCACCCGGCTGGCTGCGGGATTATGGAGGAGCACTCGGCCCGAGGCGTCGATCCCGATCGCCCCGTCGTCAGTAGAGGCGAGCCAGGCCTCGAACATGCCGGCGTCGACCGTGTCGGTCATCCCGATTCTCTGGTACGGAGGAGGTCTCTGCTGAATATGAGGCGGAAAGGCGGTAGGGCGGTAGGGCGGTAAGGCACTAAGGCGGTAGAGAAGGCGAAAAACGGGGCGGGCGCGGCGGAAAAAGGCAATCTCCATCCTTCCGCTTTTTCTTCCGCCCTCTTTCCGCCTTCTGATCCGCCTTTAACGCCGCCTAATGCGCCGCCCCCGCCCCCGCCCGAGAACGCCCGTGACGGAAGAAGAGCAGCAGCGGTAGGGCCAGGGTGAAGGTGATGCCCATGGTCAGAAACACCTTTTCGAAAGCGACCATGGAGGCCTGCTGGCGGAGCACGCCCTCGAGCGCCCCGTATGCCCGGTTCTGCGCCTCGGCCAGGGTGCCGCCTTCGCTCAGCATGCGGCGGGTCACCTGCTCGAGCCAGACCCGGGTGGATGGCTCCGCCATCGAAAGGTGGGGAACGAGCGCCTGCCTGCCTTGCTCGGTGAAGCGGGTGAGCAGGGTGGCGGTGATGGCGATGCCGAAGCTGCCACCGAGCTGACGAGCCAGGTTGAAGAGGCCAGTGCCTTGGGCCATCTGGTCAGGCCGGAGGTCAGCCACGGACGCACCGGTGAGGGGCACAAAGATGAACCCCAGGCCGACGCCGCGCAGAATCATGGGCCAGAAGAGGTCGTGCATCCCGATCTGCAGGGTGAAGTGGTAGTGCAGCCACATCGACCACAGGAACAGCAGGACGCCGATCGGAATCAGGACCCGAGCATCGAAGCGCTGCCCCATGCGGCCCATCAGGGCCATGGTAAAGGCGCTGGCGATCGCTCCGGGCAGGATCACGCGCCCGGTGTCCCACGCGGCGTATCCCAGGAGGTTCTGCAAGAACACCGGCAGGGCGAACACGCTGGCGTAGAGGGCGAAGCCCAGCACACCCGCGAAGGTCACCCCGGCCGCGAGCTGCCGGTTCTTGAGGATCCGCAAGTTCACGATGGGGTTGGGCGTCCGCAGCTCGTGCCATACGAACAGCACCAGGCCGATACCAGCGAGAATGGACTCCACCACAATCTCACGGGCCTCGAACCAATCTTTGGACTCACCCCGTTCGAGCAGGATCTGAAGCGATCCAATCCCGAGGATCAGCAGACCCAGACCGACCCAGTCTACTCCGGAGCTGCGACTGACAGCATGCTCCGGCTCTGGCACCGAACGCCAGGTCATGATCCCGGCGAGGATGCCCAACGGCAGATTGATGTAGAAGATCCAGGGCCAGGAGTAGTTGTCGGTGATCCATCCGCCGAGCGTCGGGCCCAGCGTGGGTCCTACCATGACGCCCATTCCGAAGATCGCCATCGCCTTGCCCCGTTCCCGGAGGGGGAAGACGTCGAACAGGATGGCCTGGGCGGTACTGATCAGCGCTCCGCCGCCGATGCCCTGAATCACTCGCCAGAGGACCAGGCTCTCGAGCGAGCGAGCGCTGCCGCAGAAGAAGGAGGCCAGGGTGAAGAGCGCGATGGATGCGGTGTAGTAGTTCCTTCGCCCAAACCGCTCCGACAACCAGCTGGTGAGTGGAAGCACGATCACGTTGGCCACGATATAGCCCGTGCTCACCCAGGCGATCTCGTCCAGCGTCGCGCCGAGATTTCCCATCATGTGCGGGATCGCGACGTTGACGATGCTGGTGTCCACCAGCTCGAGCACGCTCGCCAGCGTAACCGCGAAGGCGATCAGGTAGCGTGAGCGATAGACCTGCTCCCGGCTGAGCGGCTGCGGCCGGATGGGAAGTGCCAGAGTAGCCATGACGACCTCGACTCACCCGGTCGTGATGGTCACTTCGACCGACATTCCCGGCCGCAGCGGAGCGGATGGGTCGGTGTTCGGGTCCACCGCGATCCGTACCGGCACCCGCTGAACGACTTTGGTGAAGTTGCCGGTCGCGTTATCCGGCGGCAGCAAGGCGAACCGCGCGCCTGTGGCCGGGCTGAGACTCTCCACCTTGCCGTGGAAGACCTGCCCCGGATAGGCATCCACGGTAAACTCCACCCAGTCGCCGACCGCGACGTGAGCGAGCTGGGTCTCCTTGAGGTTGGCGGTCACCCAAACCTTCTTCTCCGGTACGATCGACAGCAGGTTCTGCCCCACCTGCACCAGCGCACCGGGCTCGGCGCTGCGCTTGGCGATCAAGCCATCGGTCGGCGCCACGATGACAGCGTAGCTCAGCTGGAGCCGGGCATTGTCTACGGCCGCCTGGGCCGCGGCCAGACGGGCGTCGGCTCCCCGCACCGCGGCCCCGGAAGCGGACACCTGGCTCCCGGCAGCGGCGGCCTGCTTGCGAGCGGCCTGCAGGTTTGCCCCCGCGGCGTCGTAGGCCGCCTGGGCCTCATCGAGCTGTTGGGCTGAAATGATCTTGGAGGCGGCGAGGCCGCGGTAGCGCCCGAGGTCCGATGCCGCCTTGCGGTAGCTGGCTTCAGCCGCCGCAATGGCTGCTTCGGCCGATGCGGCCTGAGCCCGCGTGGCATCGAGCTGGGCCGCCGCCTGCCCCGCGCGACCCCGCGACGTCACCGCGCTTTGGGCGTCACGTAAGTCCGCCTCCGCCTGCAGCAGCCGCACCTCGAAGTCTCGCCGATCGAGGACGACCAGCGTGTCTCCCGCCTTCACGTGCTGGTTGTCGTCCACCAACACTCGCTCGATGAAGCCGGAGACCCTGGGAGAGATGGTCGTGATATGGCCATCGACCTGTGCGTTGCCGGTGGTCACGTGATGTCGGCTGTAGATGTAGCGACGAACTCCCCACACGGCCAACGTCAGCACGAGCAGGCCGAGAATGAGAAGAGGGAGGCGCTTGGTCCAGCTCTTGGCCTGGGGTGCTGCAGTTGCCGGAACATCCAGTGCGATGTCGGTCATTTCAGTCTCTTTGCGTCGATGGCGTTCACTGCAATTGGTCGATCACACCGAGCGCCCGATAGGCGCTCACGCGTGCGGTACCATAGTTGACTCGGGCCTGAATCAAGGCGTCGCGGGCCGAGATCACGGACCCTTGGGCGTTCGTAGTCTCCACGCTCCCGGCCACACCCGCACGGAAGCGTTCCTGGGCCAGACTCAGCTCCTGCTCGGAGAGTCGAAGGCGCTGGCCGGCGATCGCGACCTGCTGCTGCGCGGAGGCGAGGTCGAGCACCGCCTGCCGAGCCTCAGTCTCGACTTGATTGACCAGATCGTGCTCCCGGAGCTGCTGCACCTCGAGCTTGACCGCCTGCTCTGTCACTCGGCTCTGCCGGCGGAAGCCGTCCAGGATCGGCACACTCAACAGCAGCTGCACGTTATAGCTGTCATCGAGCGCACCGGTCCTCTGTCCGCTCTCCTGGTAGGCGCCGTTGACCGATAAGCTGGGGAGGTACTCGTATCGGATGGCGCTTAGGTTGCGCCGAGCGGCGGTGGTACGCGCGCGCTCGGCTGCGAGCTCGGCCCGGTGCTGCCGGGCGAAGTCCGCGGCCGAATCGGGCCGGAGCGGAAGGTTCATTGGGCCCAGCCCGAGGGAGTCGGCGAGCTCGATTCGGGTGCCGGACGGAAGATCCAAGGTCCGCAGCAAATCGAGCCGGGCGCGATCAACTCCGTTGCGGGCGACCTCCAATTGCGTCTGCACCGACGCGAAGCTCACCTCGCTCCGGGTCGCGTCGATCGCGGGGCTCACGCCGGCGGCAACCAGCTGGCGGGCCTGGGCCAGCAGCTCGGCAGCAATGGTGCTGTCCGCCTCGCGAGCCCGCACGGTCTCCTGGGCGCTCAACAGCTGGAGGTAGGCAAGCCCGGCGGTGGCTCCGGCGACTTCTCCCGATGCCTGCGCGTCGAGGCCCGACGCTATCGCGGTGTCGCGCCCGGCACGCAACCGCGCAATCAGGCTTGCGTCGAAGACCGTTTGAGTCGCTCGCAGCTGAAATCGCCACACACTGAAGGGGTCGGTCACCCCGCTCGCGATCGGAATCCCGAACTCATCCAGATTGACCGTCTGCGGGGTGACGGACGCGTTCCCGCTGATGTTCGGCAGCAGATCGGCTCGGCGCTCCCCTACCCGAGCGTTGGCCGCACGCACGTTGAGCCGAGCCACGGCGGCATCCACGCCCTGCCGGCGACCCAGCGAGATGGCTTGAATCAAGCTCAGGGGTCCGGACGGAAGAATCGGCTGCTGCGCGAAAGCGGGTGCCGGAGAGACACTCAGGAGAACGAGCAGGAACAGAGCGCAACGCATTGGTCGATGGCCTCAATTCCGGTCCGTGGGAGGCTCAAGCACCCCGTGGAGGTAGAGATCGATCATGCCCTGGAGCGCCTGCTCATCGGTCAGCGCGGCAGGGTCGAGACGATGGAAGAAGCACTGCACCTGGGCGGTGTGAACCAGCAGCGAGGGGAGTCCCCGGGCGGCGAAACCGCGCGAGGCGGCGCGAAATTCCCCCGTGGCTACCCCACGCTCGAGCACATCGGCGACGATGCGACGGGCCCGGAGGATGACCTCATCGAAGTAGAACTGCGCCAACTCGGGGAAACTCCCCAGCTCGGCCTGGACCAATCGAGTGATCCGAGCCATCCGCTCGTTGCGGAGCCCACGGTAAAGCCGGGTGATCAACTCGATCAGCAGATCACGGCAACTCCCCTGGTGGGTGCGGACCAACTCCTCACATTCAGCCAGCGCGGCCACGACCTTGGCGCGCACCATCTCGCGGAAGAGCGATTCCTTGGAATCGAAGTAGAGATAGACCGTGCCTTTACTGACGCCGGCGAGCCGGGCGACATCGTCCAGCTTGGTGCGAGCAAATCCACATTCACCGAACACGGTTTGCGCCGCGTCGAGGATCTCCTCTGGTCGGGCGTCGGGGCGGCGTTGCCAGCGAGGCGAGGTGAGGTCTGAGGGAGTGCGATCCACCAATCGGGCGTCCTTGAAATAAATAACTGACCAGTCAGTAAGATACGATGTGAGGGTTTTCCGTCAAGCCCGCAGAGAATGGGCCTAACTTCGAGTTGTAAGTGATTTTACGGTAATTGCTTAGATCACTGGTGCGAGCCCTGCGCGGTCTCACCCGGCCAACCCCAGTCACCGAGGCCAGCTTTCTCTTGCTCCAGTACGCGGAAGTTCCTAGTTTGCATCAACCTACCCGGAGGCCAGCCGATGTCGGATGCATTCCTCAGCTCCGACGACTTCGACGAACAAGCCCATCACCTCTACAACGAAGGACGCTATGATGAAGCCCTGAGCATACTTAAAGAGGGAATTGCCCTCTATCCCCACGCGGTTGAACTCCATATCGGAAGAGCCTACGCCCACCTAGCCCGCGAGGAATTCGCCTGGGCTCGCCGCAGCTTTGAGCAGGCACTCTCACTCGACCCAGACCATGAGGATGGCCTCGCCGGGTTGGGCGAAACCGTGCTCAAAGTGGGCGACAGAGCCGCGGCGCTCCGCGCGTTCGAGCGCATCCTTCAGCTCGGATTTCAGGATGACCACGAGCTCATGCTTCAGGTCGGCCGGGCGCTTTTCCGTGAAGGTTTGATTGCGCCCGCGCACCGGTTCTTCGACCTGGCCGCCTCGGCGCACCCCGAGTCGCCCGACGCAGCCGCCTGCCTGGGCTACGCGGCGCATCGATTGGGCAACGATGCCGGCGCGTTTTACTGGCTGCGACGGGCGCTGGAGATCGACGCCAACTACACCGAGGCGCGGATCTACCTGGCGAATCTGCTGTATGATCGCGGAGAGACCGAAGCTGCCCTCCATCATCTGGAGCGCACCCAGCCCGAGGACCATTTCGACGAGCTGGGCATCTGGCGTCACATAGAATTGAAGAAGACCATCTACCGGCTTCCGGATCAGGACCCGGAGCTGGCTCCCTGGCTGACGCGGCTAGGCGAGGTGGCGGGTGACCCCGATCCGCTGGACGTGCTCCTGGCCGAGGTGGAGGCCCAGCAGCCGGACGGTTCGGTGCGCGATCCGCACCAGCTCGAGCTCTTCGGCACGCTGCTGAGCGAGCTGCATGCGATGCAGAAGAAGCCAGGTCAATCCGAGCCGCACCTCATCGTGACCCTGGCAGGGAACTCGATTCGCGGCACCTGGGACGAAATCCTGCTCCAGATGAAGGCGGCCGACCGGGACTGGGCCAATGCGCCGCTCAGCGATTTCATGGCCAGCCTCGCTCGCCGGGGGCAGGCAGAAACCGGCATCGTCATTCCAACCACGAATGCCGAGGCCTTCATTCGCGGGAGTGCGGAAGCGGGGGTGTTGCGGATAGTGCAGTGAGGCGGTGAACGGTGAACAGGAAACGGGAAACGGGGAACAGGAAACAGGCGGGGAACGGTGAACAGGAAACGGGGAACGGGGTTAGAATGAAATAGTCCCGTTCCCCGTTCCCGTTTCCCGCTTAACCAGGAACCTACGGTTGCCTGTTTCCTCTCCGCCCCTCTGGACCGCCGGGGTCCGCAAAGAAGTCCTTCCCAATGGCCTAACGCTCCTGGTGCAGGAGGAGCGGTCCGCTCCAGTGGTGGCGATCGTAACCTACGTCAAGGCCGGATTCTTCGACGAGCCGGATCGCTGGACCGGCATCTCCCATGTCCTCGAGCACATGTTTTTCAAGGGCACCTCTCGCCGAGGAGTGGGTGCCATCGCCCGCGAGACCAAGAGCGCCGGCGGGTATCTCAACGCGAGCACCTCCTACGATCACACCGCGTACTTCACGGTTCTGCCCGCGTCTGGGCTGGCAGCCGCGCTGGACATCCAGGCCGATGCGCTGCGGAACGCGCTGATCGATCCCACCGAGCTGGCCCGCGAGCTTCAGGTCATCATCGAGGAGGCCAAACGCAAACTGGACACTCCGTCGGCGGTGGTTCACGAGATGCTGCACGAGGTCATGTTCGATCGACACCGCATCCGGAGGTGGCGGATCGGGCATGAGGATCAGCTGGCCGGACTCACTCGGGACGATCTCTGGGCCTACTATCAATCTCGCTACGTCCCCGAACGCACCATCGTCGCGATTGTCGGCGCAGTCGATTGGGAGACCGCCCTGAGTCTCGCACGCGCCACCTACGGTGACTGGCCTGCCTCACCCGGAGCAGTGGACCGCTCTCCCGAGGAACCTCCTCACCGCGAGGTCCGGGCGCGCACCCTTCGGGGTGATGTATCCCAGGCCGATCTGGCGGTGGGCTGGCGCACCGTCCCCCCACTGCACGGCGACGCACCTCCTCTTGACATCGCCTCGTCGGTGCTGAGCAGCGGCAGAGGGAGTTGGCTGTATCGCTCACTTCGCGAGCGCGGAGTGGTAACCTGGATATCCGCTCACAATTACGCCCCTACCGAGCTCGGGGTGTTCAGCGTCAATGCGGAGCTGCCGGCCGAGCGGCTTTCCCAGGCGGTCGACGGTATTGCCGAGGAGATCGCCAGGCTGTCGCTGCGAGGGCCCTCCGCCGAAGAGCTGGACCGCGCCCGCACCCTGCTTCAAGCGCGCTGGGCGCGTCGCTTCGAAACCATGGAGGGCCGGGCCGGAGCGTTGGCCACGGCTGAGGCGCTCGAAGACGTGACCCTCCTCGACCGCGAATACCAGATGCTCGCGGCGGTGACGCCGGACGAGGTTCGCGAGGTCGCCGGCCGATACCTGGATCCCGAGAACGTGAGTGCCGTCGCCTATCTGCCGGAAGACGAGGGACTCGAGCTCACGCCTGACCGGTTGGCCAGAGCTTTTGCCGTCACTCCGCTGCAAGCGGCTCAGGTGATTACCGCGGCGGTTCCCACACGGAAAGCGGCGCGACCGGCTCAGGGCACCCTTGAGGCCGAGGTCCTGCACACCAGCTTCCCGGGGGTTGATGTCCTGGTGCGGCGAAAGCCCGGTGTGCCCCTGGTGCATCTCGGCATTTATGCGCCGAAGGCGGAATTCGACCCGCCGTCACAGGCGGGACTGGGAGCGCTGACGGTGCGGAGCGCGGTTCGCGGTGCCGGTGGGCTCGACGCGGGGGGACTCGCGTATGCCTTCGAGCGGCTGGGCGGCAGCTTGGCCTCGAGCACCGCGTCAGACTGGCTGGGTTGGGGCACCTCGGTCATGACCGAACACTTGAGCGAGGCGGCGGCCTTGCTCGAGCTGGTCTTCCGCGATCCCCATCTCGCCGTGTCGGAGGTCGAGCCCGAGCGAGGGCTCATGATCGCGGAGGCAGAACAGATAGCGGACGACATGTTTCGCTATCCCTTCCAGCTCGCGCTGTCGGTCGCCTTCGGCGATCAAGGCTATGGACTGCCGATCGGTGGGCTACCGCACACCCTGCCCGCAGTAACCCCTGCCGATGCTCGAGCATGGCACGAGCGGGCAATCCTCAGCGTGCGTCCAGTGGTGGTCGCGGTGGGCGATGTCGAACCCGAGCGGGCCTCGGAAATACTCGCGGGCGAATTCGGCGATTGGCCAGAGCGGACCGCGGTGAGCGGCCTGGCCCGATTTGCCTGGGTGCCCAACGGACGAGAAGCGCCGGCCCGCATCGTTACCCGAGAAAAGGCCCAAGCGGCTCTGGCGATGGTGTTCCCTGGACCGGATCGGCGCGATCCCGACCGGGCCACGGCGCAGGTATGGTCAGCAGTGGCGAGTGGCCTCGGCGGCCGCCTGTTCGAGGCGCTGCGAGACCGCCGTTCGCTTGCCTATACCGTCATGGCGACAGTGTGGCAGAAGGCACGGGCCGGCGCCTTGCTCAGTTACATCGCCACTTCTCCGCAGCGGGAGGAGGAGGCCCGAGCCTCGATGTTGAAAGAGCTGGAGCGATTCGCGGCTGAGCCGGTGAGCGAGGCGGAACTGCGGCAGGCGATCAACTACCTCACCGGACAGGCCGACGTGAGCCGCCAGAGCGGCGCTTCTTTGGCGGGCGAGATCCTCGAGGCGTGGGTCGCGGGGACTGGACTGCACGAGCTGGAGGACCCGGCAGCGTTGTTCCGCAAGGTGACTGCCCCCGATATCCAGCGGGTGGCTACTCGGTACCTCAGGGAAGCCCAGCGGGCCGAGGGGGTAATCCGAGGCACGGGTGTCTCCCGCCCGCCCGTGGCCGCTCTCAAAGGGTAGACCTGACTCTGACGGCGGCGGCCACCGGGAAATAGGGTCGGTGCTGGCCGTCGCCGGGGTACCGGGGGGGAGGTCAACGAATGGGAGGGGGGCCTAACCTCCGCAGGATCACATCCACGCCCTTGTCGATGTTGGCGGGAGCCCGGGCTGCGATATCAACGAAGCAGGTGCCTTGCCCCGGCGTGGTGTGCAACACGATGTGTCCATCCCGGCATAGCATTCCGATTGCCAGACCCTGGGGACCTTGCCGAACAACCGGCGGGCCGAGGGCCAGCATGCCTACAGCGCCTGCGGCAGCCACGACCACCGCCGAGAGTCCGTCCGCGTCGCCCAGACGTTCCGATGCGAGCGCGCTCACCTCGAAGCAGTCGTGATTGAAGTTTGGCTGCGGGTCGAGCATGCCCACCTCAGGCCCGGGCTGGAAAGGCCGCGACTGCGTCCCGATAGCCTTCAGCATTGCCCACGTCGAAGAAGCGCCCCGAGTTGACCACTCCCGCCAACGCATTCCGCCGGGCCAGCCGTTGCAGCACGGGGACATCGTCCAGCTCGGCATTGGCCGCAAGCTCGCGCGCCACTTCCTCGAACTCAGGCAGAATGTCGCCCGGAAACGCCATGCGACCGATCGGCGTGATGGCCGAAGGCTGTCTGCCAGTGTCAAAGGAGCCAGTGCCCTTGTCGGCTATCGCGGTCACTCGAAGCGTGCCATCGTCGGCTTGGGTGACGTGGGCGCGGCCGGTGGCACCAGCAGAGCGGCTCTCTGCCCGGGCGATTTCGGCAAGCAGCACCGTCGCCAGTCCGGTCGCGCGGTGGGTAGCGAGGACTGCCGCAGTTGGATTACCGTCGATGAAGAGGTTATCGGGCAGGATGGCGAGGAAGGGTGATCCGGCGAGCGGATCACGGGCCCGAAGGAACGCGTCACCCAGGCCTCGAGGATGGTCCTGGGGCACGAACTCGAGGTCGAGTGGCCCAGGATAATTGCGGGCGATGGCCTCCAGGACCGGACGGTGGGGATTGGTGACGATGATGGCGCGCAACAATCCCGCATCCGCGGCTTCGTCGAGCACCCAATGCAACACCGGGCGAAGTCCGACGGGAAGGGTTTCTTTGGGAAGCCAGCGGGTGATGGGGAGCAGGCGAGTCCCCAGTCCGCCGCAGGGGACAACCGCGGTGTCGAGGATCATCCGAGGGAGCACGCGGTGGAAGGCCGGGAGATGGACCAGACTATCTTGAACGCCAGGTCTCGATCCATGCGGGCTCTCGGATCCAGCCAAAGGAAGCAAGGTGTCCGAAGGTAGTCCTCGCCCCATAGGCGAGCAAGGCCGGCGCGTCTGGACCATGGCCGACGTGCTGAGCGCGTTGCGCATCCCTCTGGCTGGGGCCTTTCCCCTGGTCTCGGACCAATGGCGGCTGGCGATCCTGGGGGCGGCGGCCGCCAGCGATCTGCTTGACGGCCAGATCGCGAGGCGGTTCGGCAGCTCGGCATTCGGCACGGTCATTGACCCGGTGGCCGACAAGCTGTTCATGGTCTCTGCCTTCGGGGTCGTGGCCTTCAGCGGTCGGCTGGAGTGGTACGAGATCCTAGGCGTGCTGTTGCGCGACATCGTCGCCACCATCGCCTTTGTAGCGACCTTCTTCTCCCACCGGCCCAGGGCCATCCCTGCGCGGGCCGGCGGCAAGGCGGTTACGGTGGCACAGGTGCTCACCCTGCTGCTCTTTCTGCTGGACTCACCCCATCTCTCATCCATGGCCTGGGCCACCACGGCAGTCGCGCTTTACGCGATCTGGGACTACTACCGGGTGGCGCCCAGAGCCGAGCGAAAACTGGGCGAACGGAAATGGAGATGACCCTCGAAACCAAGCGGGCGAGCCTGAGCTGGGAGGGAGCTCTTCGCTTCCGCGGCGGAGAGCCGGGGAAACCCACGGCTCTGGTTGATGGGGACAACGAGGCGGCGCCTGGGCCGATGCTGACGCTCCTGCTGGCCGCGGCCGGCTGCACCGGGTCCGACGTCGTCGTGATTTTGGAGAAGATGCGGGTGAAGCTCCAGGAGCTTCGGATCGAGATCTCCGGGGTGCGCCGGGAGGAAGAGCCTCGCCGCTACACCGCGCTGCACCTGGACTATCACCTGAAAGGCGAAGGGCTGGACGAGACCAAAGCCCGCCGTGCCATCGAGCTTTCGATACAGAAGTACTGCTCGGTGCTTCACTCCCTCGCGCCCGATATCCAGATCACGCATGGGCTCACGCTGGCGTAGCGTGCTGGCGGCGACGGTCGTCCTGGCCGCGCCGCCACTCGCCGCACAGCAAGGTAAGGAGCTCGGCCTGCAGGCGATTGGGACCGCGTCGGACCCCGGGCTCGGGGTAGCCGGCGTGTACGGGGCGATTCGGACGTCGTCACGCACCAGGGTCTCGGCAGCCGCCGGCGCGGGCGTCTCGCGAAGCGAGGCCGCCTGGCGGGGAGAGCTGCTCATTCACCTGCTGGTGAGCCCTACAGCCCGGCGAGCTCTCGGGGTGTACGCCGCGGGCGGTGTGGCCGCGGTAGGCGGGCCGGTCGATCGGGGCTACATCGTGCTCACCCTGGGAGCGGAGCAGCACCCGGGACAGCGCAGCGGATGGTTCGTTGAGGCCGGGATTGGCGGCGGAGCGCGGCTGGCGGCGGGCTATCGCTGGCGATGGCTCGGCATCGAGTGAATAGTCGGATACCAAAAGCGCCCCGGGGGGAGCTCACCGGGGCGCTGGGCATCAGGCCGGTGCGATCAGACGGCGCCGCTCTCGACCGCTTCGGGCTTGCGTTGTACCGGCTGACAGAAGCGCTCGCCCAGAACGCGAAGCTGGCTCAGCTCCTTCTCTCCCAGATCGTCGTAGCGATCGGCCAGGTACAGCATGGTATCGTCAAACCAGTCTTTCTGGTGCTCCGGCAGGGCATCGATGACCCCGCAGCGGAGGATGTGACTGAACAGCTCATCGCGGGCTTGATCGAAGGATCCCGTCTCTGCCGTCTGTCTCACTTTCTTTCTGTTCATCGACCTTCCTTTTCGCGACGCTGGTACGCGCCTCTGGTGAAGGGAATTATCAAAAAATATATCGGGTTGCACCAATTGGTGCAAACATCGACTTTTCCCCCGCGAGTCCAGCCTTGCATTATGTTTATCGGCAGCAAACACATGAACTTGAACGAGGGTACTGGTGCGCCCTCGAGGTTGCCATGGCAGAGCATGATGAAGTGTACGATGAAGCCCGGGCCGAGCGGCTCGCCGCCCTGCTACGGGCGTTGGCCAATCGCATTCAGGAGCTCGATCGGGCGGGTCAGCTCCTTCGAGCCGGGCCCGAACTGCTTCAGTTGATGGGTGATGCCCGCAGTGAGCTGTTCCACCATGAGGTCCGGAGTACCTACGATACTCCCGAGATCGCGGACAATCGCCGCATCGTGGACGAAGCCCGGCGGCGGGACACCTTCTCCCCAGACGAACCGGAGGACGATGAGCCATGGCGCCGGCGGCCCTCGGAATGAAGCAGTTTTACGCGGTTCTCGCCGCGGTCGTGTTCATCGGGATTGGAGCGTTGGGCTATCTCCTGGCCAAGCCCGCGACGGTCAGCATCCCCGCAAACGTGACAGTGCAGCCGTCGGACACGGCGGGCTTTCGGGGATACCTGAAGGGTTCACCCAATGCACCGGTCGAGATCACCGAATTCGCCGACTATCAGTGTCCCTTCTGCCAGACCTTCGCGACGCTGCAGATGCCGACCATCGAGCAGCGCCTGATCGAGACCGGCCGGCTGCGCTGGCGCTATATGGATTTTCCGCTCCAGCAGCATCCCTTTTCCCGCCTCGCCGCCCATTCGGCAGCCTGTGCCGATGAGCAGGGAAAGTTCTGGCCGCAGCACCAGCGGATCTACGAAGGCCAAGCGGAGTGGACGGCGGCTCGCTCGGCGGTCAACATCTTCCGCGACTATGCCAGAGCCAACGGTCTCGATCTCGCCCGCTATGACAGCTGCATGCAAGCGGGCAAGTATGCCGGACGGATCCAGGCAAGCTATGAACAGGGCGTCCGGCTGGGCGTGAGCTCGACGCCGACGCTGTTGATCGGGAACCGACTGTATCAGGGTCGATTCGACTCCGACGCCATCACCCGGCTGGTCGATTCGCTGGCACCTCGTCCGAGTACATGATCTACCGCATGGGCGCGGCACTGATGAGCCTCGTCGGGCTCTTCGTGTCGGCGTATCTCTACCTCTACAAGATCGGGCGAATCGGCTCACTGGCGTGCGGCAGCGGCAGCTGTGAGACGGTGCAGGCCAGTCCTTGGAGCCGGATCGCCGGTGTGGAGGTGGCGCTGGTCGGCGTGGTAGGCTATGCCGGGCTCCTGCTGGTGGCGCTGATCGCGCTCCAGCCGGCATTCGCGGGAAGACGCTGGCCCCCGAGCTTGCTGTTGATCCTCGCATCCATCGGGATGCTCTTCACCATCTATCTCACCTCGCTCGAGCTGTTCGTCATCCACGCCATCTGCCGCTGGTGTGTAGGGTCCGCGGCCATCATCACCACCATCTTCATCCTTGCGCTTCTCGATTTCCGCCGGGGCGCGACCCCTAGCGCAGCTTTCCCCGTAGGCCCGGAGCCGCACTCGGCGCGGTGATGGCAAGCTCAGCGATCCGGACGTCCGAACCCCGGTTTCATCCCGCTCTATCCGAGCCGCCGACCGGGAAGCGTCTCGCGGCTCTAGCCCTCACCGCGTTAGGTGTGGTGTACGGTGATATCGGCACCAGCCCGCTTTACACCATCAAGGAGTGCTTCGGGAAGGAGTACGGGTTCATCCCCAACCCGGCCAACGTGTACGGCATCCTGTCGCTCATCGTCTGGTCGCTGGTGGTGGTCGTGGCGATCAAGTACCTCGTCTTCATTCTCCAGGCAGACAACCGCGGGGAGGGCGGGGTGCTGGCCATGCTCGCTCTTCTCATGCAGCGAGGTCAGGATGGCGCCGGAGCCCGCAGACGGCGGGCCCTGGTTCTTCTGGGGATCTTCGGCACCGCACTGTTGTTCGGCGACGGCGTGATCACGCCGGCTATTTCCGTCCTGGGTGCCATGGAGGGGCTGGAAGTCGTCGCCCCCGATCTGGCTCATCTGGTGGTCGTGGCAACGGTCGTCATCCTCTTCCTGCTTTTCCTGTTCCAGAAGAAGGGTACCACGCGGGTGGGCGGCACTTTCGGCCCCATCACTCTGATCTGGTTTCTCACCATTGGCGTCTTAGGGGGGCTGGAGATCGCGCGCGCGCCGGAGATTCTGGCAGCCGTCAACCCGGGATACGGGATCCGGTTCTTCAGCGACCACGGGTTCATCGGTTTCGCGGTGCTGGGGGCCGTGTTCCTGGCCGTCACCGGCGCCGAGGCGCTCTACGCCGATATCGGTCACTTCGGCAAGCGACCCATCCGGCTGGCGTTCTTCTCGCTGGCTCTGCCCTGCCTGTTGCTGAACTACTTCGGCCAGGGGGGGCTGC
Source organism: Gemmatimonadales bacterium (assembly GCA_044867445.1). Classification (GTDB taxonomy): domain Bacteria; phylum Gemmatimonadota; class Gemmatimonadetes; order Gemmatimonadales; family GWC2-71-9; genus CAVVWJ01. The sequence continues at coordinate 88,138 of JBIOUY010000082.1, forward strand.
TGTTGCGAGACCCCAGCGCAGTCTCGAATCCGTTCTATCTGCTCGCTCCCCGTTCATTCCTCTATCCGCTTCTGGTCATCTCCACCCTCGCGGCCATAGTGGCGTCTCAGGCGCTCATTTCAGGAGCGTTTTCCCTGGCGCAGCAGTCGATTCAGCTGGGGTACAGTCCGCGGCTCACCATCACGCATACCTCAGCCCGAGAGGCAGGTCAGATCTATGTGCCCGAGGTGAACCACGCGCTGATGGTGGGCACGCTGCTGATCGTGGTGGGGTTCCGCTCCACCGCTGCCCTGGGAGCGGCGTACGGGATCGCCGTCACCGGCACCATGACGATCACTACGCTTCTGTTCGCGGTCGTGGCGCGGACCCGGTGGGGATGGCCGCTCTGGCGCGTCCTGGGGCTCGCGGGATTCTTTTTCAGCTTCGACCTGGCGTTCATGGGCGCGAACATCCTCAAGATCGAGCAGGGCGGTTGGGTGCCGCTGGCCATCGCGGCCGGAGTCGGCGTACTCATGACCACCTGGAAGCGGGGGCGCCTGATCCTGGCGGCCGTGATCCGGGAGAACACGCTGCCCATGGATCTGTTTCTGGTGGATGTGTCGAGGAGAAAGCCCCACCGGGTGCCCGGGACGGCGGTCTTTCTCACCTCCGACTCCAGTGGGGCGCCGCCGGTGCTCCTGCACCATTTGAAGCACAACAAGGTGCTCCACGAGACCGTCATACTCCTCTCGGTCGTGACTGAACGCATCCCCCAGGTGGACCCGGCTGACCGGGTGGAGTGCCGGGAATTGGGTGAGGGGTGCTATCAGGTCATCGCCCACTTCGGTTTCATGGAGACCCCTGATGTGCCGGCGGTGCTGGCCCTGCTCGGTCAGGCCACCCCGGGCGGCCGACCGCTATCCGTCAAGGTAATGGAGACCACGTTCTACCTTGGCCGGGAGACTCTGATTCTCACGCCGCAGAGCAAGGCCAGGATCAGCGCGGTGGGTGATGGCACCGGCCCCAGCCTGGGCCGCATGGCGCTCTGGCGGAAGAAATTGTTTGTTCTGATGACCCGAAATGCCCGCTCCGCCACCGCCTTCTTCGGGCTCCCGCCCAACCGGGTGGTAGAGCTGGGGGCGCAGATTCAGTTCTAGGGGCGCTTCGCGCCGGGGCGAAGCCCCTCGCGCCTTCTTACGCTTCCCCGTCCTTTGCAGTAAAATCTCGCGGACTGCGACGGCCAGCACTTGCCAAATCGGTAGTGCTGGCTTTTGCAATCCATAGCACCGCAACGGCTTAGAGCCGCTGGCACCGGTCTCGCCCATGTCCTGGACGAGGTCGCGAAGTCGCCTGCGGTTGAGGCGTCGATCCGCCCGATAAGAGCACACCCGGAGTGATCCGGGGCCGCAAAACTAGAGGTCTCACCGGTGCTTGGTGAGATAGCTCGGTGCCGAAGGAGGAGATGATGTCCCCGCAGGAGGTGGAACGTGGCCTTGCCGCGCCCGAGACGCTCGGGCTGGAGAGCCGCGTCGAGATTCTCAAAGCCGCGGTGCACCTCCTGGAGGAGATGCCGGAGGGAAGCGGCCGCCTGGTGATCGACCTGACGCACACACGCCAGGTGGATTCGGCGGGACTGGGCGCCCTCATGCTGATCCAGCGCCGTGCGTCGGAACGCCGTCAGCTCGTCGTGCTGCGCAATCCCAGCGAGGAGATTCGTTTTCTCCTCGTCCTCACCAAGCTCGCCGAACTCTTCCAAATCGACATCAGCTATGAATGAGCCACCCCGGGCGGCCTACGGGGTGGGTTCGGGATGGACTGGTCCCGATCAACCGATTAGTGTACCCGCGGAACCCAGCTTCTCCTTTCGCGGTGTCCTCCTGCGCCGCTCTGCGGGGTGCGTGGCATGACCGAGCCCAAGCGCCGACGGCGCGTCCTGATCGTGGAGGACGAGCGAGCGCTCCGACTCAGCTACGAGCGAGCCTTTCAGCCGCGGTACGATCTGGTATTCGCGTCCACCGGGGCAGAGGCCCTGGAACAGCTCGAGCAGCACAAGCCCGACGTGGCCGTGCTGGATATGCGGCTGCCGGACACCGACGGGGTGGAGTTGCTGCGCCGGATCCGGTTGACCCAGCCCGAACTGCCGGTCATCATCACCACTGCGTACATGAGCATCGAGCCCCAACTCAAGGTTCTCGATCTCCCGCACTCCGGCTATATCGTCAAACCCTTCCGTCTCGACGAGCTCGGCGCCCGCATCGATGCCGTCCTGTGACGGCGATGCCAGGCTGCTCGCCGCCAAAGGACTAAGCCGCTCCTTCGGGCGCCGACGCGTCCTCCACGACATCGACCTTACGCTGGACCCCGGAGAGGCCCTCGCGGTAGCGGGGCCCAACGGGGCGGGGAAGAGCACGTTGCTCCGCCTGCTCGCTGGACTCATGCGCCCGAGCGCGGGAGAGGTCCGGGTCATGGGCCGGCCGGTCCGGGGAAACGACGGCGACGCGCGGCGGGCCATTGGGCTACTGTCTCATCAAACCTTGCTGTACGACGATCTCACGCTGCTGGAAAACCTGACCTTCGCGGCCAGACTGTACGGCATCGCGCAAGCCCGGGAAAC
>JBIOUY010000083.1:0-8597 GCA_044867445.1 Gemmatimonadales bacterium
AGCTCACCGGCACGAGGGTACCGGCGAGATCCCGGCCCCACACCGATGCCAACCGCTCGTCGGGCGATTCGCCGGCAGGGACCGAGAGCCGGCAGGTCCCATCGACATGCAGCTCGAAACCGACATCGGGATGGGCGAGCGCCAGGGTGGCCAGAGCATCGTGGGCGGCGCGGGTCTCGCTCGCCACCGAACGAAGAAATTTGCGTCGCGCTGGCGTATTGAAGAACAGTCCGCGCACTGTCACCGTCGTTCCCCGTTGTCGCACGGCGTCGGCTACGCGGTCGAGTCGGCCTCCGGCGACGCTGAGCTCGGTGCCTTCGCCATCACCTTCGTGGGTGGACAGCGTGAAGCGGGAGACCGAGGCTATCGCGGGCAGCGCCTCACCCCGGAATCCGAAGGTAGCCACGCCCACGAGATCGGCCGCGCTGCGCACCTTGCTGGTCGCATGGCGATCGAGCGCCAGCACCGCATCTTCCCGACCCATGCCCGAGCCGTCATCGCTCACCTGGATGAGCGTCTTGCCCCCCTGCTCCAGTTCGACCCGCACGTGACGGGCGCCGGCATCGAGGGCATTCTCGACCAGCTCCTTTACCACCGAAGCCGGGCGCTCGACCACCTCGCCCGCGGCGATCTGATCGGCGACGGCATCGGGAAGAATGACGATGCGACGGGGCATCGGGACAATTTAGCCGCCGAGGGCGGCGATGGCGTCTTCGGAGAGCCAGCCCTCCCGAGCACCCGGTGCCCGGACGAGGGCCCAGCCCGGGGAGCGTCTGAGGATGCGGACCGTGGTCCCGCCTTCGATCGGAGAAACCGTGGGAGCACGTCCGTGGGGTGACAGCAGCAATGAAGTGGCTTCGAGCACGATGCCGAGCGGACGCCGATACCAGGCCTGAAGTCCCAGGCCTCCTACAATGGCGCAGCCGGCGAACACCAGGACGATGAACCAGCGGTCGCGGATCCTGGGTCGTACCGTCCAGCCAATCCAACCAGCGAGCCAACCCAGGCTCCCGAGCAGCAGGAGCTCCTCCGGCGTAACCGGTGGGGACCAGACCCACCGAGCGGAGATGCCATCTGGGGGAGGAGTGAGTTGAAGTGCACGACGGATCACTGACTCCCGGGGCGCAAGCCGCCTAGCCTGAAGCCAGGCGGCCGCAGCCCGGCCCCCGAGGCCCTGCCGATAGTATGCAGCGCCGAGATTATACCAGTTGGCGGCGATCGCCGGCTCCTCGGACACCCGTTGAGCGAATCCCTCGGCGGCGGCGCGCAGCGAACCGTGCTCATAGAGCGCCTCCGGCGCAGGCGACTGCGCTGCCCCTCGCGACCCAACGAGCAACAACGCAACAATCCCCACTGCCACACCTCTTCCCTGCCACCCGCGCACGGAACCGCCGAGTCGTCGGACCAGCTCGTGCACTTCGAGCGCCAGCGCGGATTCGCCGGACAGACCCGGTCCTGGGCCGTAGCGCCGGGCGAGCAACCGTTCCCGCGCCGCGGCAACACGGGCCGCGAGCTCGGCATCGGCGCCGGCGGCGCGCATGGCGCTGGCGAATCCGGGACCGAAGCGACGGTCCGGGTCGGGAATCAGGGCACGCACCAGCCCATCCAGCTCCTCTTCGGCGCTGCGGAGATCGTCCCGAACCGCCGCTGGCCGCCGCGAGCGCGCGCGGGGTGCCCATCGTCCGCGGAGCGCGAGGAAGGCGGGTGGCAGCAGCAGGATGGCGATCCAGGCCCATTCCGGTACCTGGTGCCCCAGCTGCCATGCCAGCGACGCGCGTTGGGCCTGCAGCAGCGAGGGCGGGAGTGCCGCTGCGGTGGCCGCTTCACCGGCTGGCGCGACCGGCAGCGAGCCCGGCGAGACCTGCAACGTCAGATATCGGCCCGACGAGAGGTCGAAATAGGGATAGCTCACGGGCGGAAGCGGGAGCAGTCCTGCCGAGTCGGCCACTACGAGGAACCGGAAAGTCTTGGTCCCCCCTACCCTGCCCTCAACACCCGTCAGACGTTCGTCGACTCGTTCCATGTATGCCCGGCCCGAAGTCGGCCACCGCACCTCGGGCGCGGGCCAGAGCGCGGTGTTGCCCTCTCCCCGCAAGACAAACTCGACCGGGACGGCTTCGCCCACGTGCGCGGTCGGATCGGCAAGCCGGCGTTCCAGAGTGAGGCCAGATCCCACCGCGCCGTTGAAGGCCATTGGTCGGCCCTGCTCCGGCAATGGTTGCACGGTGAGGGTTTCCGGGTCGCTGGTCAGAGCAAAGCGCTCCTCCTGGCTGAAGAACTGCATAGCCACGGGTGTGCTGTACTTGAGCGTAGCGCGCGGGATGTTGATGGTCCCCGGCACCAGGGGGAATACGATCTGGTGAGCGACGAAGAGATCGTACCAGTGCCCTCGAATGTTCCGAGTCGCCGCGATGCCCGTTGGTGTGGCCTGGGGGTAGCTCCAGACTCCATCGATCACCGGGGGCTGCAGTGTGGGAGGACGCCGGAGTTGCAATCGGAGCTCGCGGGGAAACCAAGCGGCGGTCACCACGTCCACCTGCTCGCCGACGCGAACTGAGTCGGGTGAGATCAGCAAGAGCACACCGGGTTGGCCCGGCACCGGCGGCTGAGCGCCATCAACCAAGCGGTGCAACCGGGGGCTCAGGCCAGTGGCAGTCGCCGCGCGGTTGGCGGCGACGTCGATGACGAGCGCGGCGGCTTCTACGGTGTCACGACCTTGCACCGCCTTGGCTGGCCCCAGCTGCCACCGGCCCGGTTTGGCAGCCCGCAGCCGAATCTGGAGAACGGTTGTCCGGCTGGGCTGGGCCCCGGTCGAAATCTCGGTGCGCTCGCTACGACCCACAATCTCGAGTCCGAGAAAGGGCGCCACAGAGACCTGCATCGGCACCGGCGAATGACTGACGGCGCGCAAGGTATAGACCAGCTCCTCCCCCACGGATAGCCGATCCTCGTCGACCGAGGCTTCGAGCAGGGGACGCTCACCCTGAAGCAGAGCACCAAGCAACAGGAGCCGAATCACCAGTCCTTGGTCCCTCCACCGGATCCACTCAGCAATCGGCGCTGCTGCTCGGCCCGGGTCATCTGCTCACGCCGTTCCATGGAGTTGAGAATCTGTTCCGCTTGGCTCTTGCTCAGCCCCTGCGGCTTCGGCTCCGGTTGCCCCTGTTGGGGCGCCTGGGCCGGCGAACCCGATGGCGGCGCTTTCCCTCCGCCACCCCCGCCGCCACTCCGAAGCGGTGGCGGTTTGCGCCGCTCGGTCAACTCCAGATTCCACTTGGCGCGAGCAGAAGAGGGCTGCAACAGCAGTGCTTGTCGCAGCCGTTCCCCAGCCTCGTCCAGCAGCTCGTCGCTCCGGCTGCTGTCGGCCCTGGCGGCGAGTATGCCGATCAGGCCGAGGTTGTACAGAGCCCGATAGCGCAGCGCGGGATCCAGCGACTTGGCAGCTTCTGCCAGGGCACCCCGAGCCACATCGAGTCTTCCCGCCTCCAACGCCGCCGTGCCCGCATTGTAGAAAGCGGTGTCACGCGCGCGATTTCGAGAGGCGTCCTTGAGAAACTCCGCCGCCGCACGGCTCGGGTCACCGGCCGCCAGTGCGCGTTCTCCCGAAGTCGGACGCTGGGCTTGGGCTGTCGACCACAGCAGCAGACCGGCGAGCCCCACCAGGGCCGGCCCTGGTCGAGCGAGCGTGTACCCGAAAAGCAGGACCGCCGCCGCCAGCACAGGGATCCAGGCCCTCGGGACCAGATCAGCGGTACGGGTCTCGGACGAGGGACTCCGTTTCATGGCGCGCACCAGATCGCGGACAGCTCCGGCCTGATCGGGAACCTCACTCGGAACCAGAGTGCCCTCGGCGGCGTCAGCGACCGGCTTGAGAATGTCATCGCGTCGCTGGGTCTGTACGACCTCGCCGTTTTCGTCCTGTTTGTATTCGGTCAGCGCGCCGGTCGAGTCGCGCAGCGGAATCCGGGTAGGTGCCGCACGTCCCTCAGCGACCAGGATCAGGTGCACGCCGGCCTGCTTCAGCGCTCCTGCCTGGGCGATGATCTCGGGCAGCGTGTCATGAGCCTCCCCGTCGGTGAAAACGACCAGGACTCGATCGGCGGCGTCGCTAGTCGCCTGCAGCAGCTGGGTCCCCTGGTTGAGCACCGCGCCCAAGCTGGTGCCGCCCTCGCTGGCGAGATCGGGATCGAGCGCGTCGAGGTACATCCGGATGGCGCCGCCGTCGACCGTGAGTGGGGCCAGAATGTAGCTGCGCCCGGCGAAGGCGATGAGACCCAGGCGGTCGCCCTCGAGATCCTGAATCAGGCGCCGTGCCTCGCGGACCCCGCGCTGCAGGCGGCTAGGCTCCACGTCTTCCGCCAGCATCGAGCGGCTGATGTCCATAGCGAAGACGAGGCTCAGGGCACGGGTCTTGGTCTTGACTTCCGTCCGTCCGGCCCGTGGTCCGGCCAGTCCAACCATGCCGAGGAGCGCCACCAAGCCGAGGATGAGGGGCGCCCACCCTCCCCGAGCGCGGGCCACTCTGGCAAGCGCGGGCGACCAGCGCCGAGCGAGGCGGATCCGCCGCCCGCGACTGAGCCATGCGCCAAATCCGATCGCCAAAGCCAGCAGCGGCGCCAGAAACAGCAGCAGCGGCGCGTCGAAGGTCACGGTACCCGCACCACCAGGGTGCTGCCGAGCAGCAGCTCGAGCGCGAGCGCACCAAGACCCAGCAGGATGAGCGGGCGAGTCGCCTCTTCATAGCGGGTATATCTAGTCACTTGAATAGGCGTCTTCTCCATCGCATCGATCTGTCGAAAGATCCGGCTCAGGGCCTCACTATCACGGGCACGGAAGTAGCGACCACCGGTCCGTTGAGCGATCTCCCGCAACAGCGGCTCATCGATCCGGACCGGAAGCAGCTCGTAGCGGAAACCACCCAGGCCGCGACCGGTAGGAATGGGCGCCTCACCAATGGTCCCCACGCCGATGGTGTAGACCCGGATGCCAAAGGCGGCCGCGGTCGCGGCCGCGGTTCGGGGATCGATCAGCCCCTTGTTGTTCTCGCCGTCCGTGAGCAGCAGGATCACCTTGGATTTGTCCGGCGCGCGGCGCAGGCGATTGACCGCGGTCGCAAGACCACTACCGATAGCGGTGCCGTCCTCCAGGCTTCCGATCTTGAGATCCATCACCGCCTGTTCGATCACCGGGTAGTCGAGCGTCACCGGCACCTGGGTGAGCGCCTCGCCGGCAAACGCGACCAGCCCAATGCGGTCCGCGGTGCGACCGCGGATGAATCCCACGGCCTGGCGCTTGGCCACCTCCAACCGGTTGGAGGGAGCAAAATCCTCGGCCAACATGCTGCTGGAGATATCGATCGTGATGACGATCGCGATCCCTTCCTGCTTCACTTCGATCGTGTCGCCGCCAACCCGAGGACCGGCCGCGGCGAGAATCATGGCGGAGAGTGCCGCCGAACGAAGGGCAGGCGGCAGCGATACCCACCAGCGCGCGGCGGAGACCGAAGCAGGAAGGCTGACGTCGCTGTAGCGCGCGGCAGGCACATCCCCTCTCCGGCGCCGCCACCACCACAGCGGCAGCAGAAGCAGAAGCAACAAGAGTGCGGGTCGGGCAAAGGTCATGCGGCTGTCCGACGGAGTCGGGGCTCCAGCCGCTCGGCACGACGTGCGAGGGCCAGCACATCGGCTTCACTGCTGTCACCAAAGCGGGCCAGGTCGAGGTCTCGCAGAACGGCGTGCAGCTCGTCCAGGGGCCACTCCGGATGGGAGTGGCTCAGTTCCGCGATGAGTGTCTTGGTGTCGAGCTGTTCGCTCATGTCATCCGCCCCCGCCACAAGGACGCTTCGGAGCCGTGCGATCACCGCGGCAGCGACAGCCCGAGTCTCGCCGGCGTCGGCCCAACGCTCCAGTGGCGGCCCATGCCGGACCGGCGTATCGGAAGGCTCTCTCGTGACACGATGGCCTCGCCTCCGCCACCACCAATGGAGGGGCGCCAGCACCAGTAGGGCCACCCCCCAAAGGAGGACGAGCGGGAGCAGCGTCAGGGCACTTCGAGGAACGAACCCAGCGGGCGGCTGAGGGGAAAGCACCGAGTCGGCCGGAACCAAGGGGAGCACGCTCGCCAGGTGAAGCGTCACCGGTTCGGGCGGCAGGGAGTCTACCTGACCATCGGAAGCGAGCAGGAGCGGTCCCGGCGGACTCAGGGTGTAGTCGCCTGGCCGCCAGACCACGACGGGATAGGCGATCTGTGCCGTCTCACCTCGTGAGATGACCCGCCCCGGGGCCAACAACTCCACCGGGTCCGCAGGATCCCAGGTGGCGGCCCGGACTACTCGCCCGGGAGGCACCGAGACCTCGCGGATGAGCCAGATGGTGTCTCCGACGGTGTTCCGGGCGGAGTCGGCGCGCTGAGGGGAGACCGGAGCACCGCCGATGCCGAGCAGGATGGCAAGAGTGGTGAACAGCGGACTCATCCTCGATGAATCCGGCGAGCCCGGAGCGCGAAGGCCCGTCGCAAGGGAATGGCGTACGGTGCTCCGGTCTGGAGCGCGACCTGGTCGGTTCCGGCGGAGGCCAGTGACCGCTGTCGTTCCTCGTGCCGCTGGGCGGCCAGCGTGCTCACGCGAGCGCGGACCTCTCGGCTCCCGGTGTCGACCAGCACCCGACGGCCCGACTCGGCATCCAGCATTTCGATCCACCCCGCGTCAGGCAGCTCGTGCTCACGGGGATCGTCTACGGTGATGGCCACGACTTCGTGGCGGGCGGCCAGGCGCCGAAGCGGCCGCTCCCAACCCTCGGCGATGAAGTCGGAGAGCACCACGACGATACTGTGGTGGCGCAGCAGCCGGCTGGCGTAGGAGAGGCTCGCCGCAAGATTGGTGCGCTGCCCGATGGGTTCGAAGGCAACCAGGTCTCGGATGACTCGGAGGGCATGGCGCCGGCCCTTGCGGGGCGGGATCACGCGCTCCACCTCGTCGGCGAAGAGCAGCGCGCCAACCCGATCGTTGTGATATGCCGCCGCCAGCGCCAGCACGGCAGCGACCTCCACGGCAAGCCCAGCCTTGCTGATCGGTTCACCAAACCGGGTCGATCCCGATTGATCCACGATGAGCATGAGGGTGAGCTCCCGTTCCTCGGTAAACGTCTTGACGTAGGGACTTGCGAGCCGGGCAGAGACGTTCCAATCGATGGAGCGAAAGTCATCGCCTTGCTGGTACGCCCGCACCTCGGCGAACTCCATCCCCTGCCCTCGGAAAACCGAGCGATACTCTCCCGCAAACAACGTCCCCACGAGGCCTCTGGTCCGAAGCTCGATGGCCTTGACTTGTTTGAGGATTTCAGGGGAAACGGACATGAGGTGACAGGTGACAGGTGACAGGTGAGACGTGAACGGCGTGAAAAGTGAACCGTGAACGTTTTTCCGTTTCACGTTTCACCTTTCACGTTTCACGGTTCATGGCACTTTCACGGCGCCCAGTACCTTGGAGACCACATCATCCGTGGTCACGTCCTCCGCCTCCGCCTCGAAGGTGAGCAGGATCCGGTGGCGAAGTACGTCGGGCGCGAGGGCGCGGACGTCCTCCGGAACCACGTAAGCGCGGCCCCGAAGAAAGGCGTGGGCGCGGGCGGCCTGGGCCAATGCGATCGAAGCCCGAGGGGACCCGCCAAACGCGATGAGAGGCTTGAGGTCAGTCAGGCCGACCGTCACCGGATCTCGGGTGGCACGGACCAGGTCCACGATATAATCGACCACCTTCTGATCCATGTAGAGATTGGCGATAGCGGTCCGAGCAGACATGACCGCGGCGGGCTCGAGCAGCTGTTCGACGGGAATCTCCTGCCCCGTGCTCATCCGCAGGAGCACCTCTTTCTCTTCGTCACGCGAGGGATAGTCCACCCGGACCTTCAACATGAAGCGGTCGAGCTGGGCCTCGGGCAGCGGATACGTGCCCTCCTGCTCGATCGGGTTCTGGGTGGCGAGGACTAGAAACGGCTCCTCGAGAGCGAACGTGGCGCCGCCGATGGTCACCTGGTGCTCCTGCATCGCCTCCAGCAGAGCGGCCTGCACCTTGGCGGGGGCTCGGTTGATCTCGTCGGCAAGAATGATCTGGGCGAAGAGGGGGCCCTGCTTGACGTGAAACTCCTGAGTCTTCTGGTTGAAGACCATCGTCCCGATCACATCGGCGGGCAACAGGTCGGGCGTGAACTGGATACGAGAGAACGACGCATGGATGATTTCAGAAAGCGTCCGGACCGCGAGGGTCTTGGCGAGCCCGGGCACGCCTTCGAGCAGGATGTGGCCGCCGGTCAGCAACCCGACGAGCAGTCGCTCCACCATGGCATCCTGTCCCACGATGCGCCGCGACACTTCCTTGAGGATGCGGGGGACCGGCAGCGTCTCCGCCGGCCGATCGGTCAGCTTCGGCACGCTCACCACTCATTCGCTCCTGGTTACGTTCCGGGAAAGATAGCGGTAGAGGCTAAAGGCTAAGAGCTAACGGCTAACGGCTATAGGCTAACGGCTATAAGCTAATGGCCAAGAGCTAACAAAAAGGCGGTGGTGCACGTCAAGCCTCACTAATCGAAAGCCTTTAGCCT
>JBIOUY010000084.1:0-47746 GCA_044867445.1 Gemmatimonadales bacterium
CGCGCGTTCGGATCGTTGACCGGTTGCAGCGGCGCTGGTGAGGCGTGGCACGCGAGCAAGGCGACGGTCAGGCCGGCGAGAAGGGAGTGTCGCATGGGGTCTTGCTACCTCAGAGTATGCTGAGCGCCTGGAGTGGGTCGCTTGTAGGCGACGCCGCCCTTCATCACAAACCGGACGCGCTCGAGCTCGCTGATGTCTTTCAGGGGGTCGCCGCTCACGGCGATGAGGTCGGCATAGAGGCCAGGCGCGATGGATCCAATCCGCTTGCTCCATCCCAGCAGATCCGCCGCCCTGGTGGTAGCCATCTGAATCGCCTGCATGGGCGTGAGTCCCCAACGGACCAGATAGCCGAACTGCTTGGCATTCTTGCCATGGGGGAAGACCGCCGCGTCCGTGCCATAGGCCATCCTCACACCAGCCCGCTGGGCGATGCGAAAGCTCCGCTTCGCGTCTTTCTCCATGCTTCGGGCTTTGTCGAGACTGTGCTGGGGAAAGCCGAGCTTGCCGTATTCGGCGATCACGTAGTCGAGGGCATACATCGTCGGCACCAGGTAGGTGCCGCGCTCCTTCATCATCCTGGCACCGGCCTCGTCCAGCAGCGTCCCATGCTCGATCGAGGTCACCCCCGCCCGTACCGCTCGCCGGATGCCCTCGGCGCCATGCGCGTGGGCGGCCACCCTGCGCCCCCACATGGTCGCCTCCTCCACCACGGCGTTCATCTCCTCCTGGGAGTACTGCGGCGCACCGACCGACTCCTCCTCGGTGAGCACCCCAGCGGTCGCGGCCATCTTGATCACATCCGCTCCGTTCTTGACCTCGAAGCGGATCAGCTTCCGGATGTCGTCGACTCCATCAGCCACACCGGACAACTGGCCGAATTTGAGGTAGGGTGAGAAGCCGGAGAGATCATTGTGGCCGCCGGTCGCGCCCACCGCCAGGGTCGCCACCTGCATGCGCGGCCCCGGAATCGTGCCCGAGTCGATTGCCTTTCGCAGCGCTACGTCGATCAGCTCGCCCGCGCCGACGTCTCGCACCGTAGTGAACCCCGCCTCCAACGTGCGCCGGGCGTAGAGGTGAGCGACCACGGCGTAGTCGATTGGCGTGCGGCGGAAGAGATCGTCGTAGTAGCTGCCCGGCTGGGAGGTGAGATGGGTGTGGCAGTCGATCAATCCAGGCAGAAGGGTCGCGCCGCCCAGATCGATCACCTCCGTGCCGGAAGGAATGGGAAGATTGGAGCCCACCGCAGTGATCCGATCGGCCTCGACCAGCACTACGGCGCTGGTCAGGGGTGGGCCACCCTTCCCGTCGATCAGTCGCGCGGCTCGCACGGCGACGCGGTGAGGTGCGGTGCCCGCGCCAGTTGCCTGGGCGTGGAGGCCCGCCGCTGACAGTAGCGCAAGCAGGGGCAAGAGCTTCGTCAGACGTGTCGTCCTCATCCTGATCCTCTCGGAGCCGCCTGTCGCGCGCTCGCGCCGTTCCCACCGTTCCCGCCGCTCCCGCCGTTCCCGCCGTTCCCGCCGCCCCCGCTCCCGCCGCTCCCGCCTTACCGCCCTACTGCCCGATCGCGCTTCGGGACCAGCGTGAGCGCTGGCTGCGGCTCGGGTTGCACCAGGGTGACTCGCTCCACTTTGCCGCCCTCGAGTGTGTAGTCCAGGAAGAAGCCGGCCGGCGCCTCGTTCCCCGTGAGGCGGAAGCGGGTGGTGGTGACCGGCACCAGGGTATACACCGGCTGCCCTGGCACCGTCAGCTTGAGTTGGCCATTTACCAGCTGGACTTCCGCCGTCACCGGCAGCGAAGGCGAGGCGAACGACCCGGTGTAGCGCGGCAGCTCGGCCTCAGCGAGGCGTACTCCGGGTGTGGTGTCGGCCTCCTCGGGCTTCCGTTTGAACTCGGCCAGATCGATGACTTTCATGGCGTCGACCTTTCCTGCGGCGTGTCGGTCTCCTCGAAGGCGGCGGCGCTCACTAGTGGCTTGCCGCCCACCCGGCCGCCCGCGAGCTGGAAGCGGAGCCATTGGGCCATGTCCAGCACGTTCGAGTTGATGGAGCCGGCGGGGGCGCCGACGTCGAGGTTGAAGTAGGGGATCGTTCGCACCGTGTCGTCGATCTCGTCGTGCGGCGTGGCCACATTCGGCTGGCCTTCGAGCGACCTGATACTGGTGTTGCTGGAGACCATGCCCAACGGCTCGAAGATCCGGTCACGGATCACCTCGTCCCACGACTCGCCGGTGACCCGTGCGGTGACCTGGCCGGCCGCGAGATACATCAGGTTGGAGTAGCCGAAGTGGGAGCGAAACTCCAGGTGGGCTTGACGTAGCGGACCTGGTGGAGAATGCTGTCCCGGGTCATGTGCTCGGCAAACATCATCAGGTCGGCCGCAGTGAGACCGCTGCGGTGAGTCAGCAGATCACGGACCGTGAGCTCGCGCGTCGCGTACGCATCGTAGAGCTGGAGATCGGGGAGATAGTTCGTCGCGCGGTCGTCCCACTTTACTTTCCCCGCGTCCACCAGCATGGCCACCGTCATGGCGGTGAACGCCTTGGTGGCGGAGCCGATGGGCGAAGAGGGTGTGGCCCTCCACCGGGTCCGGCTTGCCCAGGGTCTTCACTCCGTAGCCCTTGGCCAGGATCACCGAGTCGTTCCGGACGATGGCGATGGCAAGGCCGGGCACCTTCCAGTCGGCCATGCTGCGGGTAACGTAGGCATCGAAGCCGTGCAACGGTTTGGCCTGTGCCTCGAGCGGCTCGATATTGCCGAGCCAGACCAGGAGCATCAGGGCGGCGAATCTCATGGCGCCTCCTCTTGCGTCCGCTCGCTCCACTCCCCATTGTTGAGCAATGTATACAATCTTGAATGCACTGACCAGAGTCGATCGATGCCTCTGCGGCTTGAGCGCCTGACCCTGCGGGAGATCCAGCTGCCCCTGCGGGAGCCGTTCCGCATCTCCTCCGGCATCCAGACCATCCGCCGCATCCTCCTGCTGGAGCTGGAAGACGGCAGCGGCGCAGTGGTCTGGAGTGAGTGCGCGGCCCCGGAGCAGCCCAACTACTCGCCCGAGACCATCGACACCGCCTGGCTCGCCATCCGCAACTGGGTCGCGCCCCGGGTGCTGGGCCGCACCTTCGATGACCCAACGCAGGTCTTTCCTGCCCTGGAGCGCGACTTTCGCGGTCACCTGATGGCCAAGGCGGCGGTCGAGATGGGGATCTGGGCCCTCGACGCCGAGCTGCGAGGCGTCCCTCTGGCACTCCGACTTGGAGGTACCCGCACCTGCATCGAGGTGGGGATCTCGCTCGGCATCCAGTCCAGCCCCGACGCTCTGGTGGAGCGCGCCGGCCGGGCGCTTCTGGCGGGGTACCGCAAAATCAAGATCAAGATCGAGCCCGGCGCCGATGTGCCCTACGTCCGCGCGGTCCGCCAGGCGCTCGGACCCGAGGCGCCGCTCATGGCGGACGCCAACAACGCCTACTCCCTGGCCGACACTGAACGCCTGCTGGAGCTGGACGGGCTCGGGCTCATGATGATCGAGCAGCCGCTGGCATGGGATGATCTGCGGTGTCACGCGGAGCTGCAGCGCCAGCTGCAGACCCCGCTCTGCCTCGACGAGTCCATCACTTCGCTTGACCGGGCCGAAGACATGGTGGCCCTGGGAAGCGGCCGAATCATCAACATCAAACCGGGGCGAGTAGGAGGATTTGGCCCGTCCATCGCGATCCACGACTTCTGCGCCCGAAGCGGGATTCCGGTCTGGTGTGGCGGGATGCTGGAAAGCGGTGTGGGCCGGGCCTACAATATCGCCCTGGCTTCCCTGTCCAACTTTGTCAAACCCGGCGATGTCTCACCGAGCTCGAGGTACTGGCTCGAGGATGTCGTGACGCCGGAATGGACCATGAGCGGTGATGGACTGATGGCGGTCCCGGTCAGCCAACCGGGGATCGGCGTGACCGTGAACCGGGAGCGCATTGCCGATCTGACCGTGCGGAAAGAGCTCCTGGTGCGCTCGCGGTGACTGAGGCACCCACCCACTCCGCGCTCCCGCGCGTCCTCGGCCTGCGACAGCTCACCTACATCGTGATCGGTACGGTCATCGGGTCCGGCATCTTCGTTGTGCCGGGGGTGGTGCTGCGCCAGTCTCGCGGCTCCATCGGACTGGCCCTGCTGGTGTGGCTGGTGGGCGGCATACTCTCGCTCCTGGGCGCGCTGACCTACGCCGAGCTCGGTGCCATGCATCCGCAGGCAGGCGGGCTCTACATCTATATCCGAGACGCGTTCGGACGCTTCCCGGCCTTTCTCTTCGGTTGGACCCTCTTCTTCGTCATCAGCAGCGGATCGATCGCGACCCTCGCGGTGGCGGGGGCCTCCTATCTGGGACAACTCGTCCCGCTCGGCCCCTTCACCACCAAGCTGGCGGCGGTGAGCATGATCGCGGTCATCGCCCTGATCAACGTCCGGGGCACCCGCGAGAGTGCCCGGGTTCAGGATTGGACCACCCTCCTGAAGGTCACTGGGATTCTGCTGATGAGCGCCCTGTTCCTGCTGCGGGGCAAGGGGCTAGGCACGGCCCCCGTCGGCGCCTGGCCGGAGACGATCTCCGGGTCCGTTCTCTCGGGCTTCGGGCTCGCGATGATCGGGACGCTCTGGGCCTACGAGGGGTGGCAATATGTGACCTACTCCGCCGGCGAAGCTCGAGATCCGCAGCGCACCTTCCATCGGGGCATCGTACTCGGAACGGCGGCCCTGATCGCGATCTACCTGCTGGCCAGCATCGCCTACCTCGCCGCGCTGGGCCCCGCAGGAGTGGCTGGGACCAACCGAGTCGCGGCGGATGCGGCGACAGCGCTCTTCGGCCCGCTGGCCGGAAAGCTCATCGCATTGATGATCGTGGTCTCCATCTTTAGTGCGACGAACGGCATCGTGTTAACGGTGCCCCGGGCATTCTTCGCGATGGCGCGCGACGGCATCTTCTTTCGAAAGCTCGCCGAGGTGCACCCACGGTTCGGCACCCCCGCATTGGCGATCCTCGCTTGCTCGCTCTGGGCGATGTTGCTCGCGGTGAGCGGCACCTTTGAGCAGCTGCTCACCTACGTGGTGTTCATCGGATGGATCTTTTACGCCCTCGGCGCATGGAGCGTGTTCTACTACCGAAAGCGCGAGCCGCAAGCATCCCGCCCGTTCCGTGTCCCGGGCTATCCGGTCACCCCCGTTCTCTTCGTGGTTTCGGCGGGGGCGATCGTGGTGAACACGCTATTGGCGCAGCCGGCACGCGGCGCTGTCGGTCTTGCCGTCGTGCTGCTCGGCTCGCCTGCATATCTCGCCTGGCGCCGGCGCGCGGCAGCACCCGTGGCCGAGATGCTGGCCCACAGCCATACGGGAAAGGCGGGCGAGTGAAGACCGGGCACACCGGACGGGAGTTCACTCCGGCGCAAGACGTCGTCACCGGGAGCGACGGGATTGTGCTCCGGAGGGTCGAGACTCAAACGGAGTACGACGAGTGTGTGCGCATTCAAGACGAGACCTGGGGCGCCGGCTTCAATGAGAGCGTCCCGGGAACCATCCTCCGTGTGACCCAGTACTTGGGCGGGGTGACCGCGGCCGCGTTCGCTCCTGACGGTGGAAGAATGTTGGGGTTCGTGTTCGGCATGACCGGCGTGCAGCAGGGCCGCCTGGTGCACTGGTCGGACCTCCTGGCCGTACGGCCGGAGGCGAGAGATCGGGGAATCGGTCGCCGGCTCAAGCTGTATCAGCGATCCCTGGTGCTCCCCCTTGGTGTCACCCGGATGCTGTGGACCTTCGACCCCCTGGTCGCGCGCAACGCCCATCTCAACCTCAACGCGCTCGGGGTCAGCGTCGCCGCCTACGTGCCGGATATGTACGGCTCGGATACCGGCAGCACCCTGCACAGCGGGGTGGGGACCGATCGCTTTATCGTCGAGTGGGACTTGACGACCGAACGTTCGGAGGCCCCTCACAGCCATGGAGCAGCGATCGCACCGCCTGCCTCGCTGGTGGTCAATCGGGTGGAGACGGAGACTGCAGCGGTCCAGACAAATGACGCGCTTCACGAGGTGTACATCGTGGTGCCCGACGATATTCAGGATGTGATTGCGACCGCCCCAGAGCGCGCGACCCTGTGGCGAGAGACAACCCGCAAGGCATTCCTCTGGCATCTGGAGCGAGGCTATCGCGTGAGAGGGTTCGTGCGAGCGGACGGACAAGGTTATTACCAGCTCAAAAGCAGTGAGAAGTGAGAAGTGAGGAGAAGTCATCTCATAAATAGAATAGCTAAGTGCCTTATTCATGGACACTAAGCCTTGGGGCTAGGAGAGCAATTTCCCTCGGAGATCGTGTCGCCCCCTCGAGAGGTCGAGACCGGCAACGCATCAACGAAACTATTTATGAGATGACCTCGAGTAAGGAGTGAACAGGTCTGTCACCCCTTACTCCTTTCTGCTCACCTCTTACCTCTCACCTCTCACCTGTCACCCCGTCACCTGTCACCTGTCACGTATCACCTTCTCACTTCTCCCTTCTCACTTCTTACTTCTTACTTTCCTCATGCCCCTGCCCCGCTCCATCGCCCAGCAATTCACCCAAGACGAGCTCGCCTGGCTCACCACACTGCGGCGAGAGCTCCACCGGCATCCCGAGCTCTCCTGGCAGGAAGAGGCCACCGCGACTCGGCTGATCGAGGCGCTGACCCACCTTGGGGCTTCAGATCTTCGGCGGGTGGCAAGAATCGGCGTGGTGGCGCGGATCCCGGGACAGCGCTCTGACGCACCGGTGGTCGCCATTCGGGGTGATATCGATGCCCTGCCGATCCCCGAGGCGACCGGCTTGCCGTTCGCCTCGGAGGTCGCTGGCGTCATGCACGCCTGTGGTCACGATATCCATGCCACCTGGGCCGTTGGTGCCGCCCTGTTGCTCCACAAGACGCCTGCTCTGGGTGGTGTGCTCATCCTGCTTCAGCCGGCCGAGGAGGCGGCTGAGGGAGCCACAGCGGTGCTCCAGGGCGGCACGCTCGAGGGAGTCGCGGCGATCTTCGGCGGTCATGTGGACCGGCGCTACGAGGTCGGCCAGGTCGTGGCTCAGGCGGGGGCGGTCGCCGCATCGGCCGACTTCTTCCAGATCGAGCTCACCGGTGCCGGCGCCCATGGCGCTCGACCTCACGAAGCCAATGACCCCATCGTCGGAGCGGGCGCGTTGATCGGAGCGTTGCAGACCCTGGTCTCCCGCCGCATCGACCCGGCGATCCCGGCTGTCGTCACAGTTGCGACGATCCATGCAGGCACCGCCGACAACATCATTCCTGACCGAGCCCGGCTGACGGGAACGGTGCGCACGGTGGATGCGGCATCACGAGCGCTGTTGCTCGAGGAGTTGCACCATGTCTCTGACAGCGTAGCCGCCGCGCATCACCTTACCGCGCGGGTCACCTTTGCCCAGGGCACGCCCCCGATCGTGAACCCACCCGGTCCCACGGCCTGGGCCCGAGATGCAGTGCGCGCCCTGCTGGGCCCGGACGGCGACGTTCCGCTGGCCGGCACCAATATGGGAGGCGAAGACTTCGCCTTCTATCTCGAGCGGATGCCTGGATGCTTTCTCAGGATTGGAGCGCGCGAGCCTGGTGGCCCCTGGCTGCCCGCTCACTCGGCGGGATTCTACGCGGCCGAGGAAAGCGCCTTCATCGGCGCCGCAGTGCTGGCGGAGACGGCGCGCCGGGCATCGGCGGCGTTATCGGGGTAGAGAGGACGGAGAGGACTGAGAGGGGCGAAGAGCGATCCTCATCCCGAGCGAAGCGAGGGACCTAATCCACGGTTTCCCGGTAGTTCGGCATGCGTTGAGACCCTTCGGCAAGGTCCCTCGCTTCGCTCGGGATGAGGAGCATCGTGAACGCCTCCGGGCACCTCTTCAGCTCTCACCTCTTCAGCTCTCACTCTCACCTGTCACCTTCTCACTTCTCACTTCTTACTTCTTACTTTCTCACCACTCGCTTTCCCGAAGCAGCTCCCTCGGAGCACTCGCCCAGCCTTGGCCCCCGTATACTTGCCTTCGGCAATGGTGACCTCCCCATTCACCACCACGTAGTCGATGCCAGTGGGTGCGGCGGTGGGCTGTTCCCAAGTAGCCGAGTCATTGATCTGGTCGTAGTCGAAGATGGTGAAGTCCGCCCGGAGTCCCTCGCGGATAACACCCCGATCGCTGAGCCCCATCCGCATGGCAGGCCACGACGTCATCTTGCGAATGGCTTGCTCCAGCGTCAGGAGATGGCGTCCTTTCACGTATTCGGCGACGATCCGGGGAAAAGTCCCATAGGCCCGCGGGTGCGGCAGCCCGAGCGCGTCGACCTCACCGAACTTGGTCGAGGCCGCCGCATCGCTGCCGATACTGGTCCAGGTCTGACTCAGCGCGGTCTCGATATCGCCCTCATCCATCATGAAGAAGAACGACATCGCTCGATTGGGCCGCGCGTCCAACACGATGTCCCAGGCGAGGTCCGCCGGATCGCGGTCGAGCTGCCGCGCGATCTCCGCGATGCTCTTGGATCGGAACGGCTCGTACTTCGGGTTGAACGGGTTGGCCAACATAATGCGATCCCACCCGCCGGATGCCTGCACCAGATTGGACCATCCCGGCTGCGATCCTGCCCTGACCTCTCGCTTCAACCGCTCGCGAACCGTCGGGTCCTTGAGCCGCTCGTATCCCGTCTCCTCGCCGTCAGCAAAGACCCAATTCGGCACCGTGATGCTGAGACCCGTGCCGCCCGCGGTATAGGGGTAGAGATCGGCCGCCACGTCGACGCCACGCTGCCGGGCGGCCTCTACCTCGGCGATGGCCTGCGGCATCAGCTTGCCCCACCCGGGCGCATAGGCCGCCTTGAAGTGAAAGATCTCAACCTTCACTCCGGCCTTCTCACCGATCTCAATGGCCTCGCGCACGGCCGAGACCAGGTGCTCGCTCTCGTCTCGCATGTGGGTGGCATAGAAGCCGCCACATGGGCCACCCAGCCTGGCGAGCTGGATCAGATCTTCGGTGGTCTGGAAACTCTCGGGCGGGTAGATCAGCGCGCTGGAGACGCCGAACGCCCCCTCGTCCAGCGCCAGTGCGACATCCGCCTTCATCTTGGCCATCTGGTCGGGTGTTGGCGAGCCCGCACCATCGCCCATCGCGTCGACCCGCGCCTGTGCCGCGCTGTAGTAGCTCCCGAAGTTGATTGCGATCCCCTGCTGTTCCAACCGCGCGAAGTACCGGGAATCTGCGACGCGGGAACCGGTGTCCCACCTTCGCCGGCGATCGCGCTGGTCACACCCATGCGGAGCTTGTTCTCCGCCGCGCCATTCTCCAGCAGCACCTGCCCCGATTGATCCATCATGTCGATCCAACCGGGCGAGACGTAGCGGCCCTTGGCATCGATCTCCCGAAGCCCGCGCTCCGGCACCACACCGACCTTCGCGATCATTCCCCGCCGGACGGCCACATCGGCGCGAACCCAGGGATTGCCTGCGCCGTCGAGCACCCGGCCGTTGCGAATGACGAGATCGTATCCCGCCGCCGGCTCTACACCCTTGGTGCCCGTAGTCCGAGGCACGCAGGCAAACGCAAGCAGGGTCATTCCCAGCGGAGCCAGCGATCTTGCTTTGCCGGTCCTCAGTCTGGCGACACTCAGCACTCGGCCTCCTTCTCACTGCTCACCTCTCACCTCTCACTTCTCACTTCAATAGTCCACCCTGAACCCAATCAGGTGGTACGCCAGCGCCACATAGAGCACCATGACACAAGCCACGCCGACGACCGCGCTCCATAGCTTGGCGGGCCAGGTCCGCTTGGCGCTCCATACCAACCACGCGCTCCAAACGGCCACGACCGCAGCACCGAAGAACACGATCAGGCTCAGCAGTTCTAGGGTCCACAGCCAAGGGTCCAGTTTGGACGAGAGGGCCGAAATATCGGCCGACATTCGCGAGATGGTGACGCCCCAGGCGACGACGATAGCCAGGACCGCTGTCGCGGCGATGCGGGCCCACCGATGGGCCAGCGCTTCACGACCGGTCAACGGCGAAGCAATGCGGTAGTGCCTGCGCACCAACGGCGCGACCGGCCACATGACCACCGTGAGCGCCAGCGCCACTAATGAGCTCTCCAGCACCACCAGTAACCAGACCGACGATTTCCACCACGGAGACGGTAGGAACATCATGTAGGGGGAGATCTCATCCCCGCTGAACATGACGACCTTGCCGTTCTGGACCTTGGCGGCCAGCGCATTCTTGCCGTCCACCTCCCGCCAAACGAACGGTGCCGTCTCCCGCCATCTCTTGGGCTTGCCGTTGAGTCCATCCAGGATGGACAAGCTGATGGTGCTGTCCTCGTTGATTGTGACCTTGGCCTGCCCCATCAGTCCCAATAGGCTGAGGAAATTGGTTTCCGACCGCCGGGAGTTGTCGTAGTGCCCCGCCATGAGCCGGGCGTGCTCCATCGCGACCTTGGGATCGACCTGACCGTCGGAGGTCTCACCTGGCAGGTAGCGGTCGGCAAACTGCTCGAACAGCGCCGAACGGACCGCGCTGGTTGCGCCCTCCTTCCCAGCGCTGTTCATCGAGATGTAAATCCCCACCCTGTCGTCGATGAAGAGATGGAGGTCACTGTGAAACCAGTAGGTGTCGCCCCCGTGGGCGATGGCACGCCGTCCGTTGCGATTGGTCTCATAGAACCCCAGCAGCATCCGGTTGAGCTCGGGTGAGACGATGGTGAGCGCGGTGCCGTGCATCAGCTTGGCGGTTTCCGGCTTCAAGATCTCGGCCGAGCCCAGCCGGCCGTTCTGCAAGTGGGCGATCATAAACCGCCCCATGTCGTGCCCAGTCGCCGCGAGACTCCCTGCCGGCGCGGCGATGACCACCTCATATGGCTTCGAGGGGCCCGACGCGAGCTCGTACCCCTTCGCCATGTCGGGCTTGATCCGATCCGGTAGCGGCTGCCGGAAGGTCGCGTGCTCCATACCGAGCGGGGTGAAGATGTGGCGCTCGATGTAGTCGTTGAACCGCTCGCCCGAGACTCGCTCGACGATGTAGCCCGCCAGGGTGGTGGCGTAGTTGGAGTAGGCGGGCACCTGCCCTGGTGGAAAGATGCGGCTGGGGGTCCAGGCCTTCAGGAAAGACTCGAACGACTCGATGTTCACCGAGTCACTGGTGAACAGGTTCTTGTCCACCTCCTCGAACCCCGCCGTGTGGGTCATGATGTTGCGCAGGGTGACCGGCTTCCCGAACCCGTCCGGAATCTTGAAGTCGAGGTACTGGTTGACGTCCCGATCGAGATCCAGCTTGCCCCGCTCCACCTGCTGCATGACGGCGGTCCAGGTGAAGAGCTTGGACACGGATCCCGGCCGAAAGAGGGTGCGCTGTGGATCTACCGGGATGTGCTGCGCCACATCGGCGTAGCCGTAGCCCTTTTCCAGCAGGATCTCCCCGTCTTTCACCACCACCACGACCGCTCCTGCGATATCGGCCCGCTGGAGGGCGTAGGGCAGATAGCCATCCAGCCAGGCCTCGGCGTCCGCCCGGGTGAGCTGAGGGGCAACTGGCGTGGGGGGACCGGCCGGGCCTTCGACGTTCGCCTTCGGCTTGGGCGGAACCTGCTGAGGCACCTGGGCCTCGGCGGTGAATGCGGCCAGCCACCAGACGGTGAGGCTGATGCTCAGGATCGACTTCACGGTATACATTTGCGCATACATTTGATCACCTCGCACCGGAGTCGGGTATGGCGGTCTCATGTGCTCACCTGCCTGCGGTCGGATGGTTGCCTGGGGTCATGCGGGGCGGGATCGGGGCCGGCTGGTGGACGCCGACGGGAGGGTGACCTTCCTCCGGGCTCCGGGCTCGACGCCCGCGGCCTACCAGCTCCCCCGTTCCCCGGCACGATCGATGACCCGCTCGAGCCGCTCGGCCGCGTTGCGCCAGTTGGTCTGCACGGCGCGCTGGGCGGCGTCGGGGTTGCCCCGCTCGATGGCGGCGGCGATGGCCTCGTGTTCGGTGACCGAGGTCTGCAGGTCGCTCACCAGCAGGCTCACGTAGAGCCGCTCGTAGCGCTCCGCCTGGGGCTTGATGGTGGTGTGCAGCGCGAGCAGCCGGCGCCCGGCGCCCGCCTCCACGTAGGTCCGGTGGAAGGAGCGATCCAGGTCGTGCAGCCGGTTGAAGTCCGGCCGCCGCACCGCCGCCTCCCGCCGGAAATCCGCGTTGAGTGCCCGCAGCGTCCGGGCCAGGGCCCGGCGCTCTCCCACCGGCAATCCCGCCGCCCACCGGGCGGTGAGCCCCTCGATCTCGGCCACGATGTGGAACAGCTCGCGGGCGTCGTCGCTGGTGAGCGGCGCGACCGTCGGACGGGCGAGCCTCCCTCCCGAGGGATCCACGATATAGCCCTCCTGCTGGAGTCGCTGCAGCGCGCCCCGGACCGGCGTGCGACTCACTCCCAGACGAAGCGCCACGTCGCTCTCCACGATCCGGCTCCCCGGCGCCAGGTGGCCGTGGACGATCAGGTCGCGGAGCTGCTCGTAGACCACCAAGGGCCGCTCCCCACGCATGATCGGGGCGGCCCGGTTGAAGGTGGGTTTTCGGGAGGCAGCTGCGGACGCTTTCATGGGGTCTCCGATCAAGGACAGGCAACGATACCACGCCCGTGGTGGGGCTGTCGAGCGTTGGGTGCCGGCCGGGAGAGGGCGCCCGTCTTGCGCATTTCGATTTCGGTACCCATTGTTGTATATCAAACTGTATACACTTGCGAAGATAGTCGACTCAGGAAATCGCGCGCAAGTCGCCCCACGCGCCACCATCCTCCCTCGGGGGCAGAGCATGCTGACGGACCCCGCCCATATCACGCGTCCCCGCTCGCTCATGGCGGTTCTCCTCCTGATCGCCCTGGCCGTCGGGCCGGCCGGAGCGGCCCAGGCGCAGGACTCCATCCTCGCCGGCGTCGTCTCGGGCGCCGCGACCTCCACCCCGCTGGACGGCGCCCCCTTGACGATCGAAGGCACCCCCTTGGTGCAGACCACCGACGCCAACGGGCACTTTCGCTTCAGCGGCCTCACCGGCACCCAGGTCACCCTCCGGGTGGTGCGGGTCGGCTACCAACCGGTGGCCGTCGCGGCGCAGGTGGGCCGGACCGATCTGCGGATCGTGCTTCGGGAGGTCTCGGTCAAACTGGACGAGATTGTCGTGACCGGCCAGCCGGAGGGCATCGAGCGGCGGGCGGTGGGCAACTCCGTCGCTACCATCGACGCGCCGGCAGCCCTCGAGCTCTCCGGCGCGGGTGACATTGACAAGCTGCTCAACGGCCGCGCCGCGGGGGTGACCCTGATTCCCGGCTCCGGTCGCGTCGGGGCGGGCCCCACTATTACCGTCCGGGGTCTGGGCTCGCTCTCCCTCAACAGCCAGCCGCTGCTCTATATCGACGGGGTCCGGGTCGCCAATGACGTGGCCACCGGTCCAAGCAGCATCGCCGGCGGCAGCGTGGTCTCCCGGCTGGATGACATCGCGCCCGAAGACATCCAGAGCATCGAGGTGATCAAAGGCCCGGCAGCGGCCACCATCTACGGCACCGAAGCTTCCAACGGCGTCATTCAGGTCATCACCAAGAAGGGGCGGGCTGGGACCAAGCCCCAGGTGAGCTTCACGGTCAAGCAGGGCACCAACTGGTTCCAGAATCCCGAGGGGCGCATCCCCACCAACTACGCCTCCGACGGAGCAGGCGGGATACTCTCTGCCAACCTGGCCAGCTGGAGAGCGACCGGGGAACCCCAATCTGGAAGAACGGCTATACCCAGAGCTACAGCGGATCGGTCACCGGGGGCACGGACGGGGTGCAATACTACGTCGCCGGCACCTATGACGATGACGACGGCATCGAGCCGATCAATGGACAGCGGAAGTTCGCCGGGCACGCCAATCTCTCATTCCCCATCAACGACAAGATCGACATCAATACCAGCCTCAACTATGTGAGGGGCAAGATTCATCTCGGGCGGGATTACGGCGACGGCGTGTTCTTCAATACCCTCTTCGGCAGCCCGCTGCTGCTCGAAACGCCCAACCGCGGGTTCTTTCTGGCGCCACCCGAGGCCTACTACTCCGGCGTCTTCGACAACAGCCAGGACATCTCCCGGTTTACCGGGAGCGCCACGATGAAGCATCGTCCGGTCAAATGGTTTGACCACCGGCTGACAATTGGCCTGGATCAGACCGGTGAGGACAATCAAGCCCTGACCCAATTCATGCCTCCTGATGTGGCCCAGTTCTTCGACCCGGTGAGCGCCCGTGGAGGCCTCACGATCAATCGGCGGGACATCGCGCTCTATACAGCGGACTACGCGGCCACGGCGCGCTTTAACCTCTCGCCCAAGTGGAGCTCGGCCACCTCGATCGGCGGCCAGTACTATCAGCGGCGGGTTGACACCATCGGGGTGCAGGGTACCGAGTTTCCCGCTCCTGGTCTCCAGACCGGGATCTCCACCGCGAATACCTTCGGCAGCCAGGACTTCGTCACCAATAAGACCATCGGCCTCTACAGCCAGCAGCAGTTCGGGCTGAACGATCGGGTTTTCCTGACGGGCGCGGTTCGGATAGACAACAACAGCGCCTTCGGCGACAACTTCGACCTGGCGACCTACCCCAAAGTGAGCGGCACCTGGGTGCTGAGTGAGGAGCCCTTCTGGCGAATCCCGTTCATCACCGCACTCAAGTTGCGAGCGGCGTACGGCGCTTCGGGGGAACAGCCGGAAAGTTTCGCGGCCCTCAGGACCTACGCACCTGCCACCGGTCCCAATGACGATCCCACGGTGACCCCGCAGTTCGTCGGCAATCCCGACCTCAAGCCGGAGCGGGGTGAGGAGTTCGAGGCAGGCTTCGAGGCCGGCTTCTTCAACCGGATTGGGGTGGACTTCACCGTGTTCTCCAAGCAGACCAAGGACGCCATCCTGCTGCGGGATACGCCGCCATCGGGTGGGTTTCCCGGGCAGCAGTTCGTGAACATCGGTCAGGTGAGCAACAAGGGCATCGAGCTGCAAGTCAACGCCCAAGCCATCAGTATGCCCAACTTTGGTTGGGATCTTGGGGTGAGCGTAGCGACCGCCCACAACTACATCGCCGACCTCGGTGGGATCCCCAGCATTGCCCTCCGCCTTCCGCTCCAGAGTCACATGCAGGGATATCCCATCGCCTCGTATTTCATCAAGAAAGTGTGAGCGCCGAGGTAGACCCTGCGACCGGAACGGTGCTGAGCGCGCTCTGCGCTGACGGTGGCAGCGGATCGGTTCCCTGTGACGAGGCCCCGCTGGTGTTCGTGGGCGCACCCATTCCCAAGGTGACCGGGGCGTTCACCACCACGCTGACCCTGTTCAAGAACCTCCGGCTGTATGGCCTGGTGGATTTCAAGCGAGGACACCGGCGCTTCAACGCGGACCACTGGATCCGCTGCGACGTCTTCGCGGAGTGTCTCGAGAACGTGAACCCGGTGGGCGTCGATCCCAGACTCCTCGCCGACATCCAGCTCGGTGCCGATCTCCAGACGGTGAACTCGTTCATCGAGGACGCGAGCTTCTTCAAGTTGCGGGAGATCTCGGCCAGCTACACCCTGCCCCAGCGCTGGGCCGGGGCGATTGGTGCGAGCCGCGCCACGATCACCGTCACCGGCCGGAACCTGCACACCTGGACCAACTTCAAGGGACTCGACCCGGAGGGCCAGAGCAATCCCGGGGAACTGGACTTTTTCTCCCAAGCGGTGACTCCCACGCTGGCGCAGTTCCTGACGACCGTCAGCCTCAGCTTCTAACCGCTACCGGCCGACCGACGAGAGGACCGTTCCATGAGCCGTAGCCAATCCACTCGGACCGACCACCGCCTGGACCATTTCCTGACTGGGGTGGCCCTGGGCGCCGCTCTCTGCCTGGCGCTCGCTGCCTGCCACGACATCACCTCGCTGGACCAGGAAGCGCCCAGCCGGATCCCAGCCAAGGACCTGGAGAAGCCGGAGAACGCGACGCTCCTGGTCGAGGGCGCCGTGGGTGACTTCGAGTGCGCCCTGGCGAACTACATCGTCGCCGGCGGCCTGGTCGCCGACGAACTGGGCAACGCGGTGCTACACAATGAGGTCTGGGACTTCGACCGCCGCACCATCCAGCCGGTCAATGGCAGATACGCGAGCAATGTCTGTGGGCAGGATGTCGCCTCCCCCACGGTGTACACCGTGCTGTCCATCGCCCGCTACGACGCCGACCACTCGGTGCAACTGCTCGACGGATGGACCGACGAAGAGGTGCCCAACCGGACCGATCTCATCGCCATCGCGTCGGCCTACGGTGGATACAGTCTGGTCCTTATGGGAGAGGGGCTGTGCTCCGCCGCCATCGATGTTGGACCCGAGCTGACTCCCGCGGACCTGCTGAGAGAGGGGGAAACTCGCTTCACCCGAGCGATCGACGCCGCTACCGCTGCGGCCGACGATTCCGTTCTCAACCTGGCGCTCCTCGGACGAGCCCGCGCCCGGCTCGGCTTGGGCGACAAGCTGGGAGCGGCAGCGGACGCCGCGCTGATCCCTCAGGGCTTCGTCTACAACTCCACCCACTCCGGCGCCAAGCCCCGGCGGGAGAACTTCGTCTACACCTATCTCTACCGCGAGCTCAATGCGACGGTGGATCTGCCGTTCCGTGACGTCACCTTCGAAGGCGTACCCGACCCAAGAGTCTCCGTCATCGACGCCGGCATTGTGGGGGCCGATGCTGAGACGCCCATCTTCCAGCCGACCAAATACCCGTCGATCGATTCTCCGATTCCGGTGGCCCGCTGGGAGGAGGCACAGCTCATTCTGGCGGAGGCCGACGTGGCGGCTGGAGACGTTTCCGGAGCGGTGGAAATCATCAACACGCTGCATGCCAATGCCGGCATCCCACCCTTCGCCGGAGGCACGCCAGACGAGGTCACGGCCCAGATCCTTCAGGAGCGAACCCGGGAGCTCTTCCTCGAGGGGCAGCGCTTGGGCGACATGATCCGGTACGGGTTGCCGCTCTTTCCCACGGCCGGTACGCCCTTCCCAGTGGTAGGGGGAGTGTTCGGCACCCAGGTTTGCTTCCCACTTCCCGCGGTGGAGCGGCTGAACAACCCCAACATCCCAGACACGTGAGAGGTGAGAGGTGACAGGTGAGACGTGAGACGTGGGATGTAAGGAGTGAGGAGTAAGGAGTGAGGAGCGAAACATCCTCATCCCGAGCGAAGCGAGCAATCTGCTCCGCGGGCATCGAAATCCGCCAAGTAGGTCCCTCGCTCGCTAGCGCTCACTCGGGATGAGGATATCGCTGGCGCTTGCTCGATACTCCTTACTCCTCACCTTCTGACTCCTCACTCCTCACTGCTTACTGCTGCTTTCTCCTGCACTCCTGGCTGCTAACCGTTTTCCTTTATCAGCCACTGAGCCGAGTTTTCCCTCTCCACATTCTCCACACTCGTCGATCATCCTCCCATCGCCCTACGCTGGCGTGAGTTACCATCCACAATTGCTCCACATTTCATGTGGGTGACCCGAAGAAAATCGGGCGCTTGAACCGACTCGTACCCGCTTCATACATTGGTTGATCGATCCATCTCTCCCGAAAATCGGAGGTCCAATGAGGCGTGAAGCGCGCCTGAAGCCCGAATATGCCCGCCTCTACCCTGGAGTGGAGCCAGGCGTCTGGGAGTCCGCCGGCGTGCTCGCTGATCGAGTCCTGTCAGCTCGCCTGCTCCGGCCGAGTAGCGGCTTCATATTGAGCGACCGGGTCCTGGCAGAGGGGCATTTCGAGTTCCGTGGCGGATCCCATCAGCGGGTTGCCGCATCCACTCCCAGCAATGCGGCAGCCGACCCTCGTGCCGCGCGGACCGAGGACGTTGGGCCCGGAGTTCTGAGCTCTCCGCGGGCCGCCCGCTAAGTACCGCCAGTTCCCCCCACAATCCATGAACTCGACACCGGCCACCGGCACCGCGGTGGCCGGTTTGACGAGCATTCCCCGCTCTCCTGGATGTGAGTGCCATACCGGAGGCTCACATCGGCGGCTTCGATCCGTCTTACGATGGCGCACCGGTCTCGGCTGTGAGACACTTTGGCGCAGCTGGAGAAGGTAAGAGGACGACCCGATCGGAACCCAACGTTCTGGGTGCGTGTTCGTAGGTCATAGAGAGAAAGGAAGCTGAAGGAGCGCTATATGCTCACAACCTTGCTGTTGCTCGCATCACAAGCCCAAGCCCTTCCCATAGCCGCGACCGAGGCGGCAGCCAGCGATCCTCCGGTCCATGTCTGGTTTAACTCGGGCGGTGACTACACCACCGGCGACCGGGCCAAGGTGTACGCCAAGTCCGCCGACAGCGGCTACCTGGTGGTCCTGCGCGCCGACGTGGATGGCCGAGTGCGAGTGCTGTTTCCGCTCGACCCCAGCGACGACCAGCGCGTCGCGGGCGATAAGAAGTACGAGCTCAAGGGCCGCGGCGGCCGTGAAGCCTTCGTAGCCGATGACACCACCGGCTCAGGTACCGTGCTGGCCGCGTATTCCAAGACCCCATTCCGGTTCGACCAATTCGAGAAGAACGGGCACTGGGACTCTGACGCGCTATCCGGCGGCGGGCTCAAGGATGTGCAGGCCGATCCGGAATCCCAGCTGAGGGATATCGTGCAGCGGATGCGTGCCGGCGGGGAACACTTCGACTACGATGTGGCGACATACACCGTCGCGCCTGCGCCAAGATACGTGCGAGCTGTGGATCCGTGGCCATATTACGGTTACTACGGTTGGCCGGGCTGGTGGGGGTATGGGTTTGGGCCCCGGTTCGGGTTTGGGGTCTCTCGAGTGATCGTGGTACGTCCGCGCAGATAACTGGAGGTCGTCTCCCTGAAGTGACGCCGGCCGCGGGATGGGCCGGCGTTTGCTTTGCTTCCCAGTTTGCCATCAGGCCTGGCCCTTTTGCCCAGCTGGGCTTAATTTTCAGCCCAGATGGTCCGAGTGTTTCTGCGGAGGAAATTGTGTCCCACCCATATCCCCATGTCCTGAAAGTAGTTGAGAGCTTGGGAGGCCGCCGTCTCCTCAAGTCCTCCATCCGCACGGTCGCCGAGCTCGACAGCGCCGTCCGGAGCGGTCTTCCCTACCGCAGCTTTGTCCGAGTGGCGGAGCGGTTTCCTGAAGCCGAACGTGGCCGGCTCGAGCGGGTCGTCGCACCGCGCTCTACCCTGCAGCGGCGTCAAAGGGAAGGAGTTCTGAGTGCGGAGGAAAGCGAGCGGCTGGAACGGGTCGCTCGGCTGGTCGCGTTGGCGGAACAAGTGTGGGAATCGCCCCAGGCTGCCCGGCGCTTTCTCACCACGCCGCACCCGCAGCTCGACAATCAGGCTCCCCTGGAGCTGGCCGCAACCGAGTTGGGCGCACGCAGGGTAGAAGCTTTGCTCTGGAAGCTCGAGTACAGCCTGCCGGTCTAACCCGACCGCCCTGAGCATGCCGTTGGTCTACCGCATCACCAAGAAGCGCCACGCGGTGTACGACGGCGGCGGCGCTGCACTGGTCGGGGGGCGCTGGACCTCACCCGGCCGCCCGGTGATTTACGCCGCCGAGCACTACGCCACAGCGCTGCTGGAGAAGCTGGTGCAGGCCGGACGGCTACAATTCCCTGGCAAGCATCACGCGGCTCCCATCCTGATTCCCGACGATTTGCCCATCGAGCGATTCGACCCCTCGACCAATAAGGGATGGGAGGTCGACGATTCCGCCGTCGCGCGCCGCTACGGTGATGCCTGGTTCGAGGCGGGCCGCACCGCGGTTCTCCGCGTGCCCTCGGTTCCAGGCCAACCCGTCGAGTGGAACATCGTGATCGCACCGCACCACCGCGACGCGGCGCGGATCCGGGTGCTGGACCTGTTCGATGTGGTCTGGGATGGACGGCTTTTCGGACCAGCAACGGAGAGGTGAACCGGACGACTTCACCAGCTGAAGGAGTACTGCCCTCCCAGGGTGATCAGGCTTTCCGAGCCCTGCAGATCGTCGGAAGGCTGGTGGTTGGGCCAGGCGCTCCGATGGTTGGTGAGGCCGAGATTGACCGCGAAGTTGTTGACCAGGTACACGCCGGCGGTGAGCCGCTCGACAGCGTCGCGCCGGCGGGAAATGACCGCGCCAGAGCCGAACGAAAAGCTCTTCTCAGCTGAGATGGTTACCGGACTCCGCACCGCCGTCAGGTTCCCGTTCACGGCGATGCGCGTGCTGAGCACCTGCAGCGTCTCCTGCCCGTTGGTATAGACGCCTATCTGCGAGCTGGCTGAAATTCCCTTGATCATGACGCTGGGCCCGACGCTCACCTGATAGACCGTCCGGTCGGCCGGGATCGGGCTGCTTTGCTCGGGAAGCCAATCGTCGTGGGTCATCCCCAGATGCATGGCAATGCCATAGCTCAAACCCTCGGCGGACGGCTTGAGCACCCGGGAGACATCCAGGGAGGCTCCCTGCTCGTCCTGGCCCACGAAACCCTGGGCCCGGGCATTCCACCTCCGATCGGCCAGTTCAGCCTGGAACGACCAGACGCTGCTGTTCAGGGCTTCCTTGAAGAGAACGGTGCGGTCGCCGCCGGTGATCGAGCGCCGAGCGAAGGCCGTGCTCCATCCAGCCGTGAGGGCGACGGTCCGGCGGTTGTGCTCCAGCAAGGCCTGCGGGAACTCGTGGTAGAACTCCCGGCAATGTCCCGCGCGGCACACGGCGATCTTGGCCGGCCGCTGGAGCCGATCGAGCAGGTGCCCCTGCCAACGCACGGCTTCCGGGGTGTTCGCCACGCTGTCGCCAAAGTCCCGGGTCAGCGTCGCTGTCAGGACCGGCCCTGCGGACCAGTATCGGTCGAGGCCATTGTCCGATTCCAGGGCGATGCTGTCCGCACCGGGGCTCTCCACTACGGCCTGGGTCCCCTGCTCTCCGTGCACGCCGGCAGGCCGAGTGGTAAGCCGCACTGGCTCTGGGCCGGCGGCCAGCTCAATTGGCTGGCTGGTGACGGCACAGCCGCCGACCAGCGCAACACTCGAACATGCGACGAGGAAAAGGAAAAGACGCGACACGGATCTCCCGTCTGGGCGAGCGACCACGCGATGGGCGCGGGAACAGATGCAGAAGAGTGCAGAGAGAAACTACGCGCTCAACGCCCGGACGGTAAGAGGACGCACGCCGCGGGCCCGCCGCGGCCGTGGCGATCAAGAGATGGAACGACTTGGAGTTCGGGAGAAGATGGCGGTGTTGGACTCGGTTGCTTCGGGACGAGTGTGGTCCCGGTGCAGCAGCAGGTGGAGTGCAGTTTTGGTGAGGGGTGAGAGGTACAGGTGAGAGGTGACAGGTGAGAGGTGACAGGTCTCACCTCTCACGTCTCACCTGTCAGGAAAAAGACCCTCCCCGGCGTTCGCCAAGGAGGGTCAGGGTATTCGGAGTCACCTGCGACTCCAGACTTGTGACCTGCGACTTCCTTACCGTCCGAAACGAACACCCACGGTGATCGGAATCATGTAGGCGGTCTTCTCCTCGCCGGTGCTGACGTCGGTCACGCCCTTCATGATGGCGTGGAAACGACCTTCGGCGAAGAGCCGAGCGCGGCCCACGCCGAAATCGAACCCGGCGCCCGCGTTGATGCCGAACTTGGTCTGCGCGTCGCTCGAGCCCAAGCCGTCGACGGTGGTCTTGCCATTGTACAGGCCGACGCCGCCGAGGAGGTACGGCCGGGCCACCGCGGCGCTGGGGAAGGCGAAGAGCGCATTCGCGGTCGCGCCAATCAGGCGGCTGTGGCCATCGATGCCCTCGAGGCCGAACCGATTGTAGAATCCGTCAAGCTGAAGACCCACTGGGCTCACGGCGGGCTTGACCCGAGCCACGACCATCGCGTTCCAACCGGTGGCATTTCCATCAGCCAACGAACCGGTCGGCACCACGACGCCACCGCCGAGCCCGAAGCTCATACCGGTCTGGGCATGCACGGCCTGCGCGGTAAGGGCAACCGCCAGACCCAAGACGACACCACGGATCATGCTTCGCATGGATTCCTTCTCCCTCATCTGGGTGAATGAAAGCGAGGCTCGTGAGACGGGACCGTCGGGGGCGGGGGCGAGCAAAGGATCTGCCAGAAAATGCTTCAGAACGAAACGCGCGGGTCGAAGCCTCTGTCTTGTCGTCGCTTAGTCGAGATGCAGATGCTGGCACCAAAGATGTGCGCGGGGTCCATTCGGGGCAGCTGGCCAATTCTTGCACGGGCGGGATGCATCCGGGGTAGGAGAAGCGCAAGGGCGTTTCCGCTAGTTTGAATACCCTATGCCCTTCTCGCTCTATGTCGCCCTGGGCGACTCCATGAGCACCGACCACTATCCGACCTGCGACGTCCGGGACCTCGATATCCCGCCGAGTCGGCTGGACCCGCTGGGAGCCGCTTCCCTGTTCTATCGCAACGACGACGCGCGCTGGCCTGAGTTCAGCGGACAAGACCTCGTAGCGCAATCGCCCGGAATCGAGTTTCGCAACCTGGCGGAAGACGGCGTCATGATCGATGACGTCGCCACCGAGGAGCTCGCCCGACTGGGCCGCGACTCCGAGGATCCAGGAATCCTCATCACGCTCACCACCGGCGGAAACGATCTGCTCGATGCTCTGCTGGCAGGAGGCCCGTTGGAAGGTGCAGTGAGCCGGATTGCCTGGCGCTACGCCGAGCTGGTAGCCAGCGTGCGGGAAGAGCTTCCCCGAGCCACCCTGGTGCTCACCACGGTATACGATCCGACCGATGGCACCGGGCGGTTACCGGGGCTCGAGGCTTACGGCACCCTGCCGCTCAAGTATCTCGACCGCTTCAATCAGCAGGTGCGGGAGACTGCCCGGATGACACCGGGCGTCCTGTTGGCGGACGTGCAGCGGGATTTCCTGGGCCACGGCGTCACCGCGCGGGAGGAGGAGCGCTGGTACTGGCGGCGCAACCTGATCGAGCCGAGCGCGAGGGGGGCCAGTGAGATTCGAAGGGCGTGGTGGAGGGCGGTAAACGGGGAACGGGAAACGGGGAATCCTGTCCGGTAGCCTCGAATGCGGCCGAGCAAGGACGGGCGCAGAATCGAAGGGTGGAGCTCAAGCGGCTCAACTGACCGGCGTACGCGCGGCTGTCGTGGGGATGATCGACCGGCACCACCCCGCGACGGCGGCAGCGAGCTCGTCCATGACTTCGGCGCCGCTCCTGCCTGAGCGCTTGAGCACTCCGAAGGAATGGTCGGCGCCCTCGACTATGTGCAATGTGGCGTTGGGCAGCCGCCCGCACACCGAGGTGATGAGGTTCAAATCCGCGAGCGCATCGCGGGTGCCTTGGAGAAAGAGCATCGGCAGCTCGACGGCAGCGAGGTGCCCAGCTCGGCTCTCCCCCGGCTGCTTGGGCGGATGAAGTGGAAACCCGAGGAACGCGATTCCCTGGACCCCGGACAGCCTATGATGGGCCGCGGCGTTTGAGGTCATCCGCCCGCCGAACGATTTCCCACCCGCAACCAGCGGCAGCTCGGGGGCCAACTCCCGGGCCTTCGCTACCGCCGCCTCCACTGTGGCCTCGGCGACCGCCGGTGGATCGGTCCTGCCACGGCCGGCCTCCATGTAGGGAAACTGATAGCGTAACGTCGCAATCCCCCGCTCTGCCAGCCGCTCGGCGATTGTCTCCAGGAATGGGTGTCGCATGCCTGCGCCCGCACCGTGGGCGAGCACGTATCCGGCCCAGGCGTCTGCGGGACGGAGCAGGATGGCTGAGACTTCGCCAATCCGATCATTGACATGAATGTCGAGGTTCATCGCCCTACCTCTGCGTCCTCTGCGTCCTCTGCGTCCTCTCCGTCCTCTCCGTCCTCTCCGTCCTCTCCGTCCTCTCAGCCTACCTCCTGCATCAGCCGCTCCAGCGCACCCACCAGATCCGGCGCGAGCTCCAATACCTCCGCCAGCGGATCCGTCCGTAGCTTTCGCATCCGCTCGGGCACCGTCTTGATGGTATGGGCTCGGATGTCCAGCTTCCGATTCACCTCCCGCCAGGTGAGCGGCACCGAGACCGGCGCGCCCGGCAGTGGCCTCACGCTGAAGGGGGCCACGATCAGCTTGCCCGACCCATTCTGCAGGTAGTCCACGTACACCTTTCCCTCTCGGTGCGACACGTGGCGGGCAATGGTCGCGATCTTGGGCAGCTGGCCGACCATGCACCGAGCCAGCAGCTCGCCCAGAGTGCGCGACTGTTCGTGGGTGCACTGCCGGCCCAATGGAATCATGAGGTGCAGCCCGGAGGACCCTGTCGTCTTGATCATCACCGGAAGATCGATCTTGCGGCAGAGATCCCGCCCCGCGAGAGCGAGCTCTACGATGTGGTCGAACGGCGCGCCCTTCGGATCCAGGTCGAGCACGCACCAGTCCGGCTTCTCCAGCGTAGGCGATCGGCTGGCCCAAAGATGCAGCGGAATGGAGCCCAGATTGATGACGTAGAGCAGCGAGGCGACATCGTCGCAGACGAAATAGTCAATCTCCCGCTGGGTGTCTTCGCTCCACATGCGCTCGGTTCGGATCCACTCCGGCCTGAACCCCGGCGCGTCCTTCTGGAAAAACGACTTCCCGCTAATGCCGTCGGGGTACCGGGTCATCACCACTGGCCGATCGCGGAGATAGGCCAGCAGCCACGGCGCCACCGCGCGGTAGTACTCCAGGAGATCGCCCTTGGTGTAGCCGTCCTCGGGCCAGAAGATCTTCTTGGTATTGGTGAGCTCGAAGGGGAGCTCGGTATCCTCATCCCGAACTCGAGCCCCGCGAGGGTGAGGGATCTTGCTCGCCTCATTCGGGGACCCGCCTTCAAGATCCCTCCCCCTCGCGCTGCTCGGGGTCGGGATGAGGACCGGCTGTTTGCTGTTCCCTTGCAATACTTCCTTCTCCTCACCCAGGCGAGGTACCCGCTCCGGCCGCACACACTCCTCGGGCCTCTTATCCTCCCGGAACCGCAGGAACACGGGCTGCCGCAGCAATCCCTCATCAGTCACCTCGGTGTATGCCACCTCGCACACCATCATCGGATCTACCCACGTGATGCCCTTCTCATCGGGAATCGGCCCGCTGCAGGGTGGATCCTGTCGTTTGTGCTCCTGAAGCGTGCGGCTTACCTCGGTCAATTGTTTGTCGCTGAACCCACTGCCTGCCCGCCCCGCGTAGACCAGTTCGCCGTTCACATAGTCGGCCAGCTGTAGCGCCCCGAATCCTCCCCGCGAGCCTTTGGGCGCACTGAAGCCCACCACGACAAAGTCGTCGGTCTTGCGCGCGCGCACCTTGACCCACTGCGGGGAGCGGCCGCCCTTGTACGGTGCGTTGGCCTTCTTTGCCACCACGCCCTCGAGCCCCAGGCGCTCCGCCTCCTGGTACAGCGCCTCACCCTCTTCTTCCACGTGTTCCAGATACCGGAGGGCGCCCAGCGGAGGAAGCACCCGCCGGAGCAGCGCCTTTCGTTCGGTCAGCGGGAGCGGGCGGAGGTCGAAATCATCGAAGCCGAGCAAGTCGAAGGCGTAGTAGGTAACGGGACACTCTACCGCCGCGTGGCGAATATCGATCGGCCTGAGGAAGCTGGCCCGCCCCTGCAGCCGCTGGAAGCTGGGCCGGCCCTCGTCGTCGAGGGCCACGACCTCCCCATCCAGCACCAGCCGCTCGAATGGAAGCGCCGCCACTGCGCGGATCACCTCCGGAAAGCTGGCGGCGCAGTCGTTGCCCTTGCGGGTGAGGAGTCGAGGCTCGCCCTTCACCCGCGCGGCAAGGACCCGATACCCATCCAACTTGGGTTCGAACAACCAGTCCTTGCGGGAGAAGGGCTTCTCGGCTGTCTCCGCCAACATCAATTTCACCGCCTTCACCTCGACCGTCGACTTGGGCGCGCGCAGGCGGGTGAGCTCGCTGCGGATGAGCTCGCCGGCATTGCGTCCCTCGCCCAGCTCCTCCACCGTGAGCCCGGAGAGCACCGACTGCGCGGGCAGCTCCTCCGGGTCCGAGGAGGCGTAGGCGTCTCGCTCCTTGATCAGGAGCCAGTCCTTTTCGGATTTCTTAATCTTCACCAGGGTCCAAGTGCCGCGCAGCTTGTAGCCGTGGAGCTCGAAGAGCAGCTTCCCCTTGGCGAGCCCCTCCAAGGGGTCGCCGATCGGATCCCACCGGCCCCGATCCCATACAATCACCGCGCCGGCACCGTAGTTCCCCTTGGGTATGAGCCCCTCGAAATCGCCGTACTCCAGCGGGTGATCTTCCACGTGCACCGCGAGTCGCTTCTCCGCTGTGTCGTAGGACGGTCCCTTGGGCACCGCCCAGGACCGGAGCACACCTTCCATTTCCAGTCGCAGATCGAAGTGCAGCCGCCGAGCGGCGTGCTGATGCACGACGAACAGCCGTCCGCTCTCCCGTGCGACGGCCCCTGCGGGCTCGGGGGTGCGCTCGAGCGAGCGTTTGGCGCGGTAGGCGTCGAGGCGGTTGGAATCAGGAGTGTGCTTGCCGGGCATGCTTCTTCCTTCGGATAGCTAACGGCTAACAGCTACGACTCGTTCGGCTCCCGAGCAAGCTGTGAGCTGATAGCCCCGGCGCTAGCGCCGGAACATGAGTTAACCCCAACGCCCGCTTGCGGCTAGGCCGCTGTTTCACTCTGGGGCGACCCCGCCCCTTCTTGCGGGGGTTTGGATCCTGCCTATATATGAAGCTCCTCTAACCAAACGCCCTATGGCCCCAAGGTCCATCGCCTCCGCGACGATATCCTTCGGACTGGTCTCGGTCCCGGTCAATCTCTTTTCCTCCAGCGAATCCTCCGCAGCCATCAGCTTCAACATGATCCATACCAAGTGTGGCTCGCGTTTGAAGCAGCAGTATATCTGCGCCAAGGAGGGCACGATCGTAGAGAAGGAAGAGGTCTCCAAAGGGTACGAGTTCGCCAAGGACCAGTACGTGCTGTTTACCCCCGAGGAGATTAAGGCACTGGACGAGAAGGCTACCAACGCGATCGACATCGCCGAGTTCGTCCCGCTCGCCGCCGTGGACCGGATCTACTTGGAGAAGGTCTACTACCTCGGTGCCGGCAAGGGTGGAGAACGGGCCTATCGGCTGCTGGTAGCGGCGCTGGAAGCGACCGGTCGGGCCGCGCTGGGACAGTATTCGGCGAGGGGCAAGCAGTACCTGGCGCTAATCCGCACGATGGGCGACCTCCTGGTCCTGGAGCAGCTCCACTATCACGGGGAGATTCGCAGCTCCACCGAAGTGCCCCGCCCAGAGGTCCCGATCAAGGAAGCCGAGCTCAACCTGGCCCGCCAGCTGATCGAGCAGTCCGCGGTGGACGAGTTCCGCCCGGAGAGCTATCACGACCAGGTGAGGGAGCGGATACTCGAGGAAATCCAGCGGAAGGTGAACGGCCAGGAGATCAGCGCCGCGCCAGCCGAAGCGCCCCAAGCCAAGGTCATCGATCTGATGGATGCCCTGAAGGCGAGCCTCGCCAAGCGCGGTACCCCAACCGAGGCCAAGAAGCCCGCTCAGCGGGTGGCAGCGGCCTCGGAGAAGGAGTCGGACAAAGAGGAGAAGGAGCCGGCCGCGAAGCCCAAGAAGAAGGCCAGCGGCGCCCGCTAGAGGCATTCAAGTTGTTGAGCGGGTAGCGATGCGGATCCACGTTGGCACCAGTGGCTGGTCCTACAAGGAGTGGAAGGGCGCGTTCTATCCGGACGACACCAAGCCGGAGGACATGCTCCGCTACTACAGCGCTCGGTTTACAACGGTCGAGATCAACAACTCGTTCTATCGCATCCCCAAAGAGAAGGTGCTGCTGGAGTGGGCAGACCAGGTGCCCCCTAGCTTCCGCTTCGTGCTCAAGGCCTCACGCCGGATCACT
The DNA here is from genome assembly GCA_044867445.1 of Gemmatimonadales bacterium. Lineage (GTDB taxonomy): Bacteria > Gemmatimonadota > Gemmatimonadetes > Gemmatimonadales > GWC2-71-9 > CAVVWJ01. The sequence continues at coordinate 27,899 of JBIOUY010000084.1, forward strand.
CACATCAATCGGCTGACGGTCGAGAACGACACCCTGGAATATTTCCTCAGGACCGTCAACTGCTTGGGCGACCGGCTCGGGCCGACGCTGTTCCAGTGCCCACCGACGCTGAAGAAGGACATCGGACGGCTGCGCGACTTCCTGGCCAAGGTGCCGCGGACCTGGCGTGCGGCGCTCGAGTTCCGCCATGAGTCATGGTTCGACGACGAAGTGTACCAGGCCCTCCGCTCGCACGACGTGGCCCTGGTAACCGCCGAGGAAGACAACGAAGCAGCAACCCCGCTGGAGCCAACCGCGTCGTGGGGCTACCTCCGGCTTCGCCGGACAGTGTACTCCGACGACGAGCTGAACGCCTGGCTGGAGCGAATCAAGGCGCAGCCCTGGCAGGAGGCGTTCGCCTTCCTCAAGCACGACGAGGAAGGCGGCAGCCCGCCTGATGCGGCCGTAAGGCTGGCGCAGAAGGTCTGATCACCCACCGAAAAACCGGTAAGACCCCACTTCCTTCAACTGCACCGCCACCGGATCATCCTCACACCGCTCCTGGATCGTCGCGGTAAAGTTCTTGAACGCCACGAGGTCGCTCAATGGATTGCTGCCACTCCCTTCATGCGACACGATGTGGACGAAGCTCACGCTGTCGTCCAGTTTGAAGGAAGCGTAACGCAGGCCTGGCGGTCGCTCGCGCTCGAGCTGCTCGAACACCTTCCTGATGTAGCTCTCGTTCTCGGCCGCGCGCTCCGGCTTGACCTTGTACCGCACCATGACCGTCTTCATTTCCCCCCGCCTTTCGCGGTGTCCGAAGCTGTGGGTCGAACCCGAATGGCTAATCGATGGTCCACGGGAATGACGGTCACCGCGAATGGCGTCCCGGCATCGTCCGACACGAAGGGCGTCTCTCGGCCGAATTCGTTGCCGCCGAGCATCGAGTTCACATAGTACGGCGTGTACACCATGATGTGCGGGTGGTACGCTCCGATACCGGGCGCGAGATACTGCTCCGCCGACCACATGTAGGCAAAGGCCACACCTTCCATTTGGGGAAGTCGGCCCATGGCATACGCCTCCTGGACGCCCTGGGCGATTCCATCCGGCCCCTTGTCCTCCATCGCCAGCTTGGCTCGCAGCTCCTGATACGGCAGGACGGTCCGAGCAGCCGCCGGATTGAAGCAGATGGGTGCGCGAACCCGGGGGTCATAGACGAGATCGCGGAATGGGGCCGGGGTGAAGGTGGGCGCGGACCAGCCCCGCAGTACCAGGCAGACGAAGCCGTTGCTGCCCTCGCTCGCCGCGCGATAGCCGGAGTCGGTCAACACCTTGATCATCGCCCGGCCCGAGATGCTGAGGGGAGCCGCGCTTCGAGCCAAGGCCAGCTCCGCCTCTCGCGGCATCAGGTATTCGCGAAGTGGCGGGTATCGCCCGGCCGATGAGGCTCGATCCGGCGTCTGCGCCTGCGCCGGCGGGAGTCCAGCATGAGAAAGGCTTGTCAGTATCAGAAACGGGATGATCCTTCGCATCGAGTCTGTCCTCGCTAATGGTGGAAGACTGACGAGCCTCGACCCTCGAAAGGATACGGATCGGGCCGACGTATCCTTTCGGCACCCGCCTACGTCATTCCTTCGGGGCCGGAGGCTGGACTCGAGTTTCGAATAACGGAGGCTCAAGTATTGACCGGACCGGATCAGGAAGGCACCGCCGAGCTGCGCACGGCCCTGGAAGAGGATAGGAAAAGGTTCCTCGCCACAGTCGACCACATCCGCCCGAGACTCCATCGCTTCTGCGCCCGAATGTGTGGATCGGTGTTCGACGGGGAAGATGTGCTGCAGGAGACGCTGGCCCAGGCCTTCTACAGTCTCTCGACGCTCAGGGACATCAGCCGTCTGGAGCCATGGCTGTTTCGCATCGCACACAACAAGTGCCTGGACTTCCTTCGGCGGGACAAGGGATCAAGGGAGGAAACTGTGCCCTACGACGAGGGCTCAGCGGCCGAGCCCATACCTGAGGCAGCGGACTTGGCTGACCAGCCGATCGACGAGGCTCTGGCAGCCCTCGTGTCCGAGCTGCCTCCGCTGGAGCGCGCCTGTGTCCTGTTAAAGGACGTGCTCGACTACCGCCTGACTGAGATCGCCGAGGTGGTGGATTCCACCCTGGGCGGCGTGAAGTCCGCTCTTCACCGGGGCCGTGCCAAGCTGCGCCGGGCGCACCCGCCACGTGGGCCAGTCGAGCTCGACCCCCGGCAACGGGAGTTGCTCAATGCCTACATCGAATGCTTCAATCAACGCGACTGGGATGCCCTGAGCCGGTTGATCCAGGCCGACGCCCGGGTCGAGCTCGTAGGTGTGACCGAGGGGTCGCCGGCCGAGCTCGGCTACTTCGGCAACTATGCCGCCTTGCCCTATGACTGGCGGCTCGATCTCGCTCTGGTGGACGACGAGCCAGTGATCGTTCACTGGCAGAAGCGAGGGGACGACTGGGTTCCGCGCGCGGCGGTCAGGCTGTGGTGGCGGGACGGTAAAGTCGCTCGCATTCGCGACTATGTTCACGTGGAATACCTGCTCAGGTACTCTCGAACGGAGCCGGCGCCCGTCTAGCTACTAGCCCTTCGCCGTACGCCGCCCCAGATTGGAGGGCGCCCCGCCGGTTCAAGCAGGAGGTACCGATGACTCCTCGCACTATGCACCCGCCCCTGGCTGTCCCGGACCGCAAGCCACGGGACGACGAGATCGACGTCTACGGCCTTACCCACCCTGGAAGACTCCGAACCGAAAATCAGGACCATTTTCTCATCTGCGCCTTACGGAAGCAGATGGTGGTTAACCTGACCAGTCTGCCCAACGCCGAGCAGCTCCTGGGCGGGAGTGAACGGCTGACGCTCCTGATGATGGTCGCGGACGGGGTCGGGGGAGGCAGCAAAGGCGAGGAGGCAAGCCGGATCGCGCTGGAGGGCGTAACCAAGTACGTGTCCCGCAGCATGCGCTGCTACTATGCCGCCGGCTCCGCCGACGACCGGGAATTCTTCGAGGCGCTTCAGGAGGGCGCACTCCAGTGCCATGCCGAACTGGTGCGGCGGGGCGAGGAGAACCCGGAGTACCGCGGCATGGCTACGACGCTCACTCTATACCTCGGCGTGTGGCCCCGGGCCTACTTGCTGCAGGTGGGAGACAGTCGCTGCTATCTGCTCCAGAACGGCGAGCTCACCCAGGTTACCCGGGATCAGACGATGGCGCAGGAGCTGATCGATCTCGGGGTTATGACCCCGGCTGCCGCGGCCGGCACGAGATACGAGCGCACCCTCTCCAGCTCGATTGGGGGCCGCCAGACTGCTCCAGTGGTCACCCGGTTTGATTTGGCGTGGGACACTATCGTGTTGCTCTGCAGCGACGGACTCACTAAGCACGTCTCCGACCAGCGGATCGGCGACCGGCTCCGGAGCATGACTTCAGCCAAGCAGGTGTGCGAGGATCTACTGCAGGACGCCCTTGAAGATGGCGGCACCGACAACATCAGCCTTATCGTCCGGCGGGCGGTGCCGATAGCGCCTTGAAAGAGTTGTAGTACTCGGCGGTCAGCGCCTACACCCGGCCGCGGGACTCCCGGAGCACAATCGCCTGGCCGATCAGGTGAGCCACGCGCAACGGCTCGGGCACCCGCGCCTTCCCCAGCGTCGCCAACACCAGTTGTTCCGCCTCGACCCGCGTCGCGCCTGCATGAGCCAGATAGAGTCCTGTGCCGACTCCGTATGCCCGGGGAGTCCGCTCGAGCACAGCAAGGCGGTGGGCTAGTCCGGCCGCCCTGAGGGCATCAGCGAGGTCGGAGCTGAGCGGGTTGTGCCGGGTTACCACCAGCACCGGAAGCGCAAGCCGCTCCGATAGCGCGGTCAGGTCGATCAGCCCGAGCCCGGCGATCGTAATGCCGCCTAGGATGACCGCCTGCAGCATTCGCCGGGTGCGCAGGCCTCCAATCCAACTGGCGAGATACTCAGTCGCTGCCTCACCGTCTACCGGAAATTGGCCCAGGGCGACCGATTCGACCACGTCCTGTCCTTCCATCATCACCCCGACAATGGGCACCGGTCCGGGCTGCCCCTTGTCAAACGGCGCATCGTCCACGCCGAAGGTGTGGGGACGGAATCTAGGATTCACAGCAGGGGGATACTATGCTCCGAAGCAGCGGGCTACCAGATCTGGAACCCGGGGACGAATTCGCTGGTTCTGGAGCAGGTCCGATTGTCTGGGATCCTCATCTCTAGCTGGAGTAGCATGGCCCAATACCTCGCGGTTCCGGCCTCGTCGAGCGACCACATTCTGGGGCCCTCCGATGCGGCGGTCACCCTGGTCGAGTACGGTGACTTCGAGTGCCCCAACTGCGCCGCGGCCTTTCCCGTAGTCCGCAACCTTCTGCAATCGCTTGACGGCCAGCTCCGATTCGTCTTCCGGCACTTTCCCGTGAGCATCCGGCACGATCACGCCCAGAAGGCGGCGGAAGCCTCCGAGGCCGCCGCCGCTCAGGGGAAGTTTTGGGAGATGCACGACATCCTGTTCCGAAATCAGGATGACCTCAACCGAGAGTCACTAGCGGGGTATGCCAGGGAGTTGAACCTTGATCTCGACCGCTTCACCTACGAGATGGACGAGGCAATCCATGCCGAGAGGATCTTCCGAGACCTCGCCAGTGGCGAGGCGAGTGGCGTGTCCTGGACTCCGACCTTCTTTCTGAACGAGGTCCGCCACGGCGTGGCACGCGACCTCGACGGGCTGGTGCGCGCAGTGGCGGAGCGGGTGCGGCAGCGGGCCGGATCGCGCTAAGGGTCCCCCGCACGGTTCTACTTCTGTTTTCGCCACCAGAGATTGATGAATTGCCCTGCGATCGCTCCCAGCACGACGACCATGCCAAACCCCACATAGATCACACCCCCCTGGCTCCGAGAGCTCGCATCCATGTGGGTGATCATCCAGCTGCCGAACACGATGACAGCCCCCGCGGCAGCCGCGAGAACCAGCACGAGCACAGTGCTGAGGACATTCTCCGATTTATCGAGTACCTGCATCAGCTCCGGGTCGGGAACTGAGGGCGGCTCACTGCTGCGCATCAGTGGCAATCCCTCCGGGGCATCTGGCGCGCTGGCTCGGGCCGGGTCCAGCTGACTCATGGCTTGCTCGTAGAGGAAGCGAACAAACCCGGGCATCTCCCCCACACTCCCATACGTCTTTCCGTTCATGGTGATCGAGGAGTTCTGGACCCCGATCACCGTCCCTGCCCCGTCGCCCCGTCGTTCCAGCACATCGGGAATACCATTGTGGTCGGCATCCGCGAGCTGCCCGAGCGCCTGCTGATACATCTTCCGCACATCGTCCGGCATGGCCTCGGTGCTGGCATACTCCTGCCCATTGAAGATGATGCGGGTGGTCATTGCGCCTCCTTAGCAGCGCGGGACTGTCCTTCCCCAGGGCCATGAGTGGATGTCCCAACATGTAGCGTGGGACGCGATCAGTCGAGAGCGCCGGAGAGTCGGGTGCTGCAGCGGCCTGCACGAACCTTGCTCCCTCGGCCTCGATCGGGCCGTTTCACAGGTATCCCAGCCCCACCGGTCTGGGAAAATGCCTGTTCCCCCGCATACGGCCTGCCGCTAACACTTTGAGAGGTTTGATGATGGATTCTTCAGGCTCGCCAGCTCGGTGGCTCCACGTCCTCCTCCGTGCCGCGCTGACCGCCCTGTCGCTCGCACCTTCATACGGTTGTGGCGATAGTGCCGGACCAGGCACCACCCGGCTCTCGATCTTGCTGAGGGACGCCCCAGCTGGCGTGACCAGCGCGGTCGTTACCATTTCCCAGATCTATCTGCAAGGCGAAGGCGGAAGAGTAGTGCTGAGCGACCAGGAGACCACCACCGATCTCCTCACTCTCGCTAACGACACCCAGACTCTGGTGCAGGACGCGGTTGTGTCGTCCGGAACCTATTCCCAACTCCGCTTTGTGATTATGGGGGCGTATCTCGAAGTCCAGGACGACCCCGCCTGCGATCCTGCCCAGACAGCCTGCAGTACCAGCATCTATGCCACCGAGGGCTACACCACCCCCAACCCGCCGGCGGGCGTCCTGCAGACGCCCAGCTATGATCAGTCCGGGCTCAAGGTCAACATCCCAGGCGACGCGCTCACGCTGAGCGGCGATCAAAAGGTGCTGCTGGTCGATTTTGACGTGGCGGAGAGCTTCGGCCAGGACCCAGGTGGCTCGGGTCAGTGGTTCATGCACCCGGTGATCACCGCCACCGATTTTCCGGTGGGCAGCACGGGCGGGCGCGAAGGCGCGTAAGGCGCCCTGCGATTATTTTGCGGAGGATCCCTCTGCGCCCTCGTACACCACGGGACTGACGTCCTAGAGCGACTTATGGCCGATCGAGACACGGCCCTCGCACGCATCCGTCGGATCCCGTTGATAACCGCGTCTGTCGCCATCGGACTCGGCGTGGCGCTGTTGCAGGCCTACGTCTTCGACGTCGTGCCGCTGGCGCCCGCTGCGCTATTCGTTCCATCCGCGCAGCCGCTCGACGCCGTGCTGTTGATGCTGACCGGCGTGGCATTGCTCTCCCACCAGGTCAGGTTCGAGGCGCTGCGCCAGATTCCTGCCGGGCTCGCTGTTGCCCTCGCGTCCCTCCTTCTGGGCGAATACCTCTTCCGTCTCGATCTCCGATTGGAATCGATGCTGTTCGCCGAACAGACGATCAAGCTCACGCAAGTTTTCCCGGGCCGACCGGCTCCCCTCAGTTGCATCGGATTCCTGCTGCTCGGTACGCTGCTGTTCCCAGGTCCCCACCCAACTCAGTTGCGCTCTTGGTATCGCGGCACCTTGCTGGCCGCCGCCCTGCTGCCGGTGCTGGCCATTGCCGGTCACCTGGGCGGCGTGCCCGAGCTGTACGGTCTTGCCCCAGGGAGCGGCCTGGGTCTTCCTGTCGCGCTCGGGCTCCTGCTGCTCTCCATTGGTGTCGCCGCCGCGACCCAGGCGCACGCGCTCGCCGATGTATTGCTGAGCCTCGAGCCTGGCACGGTGCTGCTCCGGCGCCTGTTCCCCCTCGCGGTAGTCCTTCCAATCCTCTTTGCCGTCGGCAGCATCGAGGCCCTTCGGCTGGGTTTCTATCAGGGGCACGTGGGACTCACCGCCTACGTCGCCCTCTTCATCGCGGTATCGGTATGGGCCGCGGTCCGCTCCGCCAAAGTCGCCCGCCGGGTGGCCGCTGAGCGCCAGGCGGCGGACCGAGCGCAGGCGGAGCTGACCCTCAGAAACCGTCTCCTCGAGGCCGAGGCCGCCGCCCAGACCGCGCTGCGCGAGAGCGAGGAACATATCCACGAGCTGCTCGACATCCTGAGCCACACGCCGGTGACCGCCCGTGGTCTCGACGGCCGGATTCGGTTCTGGAGCGCAGGGGCCGAGCGGCTCTACGGCTGGTCGGCCGACGAGATGATGCGGGCAGGAAAGAGGGACCTGCTGCGGACCAAGCTGCCGGTACCGCGAGCCGAGGCCGAGGCCGCGCTGCACCAGAAGGGCGAATGGCTGGCGGAGATCACCCGGCGGACCCGCGCCGGCGCCACCCTTCGCATCGCCACTCATTGGATCCTCCATCGGGACTGGACTGGCCGCCCTGATGCCGTCATCGAGGTGGACGACGATGTTACCGATCAACGGCAAGCCGAGGAGGCGGTCCGCTCCAGTGAAGCCAGATATCGGGCGCTCGTGGCAGCGACGGCGCGCATCGTCTGGACGATGTCGCCGGATGGCAGCCAGGCAGGCGACATGACCCAGTGGGAGGCGTTCACCGGACAGACGGCCTTCGAGGCCACCGGCGGTGGGTGGCTCCGGGCGATCCTGCCGGAGGATCAGCTGGAGGCGGAACGCGCCTGGCGCGAGGCGGTGCATGAGCGGAAAGTGCTGACGACTCATCACCGGCTGCGGCGCCGAGACGGCGAATACCGCTACATGGAGCTCAGAGCGGTGCCGGTGCTCGACGAGCGCGGAAATGTCCGAGAGTGGGTCGCCGCGCACACCGATGTGACGGACCGAGTGAAGGCGGAGGAGCAGCTCGCGCAGGGGCAGAAGCTGCAGGCTGTGGGGACCCTTGCCGGTGGAGTCGCCCATGAGGTCAACAATCAGCTCATGGCGGTGCTTGGGTTCGGCGAGTTCGTCTTACACGAGTTGGGACCGGACCACCCCCAGACCAAGGACGTCGAGGAGATGATCCGCGCGGCAACACGCGCCACCCGGATCGCGCAGCAGCTCCTGACCTTCAGTCGCCGGCAGGTCAGCCAGGTGCGTCCGCTGAAGGTGCACGAGGCACTCACCGTGCTCGCGCCCGTGCTCGAGCGCCTGCTGGGTGCAGACAAGACGCTGTCGATCCGGCCCGACCGGTCGCGGAGCCGGATCATGGCGGACCCGACCCAGGTGGACCAGGTGCTGATCAACCTCACCGCCAACGCGCGCGACGCGATGGGGACCGGCGGCCGGCTCATCATCGTCACCGACGAAGTCGTCCTGGGGCAGCCCTACGCCCGCGCGCACGGCCTGAAGCACATCGTGCCGGGCCCCTATGTCCGGCTCACGGTCTCGGATACCGGCTGCGGCATGGACAAGGCGACCCTGGCCAAGATCTTCGAGCCGTTCTTCACCACCAAACCGGTCGGCTCGGGCACTGGGCTCGGTCTGTCCACCGTCTACGGAATCGTGAAGCAGCACGAAGGGTTCATCTGGGCCTACAGCGAAGTCGGCATCGGTACCACGATGAAGATTTACTTCCCCGCCATTACCGAGGCGGCGGCCCTTGCTGCCGAGCCAACCCCGCAAGCGCTGGCGGAGCGAAAGCCGATCGAGGCGGGGCTGGTGCTAGTGGTGGAAGACGAGCCCGCGGTGCGCCAACTGGTGCGGCGCTCGCTAGAGGCCGTAGGTCTGACCGTGCTGGAGGCAGAGAATGGCCAGCAGGCCCTGGAGGTGGTTTCGGCGAGGCGGGAGCGGCCCAGGCTGGTGCTGACCGACGTCATCATGCCGGGGCTCAACGGCAGGGAACTGAGCGAGCGCCTCGCCACGACTCAGCCCGGGCTACCGGTGCTCTTCATGTCGGGCTACACTGGCGATGATGTCCATGCCAGGAGCCTCCTGCCCGAACAGGCGGCGTTTATCCAGAAGCCGTTCGGGCCGGAGGAGCTGGTGGCGAAGGTCCGGACGATGTTGTCGCACTAAAGCGAACTACACCCACCCCTCCGCAGTCGCGAGTCCCCGCACCCGCTGCACCACCTGGGTCGCACTGTCCACCCGGACCCGAAGGGCGCCGTTCGAGTGGACCACAGCGTTGACAATGTCATAGGTCCCTGGTTCCGGCACAACTAGCCCTTCCAGGATGACTTCGCTCGGCAGGCTTCGTCCGTCACCCAGCGCGAGGACCTCGCGCACCCGGATCGAGCCCATCGTACAAAAGAAGATCACGCCGACTTTCGGATCCGGCGCGCTGCGCCAGTCCGCGACCTGGGCGCTCACCCGAATGCCGGGCAGGTCTGCTCTCACCTCTTGTCCGTGCCCGATCGCGGCCTCAGCCATCCGTTCCCGGAGGCGGAAGGTCTGTGAATGGGCCATCACGCGCGGTTCCATATCGTCCCCCTTTTCGGTGCCCGGCGGTGTCCGGGCTTGCGGTCCAGCAAGCAACCCTACGCTACGCTGAAGGACCGCCCCTGTCCGTGGGCTCGGAGTATGTAGCTACGTGGCGAGGCTCACCCATCTTCGGGTTGTAGCGCCCAGACCCGTTGCACCGGAACAACGCCCCCCGGTCCACGCCCTGCGACCCCACGGTAGCTCAAGGGGTTAGCCCGGCGTCTCAAGGGTGGACGGCGGCACGCTCCTTGATCAAAGCGTATTGATCCCCATCGCCATCGCCGTCTCCTCTTACGAGTTCTTCAGGGAGCCATGCCCGCTTCGGACTCGATCGACCACTACGAGGTGCTTCAGGTTTCCCACCGCGCCGATCTGGAGACCATCCAGCGGGTCTATCGTCACCTCGCCAAACGCTACCACCCGGATAACGCCGAGAGTGGGGACGCCGAGCGGTTCCGGCAGATCTCCGCGGCCTTCCAACTGCTCTCCGATCCCGAGCGTCGGGCCCAGTACGACATCGGGTACGAGCGACATCAGAAAGTGAGGTGGCGCATCTTCGACCAGGAGACCGCTACCGACGATATGGCGGCCGACCGGCGTGTGCGTGAGACGATCCTCTCGGTGCTCTACACCGCGAGACGCAACGACGCTGATCATTCAGGCATGGGGATGTACGATCTCGAGCAACTCCTCGGCTGTCCCGAAGAGCACATGAAGTTCCACGTCTGGTATCTCAAGGAAAACGGCTTGATCCAGCGGCTGGAGAACGGGATGTTGGCGATCACCGCGCGAGGAGTCGATTGGGTGTTGGAGCACGGTGGCCCGCGATCCTCTTCCGTTCCGCTCCTCAAGCCCGTCGATCAGTGGGCGCCAGCTACGTCAGGCAACGGCGCGCAATAAGTTGGAACGGCGGAGCCAAAGTGCCAGGGCGGCACCGGCCAGCGACGCGAGCGCGAGCCCCAGAAGTCCACTCCGAAAACTGCCGCTCGACCCCTTGAGGAGACCCATCACGTAGGGACCGACAAAGCCAGCCAGGTTTGCCACCGAAACGATCAAGGCAATCCCTCCGGCTGCCGCACTGCCACTCAAAAACACCGACGGAAGCGGCCAGAACGGTCCATGTGAGCTGAGCAGGCCAGCGGCCGCAAGCGAGAGAGCCAACACTACCAGCACGGGCGAGTGCAGGTACGCACTTCCCAGGAAACCGATCGCAGCACCGGTGGCCGATGCTGAGATATGAAGCAGGCGCTCCCCGCTCCGGTCGGAGTGAGCCCCCACCAGCACCATTGCCACTGCGGCGACCAGGTTCGGCAGCGCCGTGACGACTCCCACCATGAAGTCGCTCACTCCCGATAGCGATCTCACGATCTGCGGCAACCAGAGCCCCAGCACGTATACCCCAAACGCATTGCAGAGCAGAATGAGCACGCCGAGCTGCCAGACGGTGGGGTTGGACAGCGCCTGGAGCACGCTCAAGCCGTGGCGCCGCTGGCGCTGCTCTCGCTCCTCCCCGAGATGGGTGCTGAGCCACGCGCGCTCTTCCGAGGTGAGCCAGGTCGCCTCCTCGGGACGATCGGTCAGATAGGCCAGGACCACGAAGCCTAGCAGCACCGCAGGCAGGCCCTCGAGGAGGAAGAGCCACTGCCAACCGGCGAGCCCCAGCCGTCCATCGAGGCCGAGCAGCGCCCCCGAGACGGGACCTCCCACGACGCTCGAGATCGGAATGGCGACCATGAACCGCGCGATCGCCCGAGCCCGCTCGTCGACAGGATACCAGTTGCTCAGATAGTAAATCATGCCGGGGAAGAAGCCGGCTTCAGCTGCACCGAGCAGGAAGCGGAACGCGTAGAGACTCAGCGGCCCCCTGATGAACATCATGGCGGAGGCGACGATCCCCCAGGTAATCATGATCCGCGCGATCCACTTGCGGGCGCCTATCCGCGCCAAAATCAGGTTGCTCGGGACCTCACAGAGGACATAACCCAGGAAGAAGATCCCGGCGCCGAATCCGTAGACGGCTGGGGTGAAGCCCAGGTCCTGGTTCATCTGCAGCGCTGCGAAGCCGAGGTTCACCCGGTCGAGGAAGCATACGACGTATAAAACGAAGAGGAACGGTAGGAGCCGCCGCGTCACCTTGGCGAGCGTGGTTCGTTCCAGGGTGCCCATCGCCTCAACGTGCGCCCAATGCCCTCGCGGCCCGCCCATAGTCGCGCGGCTTCACCCACAGGATCATGCCGTAGCGCCCCTGCCCCGCCGCCACAGCGTCGGCCGCGGTGACGTTGATCCCCGCGTCCGCGAGCCTCTGCAGGTGGCGATGAACAGCGCCTACCTGGTCGGTGCCCTGGATGAGGAATCCCTTCTTCACCTTGCTCAACCGCCACCCGTTCCGCCGTGCTACCCGGCGCAACGGGCCGATGTCCTCGACAACGAGGTCGAGCTGCGACTTTCCGCCCCCGACCGGGAAGCCGGAGTAGGCGAGCAGGTTGATGCCTGCGCGAGTGATTTCGGTGAGGATGCGCGCGCCCTGGCCCGCGCGGTTGGGAACGATGGGATAGCAATAGTTGACCTTTTTCACACGGTCCGCCATGGGGGCCTCCTGGTCGGGGTGGTGACAACCTCTCGCTGGGCCTTGATGTGCTTGAATTCCAGGTGCCATCCGCCGAGGCCGATCGCCGCGACGACCTGGCCGGCGCCATATAAGGAATGCTAGTGAGTGTGGGGCGGCCGGCACAGGCGGCCGAACGGGTCACAATGCTGGAAGAGAGGCGCAGTTAGCAGTTCAGCGCGGAGCGCCGGCTGGGCCCACTGTAGAGCACGCCCGGCGCCACTCCGCTTCGTACGTCGACCCGGGCGGTATCTCCACCCACTCGCGGTCATCGTCCGATGCCCGGGTCGGCGCGAAGCCGGGGAGGGCGACGGCTACGGCACGAGTCAGCCGGAGGCGGCAGTCGAAGTCTGCCCGGGCAAGGACCCGCGGGTCGCTCGACCCGCGCGACACGGCGCGCTCCCAGACCCGGTACACGCCTTCGCCCAGCGGGGTCACTGAGGCGGTATCGATCGAGATCACCTCGGCACTGTCGGAGGCCACCTCTACCCATCGGGCCTCGCCTTGCGCGGCCACCTTCGAGGCGAAGAGCGCCAGGGCGGCCGAGAGTGCTAGCGCGCCTTTCATCTCGGCAGGAATCGGTAGGGGACGAGCCGGGTCGAGGTCGTGCCGTCCGGCCACGCCACCGTCACCCCCGCGAACGCCGTTCCTGGCGGCGGCACGAGCAGCGCGGTGAACGGCGGGGCCCGAACCGTCTGTGCCGCCAGGACGGCCTGCGCCGTGTCGGACAGGAAGAGAGCGACCTGCTCGGCCGGCAGGCCCGCGTTTCGCCAGGTGAGTCGCACCGCGGTCTCAGGGACCACGTCCATGACCGTGACGCGCTCCACCACTAGGCTGTCGCCCGCGGCGCTCCCAGTTCCCGGCACCGCGAGCTGGCGGCCAAGGACTGGCCGGATATCGGAAACCCGCTGGGCGTAACCCGAGCGAAGGGTGTCAGCCGGGTTAGGCCCGCCGGCGTATAGAGGCGCATACCCGCCCCCGCCCCAGCCCCAACCCCCGAAGGACGGGATGAAGCCGAGCGGGGCGCCGAACAGGACTCCCCTTGGCCCGAGGAAGCCGAAGCCGCGGCGATTGGGAAATCCGGGGATGAACGGGAATTGGTCGATGGAGGGGAACCCGTCGAAGAACACGAAGCCGTCTACCAGCGGGAAGGCCACAAAGCCGTCGAAGAATCCGTCGAAGAAGAATCCGAAATGACGGTGCGGAAACCCGAGAAAGCCGAAGCGGTTCCTCGGGAACCCGACGAGGCCGGGGGGCGGGAAGTCGAACCCGATCGGTCCGAGCCGCGGCATATCGAACCCGACATCAAGCCTCCTTCGGAAGCCGGCATCGAAGCGGCTGGGGCCGAAGCCCCGCTGGAACCCGAACGCGCTCAGCCGCCCGCCGTGGAACCCAAACGCGCTGGGCCGACCACCGTGGAACGCGCCGGCGCGCCCGCCCATGAAATGGCCTCCCATTCCCCCGGCGGGGACGCGTTGGGCCAGCGCGGCATGTGGTGTGGTGAACAGGACCGCCAACGAGAAGGAAACTGCTGCAGCAGCAATGCGTGCGCTCCGCATGGGATCCACCTCCTCCTCCCAGCTCCGCTCGGTGCATACTGCGACGCGGAGCAACCCTCGGATCACGCGGGGAGGGTGGCGACGCCATGGCTGAGCGAACGCACCCCCTTTCTAGCTTAGGGATCGGACCAGCTGGACACAAGACCGGAACCGCCTCCGTCTCATCAGACGCCTTAGTGTGGCGAGCGCTCGCCGCAAGTCCTAGACGGCTAGCTCGGTGCCAGCCTCGGACCCCGATGCTGTATTGCCGAGCCTTGTACCCGCTCTACGGTCTAGACGGCGACTGCTCGGATCGACCCGTGATCTCGTGAGGGGGCGCTCGATCCCCGTGGATTCGCAAAGATGCCGGGGACCGGAGCGCGGCAGTCGGGGCAACGCCCGCCGACGGTCCGGTTGCGGAGGATTCGATAGCCGAGCCGCTCGATGAGCGATGCGTGGCAGGCGGGACACCGGGTGTGCTCCCAGCACCCCACCCGCCCAGGAAGGTTTCCGGCGTAGACGAAATTGAGTCCCTCCTCGGCCCCGATCTCGCAGGCGCGCACGAGGACGTCCGCAGTCGTGTTCCCCATGCCCCAGAAGCGGTAGTCCTCGTGGAACGCGGTGATGTGCCAGGGAATGTTCCGATCGATGGCGGCGATGTAGCGGGCTGCCGCGCGGAGGTCATCCGGATCGTCGGAGAAGCCGGGCACGACGAGGGTAAGCACCTCCAGCCAGATTCCCCGCTCGTGCACCAGGCCGATCGCCTCCAGCACGTGGTCCAGCACCCCGCCCAGCTGGCGATAGCGGCGATCGTTCATGGTCTTGAGGTCGATCTTGTAGCAGTCCGTGAACGGCCGAATGAAATCGAGCGCCTCAGGAGTGGCGTTGCCGTTGGATACGAAGCCGGTGAGAAAGCCGTGATGCCGGGCCGGCTTGAACACCTCCACCGCCCACTCCGCCGTGATGAGGGGCTCGTTGTACGAGCTCACGACCAGTCTGGCATCCTGCTGTTTGGCCAGGGAGACGAGCGCCTCCGCGGTGACGTCGAGCGCCTCGGTGCTGGCCTTGTGGTCCCGCAGAGCCTGGGAGGTGACCCAGTTTTGGCAATAGCCACAGTGGAAGTCGCAGCCCAGCATACCGAAGGTGAGCGCATCGGCTCCGGGCAGGACGTGGAAGAACGGCTTCTTCTCTACCGGATCGCACTGCAATGCGGCGGCATAGCCTCGGGGCACCCGGAGCCGGCCGTCCTGATTGAAGCGCACCCGGCAAATCCCCCGACGGCCCGACCGAATGAGGCAACGGTGGCCGCAGGCCACGCAGCGTACCGCGCCGTCGGGGAGGGACTCGACCAGGATCCCTTCTGCGGTGCGGGCGTCGAGGTGGACGGCAAGGGTGTCAGCCATGGCGATGCGAGCTGGTTTACTCTGGGGCGAGGGACTCCAACAGGATCCCGGGTTGACCGGACAGCTCTACACACGTGCAGCGAACCCAATCGATCCGCGGGCGCTGAATCTGGCGGGCGACGCATCTCAGCCGTGAAGAGAAGCGGGGCGCGAGCAGGAACAGCCTGGGTTCCAGGGAAAAGTTGATCGCCTGCCCTCGAAACATGCGGCGGACATTCGGCAGGTTGGCAACCATCCAGTCGAAGTGACCCAGCCCTCGAATCAAGAGTTCGTCGCCTTCGGTCAGCTCGAAATCGATGATCGTGAGCTGGTTGGTGCGATCGATCGCCAGGAGATCGATCTCCCCGCAAGGTGCGCAGGGGATCTCGAAGTCAATCACCCGGAGCCCGCTCTCGAGGGTCCCGTTCATGGTCTTGAGCGCCGCCGCGAGCTGTTGCCGAGCAACCTGTGCAGGCCGGAGCAGAACCGCGTCCGGCGCGGGCTCCTGGCGCGGCGCCGGGCGCTCCGGGCGCCAACCGCTTGTGGCTTCCGCGCCGGCCTGCTCCGCCCGCTGCGAGAGGAACAGGTGCGAGACTTCCTCGAGGCCGCGTCCGAGCGGCCGATCGGGCTTGTCAGGATGATCCATCGAGCACCAGAACGGAGTCCTGGCCGCCGTACGGGCTCGGCTCGACCACCGCATTCTGCGGGTCCTTCTGCCACTCTCCGTCGATCACGTAGCGATACCGATAGCGGCCCGGGGCCAATTTTAATGTCTTCTTCCACACTTGGCCCACCGCTTCCATCTCGCTGCCCTCGGGCGTCCAGCCGTTGAACTCGCCCGCCAGCTGCACTCGCGCCGCGTCGGGCGCCTTCACGGTAAAGGTGAACAGGATGGCGTCTCCGGGAGCCGGGGGCGTGGCCGGCCTTGCAACCTCCACATGGATGCCCATCGTGGCTTCCTGCTGCATGACCTCGTTCGCCAGCGCCTGATAGTCCTCGAACCCGACACAGCGCCGGGCATATCCACAGATCGGCACGCCGTGGCTCGCAGCTTCGGCCAGCTTGACGCTCTGGCGGATGACCGTAGTGTAATGCTCCCCGGCGAGGTGATGGTGTACCTCATCGACGACAGCCTTCACGAACGCGGCGCGTCCGGAATACAGGGTGACCAGAACCCGGGCCGAGATGCGGTGTCCGGTCTCTCGCTCGAGCAGCTGGAAAGTCTCGAACAGCTTCCCAATACCATGCAGCGAGAAGAAGCTCGGATCCATCGGGATGAGCGCCTCATTGCAGGCCTTGAGAGCGTTGAACGTGAGCAGGCCAACGTTTGGCGGGCAATCGACGATGACGTAATCGTAGCGGTCAGGGAGGTCGGCAAGGATCCGGCTCAGCAGGTCCTCTCGCCCGGGCACACCAGCGAGGGCCTCTGAGAGAGCACTTAGAAGGATATCGCTCGGGGCCAGATCGAGACGGTCGGCCACCGAGCGGATGATATCGAGGAGTTTGGTCTGAGGTCGGCGGGTTTCGCCGAGGAGCACATCGTACATCGATCGCAGCGCCGCCGGCGCGCCGGGAGAGAGACCCAGAGTCGCGTGGCCCTGTGGGTCCATATCTACCACCAGGACTCGTCGTCCGGCCCAAGCGAGAAAGGCCGAGAGGTTGATCGAGGTGATGGTCTTACCGCACCCGCCCTTTTGGTTGACGACCGCGATGGTACGCATGGCGCGCTCCTGCTCCGGTCTGCCAGAGTGCGTGAGGGGGCTGAGGGGATACCTCCAGAATGCGATAGGCGGTTGGATATTAGCCAGCAATATTAGAGCGCAAGCCTCGGTCTGTCAACGGAATACAAGCGGTGAGCGGCAAAAAGTAAACGGTAAACGGGACCCACTGCCATCCCGTTCACCGTTTCCCGTTCACCGTTCACCGTTCCTAATGCGCCATCGCGGCAGGCTCCTCGTGGACCACCCGCGTGCCCAGTACCTCGAAAAACTTGGCCAACCAGGCGGGATGTGCCGGCCAGGCCGGGGCCGTCACCAGGTTGCCATCGACCACCGCCTGGTCGATCCCGATGTCCGCGTACTCGGCGCCGGCCAGCTTCACCTCCGGCGCCACTGCGGGATACGCCGAGACCTTGCGCCCCTTGAGCACACCGGCCGCCGTGAGAATCTGCGGGCCGTGGCAGATGGCGGCCACCGGCTTGTCTTCCTTGAAGAAGTGGCGCACCACTCCCAGGAGCTTCTCGTTCAGCCGGAGATACTCCGGCGCCCTTCCACCTGAGATGACCAGGGCGTCGTAGCTCTCAGCCTTGGCCTCGTCAAAGCTCGCGGTCAGTGCGAAGTCGTGACCCCGCTTCTCGGTGTAGGTCTGATCCCCCTCGAAATCGTGGATCGCAGTGCGTATCTTGTCGCCCGCCTTCCTCCCCGGGCAGACGGCATGGACCGTGTAGCCAACGGCCAGCAGCGCCTGGAACGGCACCATGACCTCATAGTCCTCGGCGAAGTCGCCGACCAGCATCAGAATCTTCTTGCTCATATCCAGAGTTCCTGACAGGGTAGGTCGATACGATGGGGTCTTTGACCGCGGGATTGCAAGGGGAAGGCTACAGCGGGGTGCGAAACTCGTGGTCCCTAGGCAGCGTCAGTGTCCTTCGCCGAGGCCTCGGGGCAGATGTTCCACTGGTAGGCCCATTGTCCAATCGCGGAGAACACCTGTTGCAGAGCCTGGCCCTTGTCAGTCAGTTGATATTCCACCCGAACCGGGGTCTCGGCGTATACCCGCCGCTCGACGATCCCCGCCGTCTCCAGTCCCTTCAACCGAGCGCACAGCATTCGATCACTGATGTCGGGAATGGCGTGGCGGAGCTCGCTGAAGCGGCACTCCCCGGCCAGCATCTCCCGGATGATCGCGCCGGTCCACCGCTGGCCGATCAATTCGACGGCCTTATGGAACTCCGGACAGAATTGAGGGTTATGAGACATAGTTCGAAGATATTGAGTGACTTACAGGGTGCAACATCCTCCAGGCCTTCACACCGCTGTTACCTCAAGGTCTCTTGACTCGAATACCAACGCAGAGTAATGTGCTTACCCAAAGTAAGCAAGCGGCGGCTGCCCTGGGCACCGCTTGGCCGCCGGAAGTCGATTTTCGCGCTTCTCAAACGACTACTAGTAGCATCGTCCTCAGGAGATTTCCCGAATGCCCGGTCGTAATCTGATAAGTCGCCGTGGCTGGATCGGCTCGACCCTACTGCTCGGAACGCTCGCCGTAACAGGGTTAGCCCTCGCGGCGTGGAAGTCCTCCGAGCTGAAGAAATCCGAAGCCGCGGCAGCCAGCCAACCGGAACCCATGGAAACCGCGACCGCGGCCATCGCCCAGTCACGGGACTACCGCCCGACCAGCACCTCGATCGGTACTGTGCTGGCCATGCGGTCCATCACCCTGGAGAACGAGATCGCCGGCACGGTGCGCAAGGTCACGCTCGACCCCGGGCAGATCGTGGAGACCGGTGCGCTGCTGGTGGCGCTCGACGTCTCGGTCGAGCAGGCCGAGCTGGAAGCGCAGAAGGCGCAGGCGGCGCTGGCCCAGACCACGCTCAACCGCATGGAGGCGTTGAGTAAGAGCCAGGCGGTGGCCCAGGAGGAAGTAGACCAGGCCCGCGCCGCGCGCGACGTCGCCGAGGCCCAGATCGCCCGGACGAAGGCGATCATCGCCCGCAAGACCATCCGGGCACCCTTCCGCGCTCGGGTGGGCATCGCAGACGTACATCCAGGCCAGTACCTGAACGAGGGCACCAAGCTGACCACGCTGCAGGGCGTGTCGGACAACGCTCACGTGGACTTCACCGTAGCGCAGCGGGTCGCCGCTGGTCTTCACGTCGGAGACAGTGTGGCCGTGATCAGCGGGAACGACTCGGCTCCCATTTCGGCGCGCATCGTGGCGATCGACGCGCGAGTGGATCCCGCCACCCGTAACGCCATGGTTCGAGCCCGGATCCCCGACGACAAGGTGCCCGCACCCGGTGCCTCGGTTCGAGTGCTGGTACCCGCGGGACCATCGGGCAAGGCGGTCGCGATCCCGGTCAGCGCGCTGCGCAAGGGACCGGGAGGCGACGAGGTCTTCGTGATTACGCCCGACAAGAACGGCAAGCAGCGCGCCCATGTCCGACAGGTGCGGAGCGGCGAGGTCAACGGGGACACTGTCCTGATCTATGACGGGCTCAAGGCTGGTGAGCTGGTCGCAACCTCGGGCTCCTTCAAGCTGCGCGATTCCGTGTTGGTCGTGCTGGCCGATTCGATTCAGAACCAGGGCGGGATGGGGGCGGGGGTCAAGTAACCATGAAATCGTTCACCGACGTCTTCATCAAGCACCCGGTTCTTGCCGCGGTCGTCAACCTGGCGATCCTGGTGGTCGGTTGGCGCGCGGCCACGACCCTGCCGGTACAGCAGTATCCCAAGATCGAGAGCTCCTCGGTGATCATCACCACGGTCTACTACGGCGCCAGCGCCGAGACCGTGCGGGGGTTCCTCACTACACCCATCGAGCGTGCAGTGTCGGCCATTGGCGGGGTGGACTACGTGGAGTCCACCAGCCGGGCCGGCGTGAGCACCATCACCATCCATCTCAAGCTCAACCACAACAGCACCGCGGCGCTGGCCGAGGTGACCGCGCGGCTGCAGCAGGTCCGCTCGGAGCTGCC
>JBIOUY010000085.1:0-6904 GCA_044867445.1 Gemmatimonadales bacterium
GTTAGCCGTTAGCCGTTAGCCGTTAGCCGTTAGCCGTTAGCCGTTAGCCGTTAGCCGTTAGCCGTTAGCCGTTAGCCGTTAGCCGTTAGCCGTTAGCTGTTAGCTGTCAAGCAACCTTTCCCGTCCCTGCGGCATCTCAACGGACGTGGCTTCCCTACGAGACGTTGAGCCCGAGGTGCTGAAATGGTACAGCTCAGGCGGCGCGAGCCGATGACGGTTTACGAGGTGCTCGACCGGGATGGTCGTCAGATCGGAGAGGTTCTGCAACCGAGTGGAGTTCCGAGAATAGGGCGCGGGGCCGGCACGGTTCTCCTCAGGCGCAGTTGCGTGCATCGCTCAGACTGCACCCATACGACTCGGTAGTCGCGAGCCGCGTCCCTGACGGTCATCGGGCTGGCCTCCACCCGATCGGCCGTGAAGCTCACTGCCCTGGGTGGAGAGGCGGCCAAGGCTGCCGCCACTCTCCTCACCTCCCCCCAGAACTTGCAATTTTACGCCGCGCACGAGGCCGAGATCGAGAAATTCGCGGCGACCATTGTCGACTCGGGGGACGAGGCCGAGAACTGACTCTTTCCACCCGATCGAGCTTGGCTGGGGAGCCGCCGTTGGGGGCTCCCTAAATGTTTGCTCTCAAATAAGTTGTAGCTCGTCTCCGGGCTTGTCCCGACCCCCCTCCCTCGACTACTTTTCAGTGTTCCCGGCGGCGTGCCAGCCGCTGTCGATCCTCGCCACAAACCGACACCTATGACCGCTCCGAACTCGCGCGAACGTATCCTGCCCAGGCTGATCGAAGAGGAGATGCAGCAGTCGTTCATCAACTACTCGATGAGCGTCATCGTCTCTCGAGCGTTGCCGGATGTTCGCGACGGCCTCAAGCCTGTGCATCGCCGGATTCTCTACGCGATGAACGAACTGGGGCTGGTGCCGGGCCGGGGGTACAAGAAGTCCGCGACTGTGGTAGGCGACGTCTTGGGCAAGTACCATCCACACGGCGACGGCTCGGTCTACGATGCACTGGTGCGCATGGTACAGGAGTTCTCCCTGCGCTACCCCCTGGTCGATGGGCAGGGCAACTTCGGCTCTGTTGATGGCGATCCAGCGGCGGCGTACCGGTATACCGAGGCCCGTCTCACCCGGGTCGCGGTGGCGATGCTGGAGGACATCGACAAGAACACGGTCAACTTCCAGCCCAACTTCGACGACCGGCTGCAGGAGCCGACCGTCCTTCCAGCCAAGATCCCCAACCTCCTGGTCAACGGTTCCAGCGGCATCGCGGTCGGCATGGCCACCAACATCCCGCCGCACAACCTCCGCGAGGTAGCCAAAGCCATTCAGGTCCTGGTGGACAATCCCGACGCCTCTATCGTCGAGCTGCGCAAGGTGATCAAGGGCCCCGATTTCCCCACCGCCGGATTCATCTATGGCCGGGAGGGGATCAAGGAGGCCTACGAGCACGGGCGGGGTCGCATCGTGATGCGAGCCCGCGCCCAGATCGAGGAGAAGGAAACCTCAGGCAAGTCGGCCATCGTGGTGACCGAAATCCCCTACATGGTCAACAAGGCCAAGCTGGCGGACGACATCACCCACCTGGCCATCGATAAGAAGATCGAGGGAATCACCGCGGTCCGAGATGAGTCCGACCGAGACGGGATGCGTCTGGTTATCGAGCTCAAGCGTGATGCCATCCCCAATGTGGTGCTGAACCAGCTCTACAAGCACACCGCCATGCAGTCCACCTTTGGCGTGATCATGCTGGCGCTCGATAAGGGCGTACCCAAGGTCATGAACCTGAAGGAGCTGCTGGAGCGGTACATCGAGCACCGGCACGAGATTATCGTCCGGCGCACTCAATTCGATCTGGACGCGGCTCAGGCCCGGGAGCATATCCTCGATGGCCTCAAGATCGCCGTCGATCACATCGACGAAGTGGTCGAGATCATCAAGAAGTCGAAGGATGTGCCTGACGCCGATGCCCGGCTGCGCAAGCGCTTCGCTCTGTCGGAGAAGCAGAGCGACGCGATCCTCAACATGCGGCTCGCCAAGCTCACCGGCCTCGAAATCGAAAAGCTGGAGGCCGAGCTAAAGGAAGTGCGCGCCACGATCAAGGAGCTCAAGAGCATTCTGGCATCCAAGCCCAAGCGCATGGGCATTCTCAAAGACGAGATGGAGGAGGTCGCCAAGACCTTCGGCGACGACCGGAGAACCGAGATTGTGGCCGACCAGGGCGAGTTCACGGTCGAGGATCTGATCGCCGAAGAGGATATGGTGATCACCATCTCCCACTCGGGTTACATCAAGCGGATCCCCATCACGACCTACAAGCGACAGCGGCGAGGCGGACGGGGCCTCAACGGCGCCGACCTCAAGGCCGACGATTGGGTCGAGCACCTCTTCATCGCCAGCACCCACGATTATCTGCTCTTCTTCACCAATACGGGGCAGGTGTACTGGCTCAAGGTGCACGAAATTCCCCAGGCCGGCCGCGCCGCACGGGGGAAACCGGTAGTCAACTGTATCGCGATCAAGCCCGACGAGCAGATCGCCGCGCTGGTGCCGGTGCGCGAGTTCACCGACGACAAGTGCCTCATCTTCGCCACCCGACAGGGGACCGTGAAAAAGACGGTGCTGTCGGCCTATGGCAATGTGCGGGCCAACGGGATCTGCGCCATTAACATCGAGAAGGACGATGAGCTGATTGACGTCCAGGTCTGCGATCAGAACAGCGATATCATTCTCGCAACCGGCGATGGGATGAGTATTCGCTTCCACCAGGGCGATGTCCGGGACATGGGCCGGGCTACAACAGGGGTGAAGGGCGTCGAGTTGGAGAAGGGTGACGCCGTGATCGGCATGGTCGTCGTCCGGCGCGATTCCACCCTCCTGGTGGTGAGCGAGAAGGGGTATGGCAAGCGTTCGGAGCTCTCCGACTACCGGGTTCAGAAACGTGGCGGCAAGGGCATCATCACCCTCAAGAAAACCAACAAGACCGGTTCTATCGTCGCCCTCAAGGAAGTCATTCCCGATGACGAGCTGATGATGATCACCCGGCACGGGGTCATCATTCGGTTGCCGGTCGATGGAATTCGGGTCATTGGGCGAAATACCCAAGGCGTCAAGGTCATGAACCTCGACCAGGGCGATACGGTAGTGGATGTGGCTCGCGTGGTGAAGGAGGAGGAAGGCGGCGCGGAGGATGCGCCGGGAGACGAAGTGGCACCTACCGCCGCGGTCGAATGACGCAAGTCCCGCTGTCTCCGACGGCCGATCCGACGACGCTGGTCTCGCTTCCAGCCCTCCATCAGGCAGCTGCTCTGCTGGAGGGTGTCATCGTTCGCAGTCCGTTGATCGAGGTACCCGCGCTTTCGGCCCGGGTGGGTGTGCCGGTTGCGCTGAAATGTGAGCAAGTGCAGGCCGTGGGCGCGTTCAAGCTGCGAGGCGCCTACAATGCTATTGCCCGGGTTGCGGCCGAGGGTAGGGCGAACGGCGTGGTCACCCAGTCGAGCGGGAATCACGGCCAGGCAGTGGCCTTCGCCGCGCGAGCCTTTGGGCTCCGTGCGGTGGTGGTGATGCCCTCCTCAACCCCCAAGATCAAAGTGGAGGGCGTGAGGCGGCATGGCGGCGAGGTGGTGTTCGCGGGGGCATCCCGTTCGGCGGAACAGCTACGACGTGCTGAGGCAATTGCCCGGGATGAAGGTCTAGAGATGATTCCCCCGTACGATCACCCGGACGTGGTCGCCGGCCAGGGGACGGTCGGTCTCGAGATCCTGGAGCAACGACCGGACGTGGCCATGATCCTTGTCCCGGTGAGCGGTGGTGGGCTCATCTCCGGCATTTCCATCGCTGTCGAATCGCTCCGTCCCGAGGTAAATCTGATCGGAATAGAACCGGCGGGCGCCCCGAAGCTCTCCGCCGCGCTCGCGGCAGGAGCGCCCCAAACGCTGGATCACACCCAGAGCATTGCCGACGGTCTGCTTGCGCGGTCGATCGGAGAGTTCACCTTTCCCATACTCCGCAGGGTGGTTCGGACGGCGGTCCAGGTTGCCGAGTCGGACATCGCCGAGGCTGTTCGATTTCTCCACCATGAGGCCGGTCTCATGTCCGAGCCATCGGGAGCGGTCGCGGTTGGCGCCTTGCTCGCCGGCCTGGTGCAGCCGAGCGGTCCCACGGTCGCGGTGCTCAGCGGGGGCAACGTGGATCCGGACCTCTATCAACGCCTGGTAGGCTGATGACCATCACGCCGAAGATCCTTGTTGCAGATGACGACCAGGCCCTCTCCCGTACCCTGTCCTGGATCCTCAAGGAGAACGGGTACGAGGTGCTCACCGTGGCGGGCGGCGAGCACCTGTTCGACCATCTGACGGCGGAGCAGTTCGATCTGCTGCTGCTCGATATCATGATGCCGCGAGTGGACGGCCTGCAGTTGCTGCAGCGGGTCAAGGCCGACCCCCGGTTCAAGGACCTTCCGGTCCTGATGATCTCCTCCATGCCGCCGGAGGAAGCCACGGTTCGCTCCCTCGGCCTCGGAGCCGCCGATTTTATCCCCAAGCCGTTTCGGGTTCGCGAGCTGCTTGCGCGGGTAAAGGCCCATCTGCGGGTTGGCCGGGAGTTGAATCAGGCGCGCGCGGAGGCGCGCTCGCGGTCGGAAATGATGGACATCATGCAGGAGGTCACTGCCTCGCTCAAGCCGGAGGAGATCTACCAGATCCTCGTCCGCCGCGTGGCCCAGGGCCTCAATATCTCTCGCTGCTCCATCATCATTGCCGGCCCGGAAGACGATACCGGAACGGTGGTTGCCGCGTTCGAAAATCCGATGCTGCACAACCTGCCAGTCGATCTGCGGCGCTACCCTGAGATCCGCCACGCGCTGGCCACCGGCGAGGTGGTGCTGGTTCGCGACGTGTTCACCGACCCGCTCTACAGCGGGGTTCGGAACGAATGGGAGGCGGAGCGCCGGCCGGTGCAGACCCGGTCGGCCATTGCGCTACGCTTTTCGCTGCGGCAGGAGCCGGCGGGCGTGTTCTTCCTTCGAACCACGACTGACGATGCTCCGCTGAACGAGCAGGATGTTCAGTTCGCGGAACAAGTGATCAACGCTGCCGTGGCTGCGCTGGAAAAGGCGTACGACCTGGAGAATGCAGTGATGGGCCAGGAACAGATGCGTCACCTGGCCGAGACCGATCCGCTGACTAACACGTTCAACCGGCGCGCGCTCATGGAGAAGTTGGAGCAGGAGATGGATCGCGCCGCCCGGTATGCAACCATGCTCACCGGGATGATGATCGACATCGACAACTTCAAGCAGATCAATGACACGTTCGGACACCTGGTAGGCGACCGGGTGCTCAAGCAGCTCTCCTCCCTGCTCAAGCGGGAGCAGCGCTCGGTGGACATCGTGGCCCGATACGGCGGCGAAGAGTTCGTTGTGCTGTTGCCCGAAACCACGAGCGCCGAATCCCGCAACTTCGCCGAGCGTATCCTTCGCCGGGTGGCGACCCATGACTTCGGCGAAGCCGGGCGACCGGTGCGGGTAACAATCAGCATCGGCATCGCCTCCTACCCCGACGAGCGGGTAACTGACGGAGAGTCACTCCTCCGACTGGCTGACAATCATCTCTACCGGGCCAAAACCGACGGCCGGAACCGATTCCGCGATTGAGCAACCGTCGTTGTCCACGTTGCCAGACCACCTACGCCGCTCCGGCGCGATACTGTGTGAAGGACGGCTCTCTCCTGGTCGAAGCGGATCGCCAGTCACCCGAGCGAGCCGAGCCAGCCAAAGAGATCGACCCTCCTCCCTTTCTGATCACTCTGGGCGGCCAAGTCCTGGATGAGCGATACCGGGTAGGGCCCCGGCTCGGCGAAGGCGGGATGTCTTACGTCTACCGGGCGCAGGACATCGATACCGGCCAGCAGGTAGCGCTCAAGATCCTTCTCCCTCGGTTATCCCGTGACCCGGCGTCGATCGAGCGTCTCCGGCGGGAAGCCTCCCTGGCCATGCGGCTGGATCATCCCAATGTCTGTCCCATCCTCCGGTTGGGAGAAGCTCCCCACCGCCTGATCTATCTGGTAATGCCTTATCTCGAGGGCGAACCTTTGAGCGAGCACGAGTCCAGACGGGGGCCGTTCCCGGTCAACGAGGGAATCCCGCTACTGGTCCAGATGTGTCGGGGGCTTCAGCATGCACACGAGCTCCAGATCATTCACCGGGATCTCAAGCCCGAGAACGTGATGCTGGTGCCCGATGGTGAGACCAAGGCTGGAAGCACTTCCAAGTACCGCGCTGTGGTGATGGACTTTGGGTTGGCCAAGGAGCGGCGCGCCGGTCCGGAGGTGGCCAAGCTCACCGCCACCGGCATCGTTCTGGGTACTCCAGAGTTCATGAGTCCGGAGCAGATTCGGGGTAAGACGCTGGATGGCAGAAGCGACGTCTATGCCCTGGGGATCCTCGCCTTTGAGTTGTTTACGGGCCAGCTTCCCTTCACCGGGAAATCCGCTCAGGAGACCATGATTGCCCGGCTGCGAGGCGCCCCGCTTCGGCTTCGGGAGGTCAGGGACAACCTTCCGGCCAAGCTCGAGATCGTCATCACCAAGGCACTGGCCGCCGAGCCCGCCGAACGTCACTCCTCGATGAACGAGTTGGCCTACGCCTTCCAGTCGGTGCTGGGCACCGGCATGATCGGCAGACTCTTCGGACGTTAAGACGGCTAACAGCTAACGGCTAACGGCTAACGGCTAACGGCTAACGGCTAACGGCTAACAGCTAACGGCTAACAGCTAACGGCTAACAGCCACTCCTCACTCCTCACCCCCCACTCCTTACCGCCTTTACCGTCCTTCCGCCGTGCTGGCCTCGCTGGGTACCGGATCATATGCTACAGGCGTCTCTCCTCGAGTGTCACCCGTG
>JBIOUY010000086.1:0-5343 GCA_044867445.1 Gemmatimonadales bacterium
CAGTGACCCAAAGCCATGAACCAGAGCGGCTTGACGTCCTCTCCGCCCTCTCCGTCCTCTGCGTCCCTCCTAGGTGACACCTACTGCTCAAAGGTGGTCTGATCGTAGTCGAACTTGAGGTCGGGCAGATCGCTCAGGTAGATCGAGAAATAGAAGGCGAAATTCCCGTTCGCGTTCTTCACGAAGTTGAATCCGGCTCGCCATTCGTGAAGGTCTCGCTCCAGCCGCACCACCTGATCCTCGAATCTCCCGTCCGTGATGTTGTATTGCGAGGACCAGGAGAGCGCCCAAAACGGGGTCGGCGAAAAGGTGGTGCTGAACCCCAGATTCTGACGGTCGCCGGTGGTCCCGGCGACCGATTCCTCCGGCCGGGTGCGGGAAAGGGAGTAGTTGAAATTGGCGGTGAAGGCTCGTCCCCCGCGTCGAAGCGGCGCCTGGGTGGTGCTGAAGAAGGACCCGGGGCGAGGGCGTCTTCCGGATTCGGCCACGTAGGACGAGGGCACTTCTTCCTTGCCGCGCGTCCCGCTGGGCTTGCCGCCCAATCCAAAGATCGAGCCGATGGCTCGAAAAGTATTCCCTGAAATCGCAAAGCTGGCGCTGACGTTCTGGAGAAAAGGAGCGAACTTGGCCGAGTCCGTTCCCACCGGTCCCCGCCAGAGATCGTGGGTCAGGCTGAGATTGAAGCCGGGCAGGAGATCGCTGAGGACCGAGTTGGTTATGGCATCTGTTGCCCAGCCGGTCCGACCCGGCTTCTTGGCCTGCTCGAAGTCGTAGGTGAGGGCGCTGGTGCTGATGCTGAGCAGCCGAAGTTTGCTCGCCTCCACCCCGGTGGTGTCGCCCGCGGGGAGCCGCCGCTTGCCCTCGAAAGTCTGCGAGAGCGACACGCTCACCCGCTCGGTGGCATCGCTCCGGAGAGTGACCGGCTGTCCGGGAACGGCGATGGCCGCTGCATAGGCAGCGGGCACATTGGCCTCCGGCTGGAAATCGAAGGAGATCACCGGCGAAAAACTGTGCCGGATGCGGCTGAGTGGCCCGAAACCCGGGAAGAACGCGAACAGGGTGGGCGAAGCCGTGACCCCGAAGCGGAAGCGCTTGCCCTGGTACACGAAGTCGCCGTGGGTGTTCCGATTGCGAATCGCGAACGGGCCCGAGGTGCTGTTCGCAATGCCGAGCGAGGGCTGCAACTTCCAGGAACCGCGGAAGAGCGTCGGCAGGTTGATGCCGGTGTTCCAATCGAGAGAGCTCTGGAAGTCGCCCGGAAACGTGGTAGCCACCGTGATCGAATCGGTCGGATCGGGAGTCACCGGATTATCGATCTTGAAGCTTTGGGTTTGCCTCGCGGTCGTGGTCTGGTCCTGAACCGCGATCGAGT
Organism: Gemmatimonadales bacterium; assembly: GCA_044867445.1. GTDB lineage: Bacteria > Gemmatimonadota > Gemmatimonadetes > Gemmatimonadales > GWC2-71-9 > CAVVWJ01. Next base: position 1,373 of record JBIOUY010000086.1, read on the forward strand.
TCTGCCAATTGAACGAGCCGAACCGAATCGGGGTATCGAAATTCAAGGCGGTGACCCGGCTGCTGCCGGTCTGGGTGAAGGTGTCGACCACACCGCCCGGAAGAACCTGGATCAGATCGGGCAACGCCGTCTTCGAGGTCGTATTGTTGGTCAGGCTGAGCCCGGGCGACCAAGTGATGCTCGACCCCAGCGCGATGGGCGACGGTGAGAGTGTGAGCGCCGGCAGCAGCTGTTGCACGCTGCCGTCGGTCAGGTCCTGCCGCCGGTTGCCGCCCAGCGTGACCGTTCCCCACCGGTAGCGCTTGGAGAAATTGAGCGAGCTGGTGATCTGCTGAGTGTTCTGCAGCGGGTCGAGCGCATTGCGGCGCACGACCGCCGTATTGCTGGCATAGTTGAGCGCCAGATTCAGGTTGGTGGTCAAGTTGAAGGTCTGTCGATGGTCCCACCGGAGGGTCAGTCCCTTGCCCCCTTCGATCTGTCGCTGCTCGTTGAACCCGATGCTCCCGCTCATAAACCGGTTCAGCCAGTTGTACTCGCTGCTCACACCGTACTGGACGTAGCGGTTGGCGAACCAGTCAAGCCGGGCGGTGAAGTCCAGGTAATCATTCGGGGCCCAGTAGTAACCCACGTTAGTGACCTGGCGATTGTAGGTCCGGGTGGGTCGGACGAGATCGTTGAGCCCGAACTGCGGAATCAGGATGCCCGAGTGCCGGCCCGGGCGCACATCCTGGAAGACGAACGGAAGCCAGAGAATCGGAACGTCGCGGACGTACAGGACGACTGGACGGGCCACCAGCATGTTTTTCGATGCCCACTTCACTTCCTTGGCCGAGAAGTGATAGTGCGGGATCGGCAGATCGCAGCTGGTGATCTCACTCGAGCCGGCGAAGATTCGGCTCGAGCTCGAGTCCTGGGACACGTTGCCGCGCAGAAACCAGACGGTCGAGCCCTCGGTAAAGTTGGTGAGAGCCTCGTTCACCACCCCCCGGCGCCGGCAAGAGTCATAGCGGATCCCCTCACCAACCAGGACTTGCCCCCGGTCGAACAGACGGGGCTCGCCGGCAGCGTCCAGCATGCAGCTGTCGCGCCGATAGCTGATGGTATCGGCCTCGAGCAGCGAGCCTTGTCGCTCGGTAAGTGCCCGGCCCTCGAGGCGCACTCGGTGCTCACCAATGAAGACCGTCGCCGAGTCTGCCTTGAACCGGGTGGTCTGATATCCCCGGCGGCCGAGCAATTCGGTGGTCACCGAGTCAGGCGGCGCAAAGCTGCGGGATGGCGCCGTTGGGAGCCCCAGGCGACGGGCGGTGGCGCTATCGAGCGATTGCGCCGGACGGGCCCGGGTCGAGTCCAGCAGCGAATCCCTGCGGGGAGTCTGGAACTGGCGGCGTTGGGCTGGCACCTGCGCCTGAGCGGGCGAATAGGCCAGGCCCAGCCCCAACAGCACCAGCGCGGCGATCGCGGCCTGGCGGCGTCGCCGATGGACCAGCACCGACCCCGCGACTCCTGCTTCATAGAGAAGGATGAGGGGGATGGTCATCATCACCATGGACACCAGATCAGTGCCCGGGGAGAGCACGGCGCCGGCGATGAACGCAAGGACGATCGCATACCGTCGGAAGCGATTGAGCTCCGCCGGTCCGATCACCCCGAGCCAGGACAGGATGATGATGACCAGCGGCAGCTCGAAGGAGAGTCCCAACGCCAGGACCACCTGCAGCACGAAATCGAAGTACGCGTCGTAGGTAATGAACGGCGCGATCGCCTCGGTCTGGAAGCTGAAGAGCACCCGCAGCGCCTGGGGAACCACGAACAGATAGGCCAGCACCCCACCGGTCAGGAACAGCAGCAACCCCACGAACAGCGAAGGGACCAGGGCGCGCTTTTCCCGCTGGTAGAGGGCCGGTGCCAGGAATGCCCAGGCCTGCCAGAGAATGACCGGCGAAGCCAGCACCACGCCCACCAGAAAGCCGAGCTTGAAGACGATCAGCACCGGATCGGTCGGGCTGGTAACGACCAGCTTGCCGCCGGTCAGGTAGGGGGCGATGGGAGCCTTGAGGAGACTGACGAGCTGAAAGCGTTGGACGAGCCAGAGGCCAATCCCGAATCCGACGACCACGGCAGCGAGCGACCGGAGGATGCGGGAGCGCAGTTCCTCGAGGTGCTCGAGGAAAGGCATTTCCCCTGCGGAGCCGGTCATGGGACGGGAGCGCCCGGGCTTAGCGCCCGAGCGCCTTCAGTCGGTCACGGGCCAGAGCGGCTTCGTCGGATTGGGGATACTTCTGCACCACGCGCTGATAAGCATCCTTCGCCTTGGCGTTGTCCTTCCGCCGTTCGGCAAGCAGGCCGAGGTTGTAGAGCGCCGACGCCGCACGCGGTGAGGTGGCGTACCGATCGACGACCTGGCTGTAGTAGGCGGCCGCGGAATCGGGGTTCTCGGAGGCGAAGCTCTGGCCGATGAAGTACAGCGCGTCGGGCGCCCGCGGACTGGTGGGATAGACCCGCAGCATCTCACGCAGACCGAGCCTCGCCGTGGAAGTGCTTCCTCTCCGGAGCTGGGCCAGCGAGGCCTCGTACATCTGGTCGGCCGAGGCAGCCGCGGCCGTGGGGTTGGCCGGCTGGGCACTGTCCGGCGGCGCCGCCCCAGTCGATTGGATCTCGGCGCCCCGGGCCTCGAGCTGAGTGCGGAGCTCAGTGAGTCGCTGTTGGCTCTGTCCCGTCAGCTCCTGCAACTGCACCAGTTGCTGCTGGATGTTGTACAGGTCGGTCGCCACGTCGCCCTTGAGCTGACCCATGGCATGCCTGCTTGCCGTCAGCGAATCCATGATCCGCTGCTGCAGCTGCATGACTTGGGCGAGCTGGGCAGCTCGAGCGGAGTCGCGGCGACTGGACTCCGCTTTGAGCAGCGTCAGCTCCGACTGTACCGTCTGCACGTCACCCTTGGATGCACACCCCTGAAGGCCGGCTCCGACCAGCAGTAAGCAGCCGAACGCGCCCGCCAGGGCCCTGAATCTCGAGCTCACTGCGGTGCAACGAGGTTATCGCCCCCGGCGGTGACCTCGAATTCATCCCGGCGGTTCTGGGCGTAGGCGGTCTCATCGTGGCCGGGGTTGAGCGGCCGCTCCTCACCGTAGGAGACCACTTCCAGCCGTCCGCCGTCCACCCCTTTGTTTTCGAGGTACCGCTTGGCCGCCGCCGCGCGCCGGTTACCGAGGGCCAGGTTGTACTCGTCCGAGCCGCGCTCGTCGGCGTGACCGCTGATCCGCATCTTCACATTCGGGTTGGCCTGGAGGACCGCAGCCTTCCGATCGAGCGTCGCCTCGTCCGGCGGACGAATCGTGGCCTGATCGTAGTCGAAGTTGATCATTGCCGCGAGATCGGCCTTGAGGGCCTTTGCCCGCGCTTCGGCTTCCTCGGCCATGCGCTTGCGCTCCAGTTCAGCGCTGTTATCCGGCGCGGGAGCCGGCGGCGTGGGAGCCGGCGTCGGCGCCGGCTGAGGCGCCGGTTCTTCCGGCGGCTTCTTCCCGCCGCATCCGACGGCGATCGCGATCGTGGAAAGGAGCATCAGCAGGGAGGAAGCGCGCATCATCTCTCCGGATTCAGGGGTTCGAGGCTGCCGCGGCCCGGCCGAGACGCCGGGACCACGATGGAAGCCGGGCCGCCCCCGGGGTGTTGAGCTGGCGGACCCGACCGGTTTCGGTATCGATGATCCAGATTTGGCGTTGTCCGCTGCGATCGGAGATGAAGGCAACGTGGCGTCCGTCGGGCCCCCAGGTTGGGTCCTCGTTCCGGCCAGCCGACGTCAATTGCCGCACCCGGCCCCCGGCAGCGTCGACGAGAAAGAGTTGCGGACTACCGGACACTTCGCGGTGGAAGACGACGTTGGCACCGTCGGGGGACCACTCAGGAGCATTGGAGCTGCCAGTGGCGCCGTAGTCGAAGGGGGCCAGCAATTCCTGGTCGGTCCCATCCGC
>JBIOUY010000087.1:0-19158 GCA_044867445.1 Gemmatimonadales bacterium
TGGCCGGTGGTCGTGGGAGGGAAGCCCATCGGATCAGTGCCGCCGTATGTGGTCATCGCGTTCGAGCTTACCATCCTCCTGGGTGCGCTCAGTACGGTGGCGGCCGTTGCCCTGTTCTCGGTGCTGATGGGCAAGCGGGGCATCGCCTACGATCCCAAGTACAGTGACGATCACATCGGCGTGTTCGTGCCGACGACCTCCGATCAGATTCGAGCGATCGAGCAACTGCTCCGCACCGCGGGAGCGGTGGAGGTCCGGCATGAAGCCGCGTAGGTGGGGCGTGCGGGTGTCGAGGAGAGGTCCCTGGCTTCCCCCTCGCGTTGCTCGGGGCTTCGGCTTTCCCCGCCTCCCGTTAGTCATCGTCCTGCTTGCGATCCTCTCCACCGCGTGCGACGTATGGTACAACCGGGTCCCCTCTCCCGATGATCTATGGCACGTGATCCCCTGGTTCGATCACATGATCCACGCCCGGTACCTCCGGCCGTATCAGACCGCCGCCGTGCCGCGATACACCCCCACCGGAGCCGTGCCGGTAACCGGCGGTGAGCCTGATTGGTTGGGAGAGTGGTCCACTGGCAAAGTCACGACGGCGAACGCGCTCCAAAATCCCTTCGCTGCTGGTTCAAACACTCAGCCCTGGCCCGGCGGACCCGCCGTTGCCGTTATCCCGCGTGAGGTCGATGCCGCCGGAGACACGCTCTTCCAGACCTACTGTGCGGTCTGCCATGGTCCGGCCGGTGATGCCAAGGGGACGGTCTCGAGCCGGATTGGGGCACCCTCGCTGCTCACCGGGCGAGCCCGCGGGTATAGCGATGGGTACATCTACAGCATCATCCGTTACGGCCGAGGGGTCATGCCACGCTATGGCGACAAGGTGTATCTCCCGCGTGATCGCTGGGCCATTGTGAACCACGTGCGGAAGCTGCAGGGCGCAAGCCCGGCACCCCAGGAGCCGGCGGCGGCGCTCGCCCCGATTCCGCCGGCAGCCAGCGCCACGGGCTCGACCGGGGAGCCACCTCAATGAGTCCGGTCATTCGACAGCGCCTGGTCGCGCGTTCGCTCGCCGGACGATACGACCTGTTCCTCGGTGTGGGTGGTGGCTTCACCGTGTTGGGGCTGATCTTCTTCTTCCAGGCACTCGGCGGAGGCAAAGCCGACCGCGCCTGGCAGCTCTTCCACGTGAACTGGCTGTACTTCACGGGATTGGCGACAGGCAGCGTGGCTTTCGCCGCAGTGCAGAAGATTACCAACGCCAAGTGGTCCGGTCTGGTGATCCGTTTCGCCGAAGCGTCGATCGCGTTCCTGCCGATTTCGCTGCTGGGGTTGCTGCTGATCTTTACGGTGGGATACCCCTCGATCTACGGGCCGATGCAGAACGCACTGCATGAGATGCAGCATAGCAAGGCGGTCTGGCTCTCTCATGAGTTCATGTTTGCCCGGCTGGCCATCGGCTTGACTGTCCTGGCGACCATCGGTTGGAAGCTGGTGCGGGCCGATCTGGTGCCGGACATGTTCGACACTCGAACGACCGCTGGCCCCGGTCGCCGTCCGCTCTTCGAGCGCTGGACGCGCCATTACGATGGCAGTGCAGTCTCGGCAGCGGCGCAGGAAGCCCTGCTCCGGCGGTTAGCGCCACTCTACGTCGTGCTCTACGCTTATGTCGCCACCATCGTGGCGTTCGACGGAGTCATGGCGCTGCAGCCCCACTGGTACTCCAACCTGCTGGGCGGGTTCTATTTCATGGGGTCGTTCCTTGGCGGCCACATGCTGCTGGTGCTGATGATGCTCTATGGCGCGGCTCATCTGGGGGTCGGCGATCTGGTCTCGCCCAAGCAGCGACACGATCTGGGGAAGCTCTGCTTCGGATTTACGGTGTTCTGGACCTATCTCATGTGGGCCCAGTTTCTGGTGATCTGGTATGGCAATCTCCCCGAGGAAACCGGGTTCGTGTTCTCTCGCCTCTGGGGCCACTGGCTCCCGATTGGGACGGCGGTGGGCATCGGGATGTTCCTGGTGCCGTTCTTCGGGTTGCTCGGGGTCGCACCCAAGAAGGTCCGGGTTACCCTCGGCTTCTTCGCGACCGTGAGCCTGGTTGCACTCTGGCTGGAGCGATACCTGCTGGTAATGCCCTCGGTGACCGCGCTCCCGGGACCCCGATTCGAGTTGCCGGAACTTGGCCCCACACTCCTCTTCCTGGGCCTCTTTCTACTGTGCTATGCGCTGTTTGCCCGGACCTTCCCGATGATCTCGCCCCGGCTCGCCCGCATTACCCTAGACCGGGAGCGCGGCCATGCGATCGTGTCGGCGGAATTCGAGCACGAGGAGACTCCCAAGGACTATGTCGCGCCGGAGTTGATTGAGAGAAGGGAAAGGCCGAGGTAGGCTGACAGCTAACGGCTAACAGCTAACAGCTAACAGCTAACAGCTAACAGCTAACGGCTAACAGCTAACAGCTAACAGCTAACAGCTAACAGCTAAGCGGCTCAGAGAACAAAAAACCCTCCGGCATATAACCGGAGGGTCGCGTGTTTCTGGGATCTGACCGTTCAGGACTTTTGGCTGTTAGCCGTTAGCCGTTAGCCGTTAGCTGTCAGCTGTCAGCTTACTTACTCCTCATTTCCACATTCAACCGTCGGATCATTGCTCGGAGACTGTCGGGCGGGAGGGAGCCGGTAATCGCCAGCATCCGGTCGCCTACCTGCATCGCCATGGCCTGACCCACGACATCGTGTCGAGGGGTGCTGGAATCCGTTCGGAGAACGATGGAGTCCGGATCGCTCGTTGCACGCCGCGCCAGCAGCTGGGACACGTCGGTTGCCGGCCCTTCAATCGTCCGGATTACCTCCCCAGATGACAGCTGCTGTGCCACTACCATGAGCGGACGCTGACCCTGCTCACCGGTCTGCACCTGCACCTGCACCACCGGAAGGCCATCGATATGCGGCAGCGGCTGTCCCGCTTCGGCCTGTGCGCCGTCCCAGGACATCGTCCGCCACATGCCGCCGAACTCACTCCCCTCCGAACGGGAGGTGTCCAGCACCGTGAGCTCCAACGCCGGAGAAGGATTGAGTACCGCAAGCGCGGCAGCAGTGGCCGAGTCGGACCTGACCTCACGAGCGGCCTTCTTCACCTCTGCCGGGCGAGGCTTCACCCGACGCGGCATCGAATCGCGCCCTGCTGCGGGGGGACGAGCAGCCGCGGGCTGCTTCACTGCTATCGCTGTCTTGGGGGATTCGTTGGGGCTCGGCTGTGACTGGGAGCGGGGGCTCGTTGCCCTGGCCACGCGCTCCGGCGATCGCCGCGCCGATGCGGGGCCCAGAAAGTAGCTGCCGGCCCATCCCAGACCGACCGCAACCGCAAGGCTCGCGACCCAGAGGGCGTTTTGTAGCCGCCGCCGGCGCTCCGACGCTTGCTCCGCTGCGCGCCGTCGAAGGGTGTCGAAGGCGGGTGGGAGCGTGCGTGCAGGCGCCAGCCGGGCCAGCAGGGCGGTGGTCCGGTCCCGCAGCGCCGCAATGCGGTCGCGGGTGGCCTGGCAGGCGGGGCAATCGGCGAGATGACTCTCGATCTCGACGCACTGCGACCGGCTCAGCCCCTGGTCCAGATAGGCGTGCAGCTCGTCCTCAGGAATGTGCCGCATCGGTCCCCGTGTTCGACTGTTGACGATCGTGGGCTTCGACCAGCCGACGCCGTGCCCTCGCAAGGGTGGTACCCACCGCTCCAACCGCTAACCCAGTCTGAGCCGCGATCTCGGGATAACTGAGCCCCGCATCCCATAACAGCAGGATTTCCCGATCCCTCATCGTCAGCGTATTCAGTGCCTCCTGCACTGATGCGACCTGCTCGTCGTGTTCGACGGTATCGTCTGCCGCCGGAGCGACCGCAGGTTGCGCAATCGGATCGCCTTTGAGCAGCGTGAGGTGCCGTTTGCGCCGCACCGCCGCCCGGGCCTCGTCCCGAGCTAGATTAGCGGCCACCGCGAAAACCCAGGCCCGTGGCTTCTCCGGACGGTGTGCCAGGGCCCTGACAAAGACTTCCTGGGCCAGATCCTCGGCCCGCTCCGCGTCCCAGACCTTCCGATAAAGGAAGCGCACCACCGCGGTATAGGTGCTCTGATAGAGCTGCTCCAGCTCGTCGGTCACTGTACCTCCGGACACCTTGCCGGAAGGGTTCAACTAGCGGCGGCTGAAGCCGCGGGGATCTGGCCTGCCCAGGTTTCGGGGCGGCCGGGATCGACCTTGAGACGGCCAACTGCTCTCGCCTTGCACACTTGGCAGTCTATGTCCGCTTCGAGAGCCGCCGCCTTGCGCCGGGAGCGAACACACACCCCGGGTGCAGGTCCTGGTCCTTAGGGGGCCACTCACTGCACAGATCAGGCTTGGCCGGCCGGCCGTCGCTCCGTTTCCGTCCGTGCAGGGTGCAACCCACACTGTCCTCCTCCAGGTAGCCACAGGCGGAAATCACTTCCGCTTCGATCGAGAAGTCTCCCTCCCGCTCTATCTTACACAGATAGGGCGAACGGCGTGACCGCACCAGGGCCTCCAGGCGACGCTGGTTTCGAGTGCACATGATCTCGATCTGGAGGTCGCGACAACAAGCCGATCCCCGCTGATTGTCCGACGTGCGGCAGGGCGCCGTCGCGCACGGATTGTCCAGCACGGGAAGCGACCGAGGACTAGAAGGGAAGGGCAGCACGCGGACGGTAGGGCGACAATCATCGACTACTACGAACCGGTCGTTGCCCAACTGCAGAGGCTGCTTCACCCGTCGGGGCCCCCGTGGCGTGGGGCCTCGAAACCCATGAGCCTGACAGTGCGACCTGCCGTTCTCCTGGTGCAGGTAGCGACAGGGCACGTGCAGCACCGCCTCGACGTAGAGGTCTCCCTCATCCTCCCACAGCTCGGCGAAGCTGATCCGCTCAGTATGCCCCAGGAGCCAAGTCGCCTCGTGGTCAAGCGAAGTTGGGCCTTCCTCCAGCTCTCCAATCCGGAGGGTCACGCGCAGGCCCATGCAGTGGGCCCCCATTCCACCGCACCGCGGCGCTGCCGAGGCAGTCGAGCCTGATGCCGAGCCAGGAGATGCCATAGACGTCTAAGGTAATGGTGATCGTATGCCGGACGGCCCGTGACTCAGGACACTTACTTTCAACCGAATCGGCAGTATTATTGAGCTCTTGTGAAAGGGTTCACAAAGGTGGAAAACATTCCAGTACTCGGAGGCAGAGCGGCGATGCGTGTGATTCCCTTGATGGCGGCGCTGGCCACCGTCCTTGCTGCCTGCGGCGGCGGCGAGAAGAAGACCAGTGAGCAGACGACAACGACTCCCGAGCAAAAGGCGCCTGCCGCCGCGCCTGCGGCGCCTGGTGCAACCGGCGCGACGCACGATGTGAACATGGTTCTGGAGGGGGGGCAATACAAGTACGTTCCGGACCAATTGACCATCAAGTCGGGCGACGTGGTGCAGTTCCACAACAAGAGCGGCGGGCCGCACAACGTCTCGTTCTGGCCCGACAGCATCCCCTCAGGCGCCGCCGATGCCCTGAAGGCAGGCATGCCGGATCAGATGGCCCCGCTCCAGTCCAACCTCCTCACCGAGCAGGATGCCGTCTACAAGGTGAGCTTCGCTAAAGCACCCAAGGGCGAGTACAGGTTCTACTGTCTCCCCCACCTTGCCCTGAAAATGCACGGGAAGATCACGGTCCAGTAAAGACCGTGAAAGGGGAAACGTGAAACGTGAAAGGGGCCGCGGCGATTCGCGGCCCCAGTCCGTTTCACCTCGCCCATTCATGTTTCACTTTTCACGTTTCACGCCGTATCCCCGTGGCCCCCGCCGCCAGCACGCCCAACCCTAGCCCCGCCAGCGCGTCCACACCGTAGTGCATTTGGCAGTACACCACACCGATGCTCAAGAGCACAGTCGGGAGCACGAGCAAGGCGCCCAAGGTGCGGGAGCCCCGCCAGGCCGAGATCGTCGCCGCGGCGCTGGCCGCCACGTGGGAGCTCGGGAACGCCGCGCCATATGAGCTTCCAGTGGCGAGGATGGCGTACACCAGCCGCGCCGGGCTGTTGTCGGTGAACCATCCGGACGGATGTGGAAAGACGTAGTATGGCCCGGCCACGGGGTAGAACACGAATGCCAGATAGCAGATCACGAAGGTGATCATCACGCAGAGAACGAACTCGCGGAGATTCCCTAGTCGTCCTCTCCATGCAAAGTAGAACGCCGGGATCGAGACGATCAGGTAGTAGGAGAAATAGGCGCCGTGAAGCACGGTCGACCAGAATCGGCTCGGCAGCTCCTGCCACCATAGGCGACTCACCTGCGTGCCGAAGAGCGCGAGCTCCCAGCGCTGGATTATGGAATCATGGACCGGAAGCCCGTTGATTCCGTTCAACACGTCCAGCTCACCGTAGAGCCCGATGAGAATCAACAGCGGGTACAGCTCCCGCAGCATCCGGCCCATCCTTCCCAGACCGGGACGGGTCACCAGCACCAGCAGCACTCCAAAGAGCAGATGAGCGCCGAGTAGCCACCAGCAGCCCGGATTCCGTGACGCGCGCTCGAGCGCCACCAGCGAAATCACGCTGAGGTAGCCCAGGAGGAGGATGTCCACCGCCTGAAGGCGCGTGCGCGTGGCCGAGGCCGTCGCAGTGGCTGACCCCCTCACGGCTACAGCCACCCCGCGCTCCGGTACCAGGCATAGGTCTGGGCTAAGCCTCGCGGCAAGTCGAAGGCCGGGCTCCACCCGGTGTCTCGAGTAAGCGGAGTGGAGTCAGCCGTCCAGGCGGCCTGAAAGAATTCGTTGGCCTTGTCCGTTGTCAGAATGGTGGCCTGCCGCGCGAGTCGGGCGGAGAGCTCGGTGATCCGAAGGGCCACCTTCCCCACACCAAGTGGGAGGCGGATAAGCCGAACGGTGCGCCCCATGGCGGCGGCGACTGCTTGGACGAACTCGGCGCTGGTAAAAATTTGCGGATGACACGAATAGTAGGTTCGTCCAACCGCGCGGGGGCAAGTCCCGACAGCCGTGAGCGCCCCTGCGAGGTCGGCGCCATGAATCGCAGAGAGCTCTTGGGTGCCGTCGCCGAACACCGGCGCCAGGCCCAGGCGGGCAAGGCGAAAAACCTTGAGCACTTCCAGGTCGCGAGGGCCATACACCATCGGAGGGCGAACGATCGACCAGGGGAGATTGCTGCCGGTAACCACCTGTTCGGCCGCAAGCTTGCTACGGCCGTAGGCGGTAACCGGCCGAGCCGGTTCGGTGCCATCCAGCGGAGTGCCCCGGCGAGATGGACCCGCGGCGGCCATCGACGAGACGAAGACGAACCGCGGGCTTCCGCCGCGTTCGGCCGCTGTCGTCAGTTGGGCCGTGCCATCGCGATTGGCCCGGAAGAAATCGGCTTCGGTGCGGGCCGCTATCACGCCCGCCACGTGATAAATCACGTCCTGTCCTTCGACCGCCTGCGCGAGCGCCTGCGCGTCGTGCAGATCTCCCTTGATCACCCGGATCTCGAGGGGCGCCAGTCCGCCCGCCTTGGCCGCCGAGCGGGCCAATACGGTCACCTCGTCTCCCCGCCGGCGCAGCGCCTCGGTGAGATGGCTACCGACGAATCCGGTGGCGCCGGTGACCAGCGCCTTCATAGGGAGCGGTCATACAACCGGTACGTCTTGTAGTGGGTCCAGCCGAGCTTCACCATCCCGGCATTCATGGCCGCATTGTCATCCAGAATCCAGCCGGCTTCCCCCCAGTAGATCCCGTTCGCGATCGCCTTCTTCCAGATCCAATGGTATAAGGCGGCATCCAGACCCTTGCCCCGAAACTCAGGAACGATTCCCAGGAGAAGCACTCGAAGTCGCGAGATGCGCTTGGTCTTGAGCAGGAACAGCGCCGTCAACACACCGCGGAGGAAACCTCCCCCCCGGTTGCGCTGGAACGCGACATTCAGGTCGGGGAGCGCGATTGAGAAGCCCACCGTACGACCATCCTTCTCGGCGAACGTCACCAGATCGGGCAAGACCACCGGCTTGAACTGCTCCGCCAGATGGTCTAGCTCCCGATCGGTCATGGGTACGAAGCCCCAGTTTTTTTCCCAGGCCTCGTTATAGAGCTGCTTGATCCGTTCGACCTCGCGGTCGAAGTCGCCCATGTTCAGGGAGCGGAGAGTGATACCGTAGCGCCTCTGCATCAGCTCGGCCGCGCGGCTAACCCGATCGGCAGCATCACCGGCCGGAGCGCGACCCTCATAACAGAACAGGTCTTTGGCGGGGGTGAAGCCCGCCTGCTCCAGGAGCCTCGGGTAAAATCGTGGATTGTGGGGCATCATCAGGACCGGCGGGGTATCAAATCCCTCCACCAGAAGCCCGCATTCATCGTTAACGGAGAAGGAAGCCGGTCCCCGGAGCACATCGTGTCCGCGCTGTCCACACCATTGGCTCGCCGCCGCGAACAACGCCTCGGCGACACCCTGATCCTCGATGCACTCGAAGAAGCCGAAGAATCCAACCCGATCGCTGTGAGTCTCGTTATGGAGCCGGTTGCTGATGGCGGCAATTCGTCCAACCACCTCGCCGGCTCGCTCGGCCACGAAGTACTCCACCTCGGCGTGCTCAAAGAAGGGATTCTTGCTGCGGGAGAGAAGAGTTTCCACGTCCCGACGCAACGGCGGGACCCAGAGCGGGTCCCGCGCATGAAGTCGGTAGGGCAGATCGATGAATCGTCTGAGATCCCGCCGGTCGCGCGTCGCTCGGACGCGCACGGGTTGCTTCAGATTACCCCCAGGTCCCGGCCGATCCGCGCGAACTGCTCCAGCGCGAAATCGATCTGCTCGAACGTATGGGTCGCCATGAGGCTGGTGCGGAGCCGGCATTGCGTAGGGGGCACCGCCGGTGGGGCCACCGGGTTGGTGAACACCCCGGCATCGAACAGACGGCGCCACATCAGGAAGGTCTTCTCCAACGGTCCGATGAGCACCGGAACGATCGGAGTCTCGGTCGGCCCGATATCGAATCCGAGGCTGCGGCACCCTTCGTGGAGCCGTCTGGTGTTGGCCCAAAGGCGATCGCGTCTCTCCGGCTCGTCCTGAAGCACCTGAAGCGCAGCCAAGACGCCGGCGGTGTTCGCCGGGGGCAGCGAGGCCGTAAAGATGAGGGGACGGCTGTGGTGGCGGAGGTAGTGCACCACGTTGTCGGAGGCCGCCACGAAGCCGCCGATCGAGGCAAGCGACTTCGAGAAGGTACCGGCGATGATGTCCACCTCGTCGGTCATGCCGAAGTGGGCAGCCGTTCCGTCACCATTCGGGCCCAATACGCCCAGCGCGTGGGCGTCGTCCAGCGCCAGGGCCGCGCCGTACTTCCGGGCCAACCGGCTCAGGTTGGGCACGTCGGCGATATTGCCTTCCATCGAGTACACGCCGTCCACCACGATCATGGCGCCACGGCCGGACCCATTGCGCTCCAGCCGACGCTCAAGGTTGCCCAAATCGCCGTGGTTGAAACGCTCGGTCTCAGCATAGGACAGTTTGGCGCCGTCGACGATCGAGGCATGATCCAGCTTGTCCAGATAGACCACCTCACCCCGGCTCACCAGACCCGAGATGAGGCCCAGGTTGGCCGAGTACCCAGTCGAGAAGACCAGGCAGGCGTCCTTCCCGACGAATTCGGCCAGGGCGGCCTCGAGCCTCTCGTGGAGGTCGAGGGTTCCATTGAGGAACCGGCTTCCGGTGCATCCCGACCCGTAGCGGGTCAGGGCACGCGCCGCCGCCTCCAATACCTTCGGATGGTGGGTTAGCCCCAGGTAGTTGTTGGACCCGAGCATGATCCGCTTCTGACCGTCGATGACGACGACGGTGTCCTCGGATTCCGAGATCGGGTTGAAATACGGATAGAGGCCGGCCGCTTGCAGCTCGCGCGCTTTCGTGAACTGACGGCATTTCTCGAACAGCGCGACCTGTTGAAGTTCCTGTGTATCCACGGTGCCTCGGCTAGGGGAGAGGAGGTGAGGAACGCTCCCACATCGCTTTGCGGCTGAACGATTTAAAGTAGCAGCGCCAGGGGGGTGACACAAGTTGCAGATCCCTGTTCCCCAAGCCTCCGACGCGCGGCTTGCCGCGCGCCCTCGGGAAAACGGCCCCTCAGCCGATATGACCTTGAGAGGACGCCACTTCTACACGCCACTTCTACACCCCGTCCCCAGGGGTCGGCTTGAGGGCGCAATCGGGTAGCGCCCTCAATCGGAGACGGGGACACACCCCTGTCCTGAATCCTGTCCGGTCTGGCGCTCGCAGCCGAGTTTTTGGCTTGACTTGAGCTCTGCCGCGGCTCAAGCTTGGGTCCTATGCCAATGGATAACGGGAAGGACGCCACATCGCTGAGCGACCAGCTCGCTCGCCGGGCATTCCTGCGAAGCTGGGGGCTCGCGGTCGCGGGGCTGCTTGGTTCGGGGGCGGTTCTCCGGAGCGAGCGTTTGCTCGCCTGGGCCGAACCCCCGAGCGGTCCAGAGGATCCCGAAGTACCCAACGAGGAGGTCGCCCGGATCCTGAAGACCCTCTTCGGCAATCGCCCCATTCGGAAGGGCCATGTGTCGCTCGACATGCCCGCCGTTGCCGAGGACGGGCGGGTGGTGCCGGTGATCATTGAGAGTGATCTCCCGATGACGCCGGATCAGCACATCAAGGGCGTACATCTCATCGTCGATCACAATCCCGACCCCCATCTCGCCGCGTTCCACCTGACTCCTGCCATCGGGAGTGTCTCGATCTCCACTCGCATCAAAATGAAGCGCACAACGTGGGTGCGTGCGATCGTCGAAACCAGCACGGGCGAGGTCTGGGCGGACTACGCTCGTGTCCTGGTAACGCTCAACGGGTGCGGATGATGAGCGCCGGGATCGGGGACGCCAGAATTCGGGTGCCGGATCGGATCAGACGGGGAGACGTCATCCTGGTCAACGCGATCATCTCTCACCCCATGGACACCGGCTTCTTCCGGACCGCTGCAGGAAAGCCGATTCCCGCCTACTTTATCTCTACCGTGGTCGTGACCTACGGTACCGATGAGATCGCTCGGTTCGACTGGACCTCGGGCATCAGCCGCGACCCGGTCGTGAGCTTTACGCTGAGAGCAGACACGGAAGCGCCCCTGACAATGGTCTGGACCGACAACAAGGGTGGCTCCTTCAAGCAGTCGGTCAACATCGTCTTTACCTCGGCCTGACCGCGAGCTCCTCCAGGGGTTCCCTCCGGGACGGTTCGACTCGCGTGTCCCTCCATCTTTCCCTTATTCTGGCTGCGCTTCCGCTCGGCGTTCGAACGACCGTGGCGGACACCGTACCGTCGCCGACGCTGCCGATCCGTACCCTGGCGAGCGGGGTCTACGCGGTCCTGGGTGATACCAATCGTGGCTCCGAAGGTCGGCCGAACGCTGGATTCATCGTGACCGCCGAGGGCGTTGTGGTGATTGATGCTCTGGCCAGTCCCAGGGACGGCGAGCGCCTCCTCCGAACCATACGAGCCACCACGTCACAGCCGGTCAAATGGTTGGTGTTGACCCATCATCACCCGGATCATCACTTCGGCGCGATCGTCTTTCGACGTGCCGGCGCGCGGGTCATCGCCCACCCGGACCGTAGGGTTCTGGCCGCCGAGGCCGGACCCAAGGAATTGGTGAGAGATTGGACTCGCGTGGTCGGGCGAAGAGCGATGCAGGGGTTCGAGTTCGCCGACACGCCCGATCGATCAGTGACCGGCAGCGACACATTGCGGTTGGGCCGGCGCACTATTGTGGTATTCCATCCGGGAGCGGCGCACACGGCAGGCGATCTCATGGTGTGGCTCCCCGCCGAGCGGGTACTCTTTGCCGGAGACATCCTGATCGAGGACGGCATGACGATGGTGGTCGACGGAAGCTCGACAGCGCTGTTACACACCCTGGATCTCATCGACAGCCTGAAACCGGCTACCGAGGTGCCGGGCCACGGTGCCATTCCGGTCCGCGCTGCCAACCTGGTCGCGCGAACCCGCGCCGAGATCGATAGCCTGCGCGGTGAAATGCGCGAGGCAGTCGAGCACGGCATTCCCATGCAGCGCGCATTGGCAGCGCTTCCGCCCGCAGACGCGACTCGACCGGTGTCCCTCAACTCTCGCCGGCGGCGAAACGCGGTGCGGATCTATCTGGAAGAGGAGCGGAGCTATATGGGGTTGGACTCGACGCCATGAGATCAACCGCGGCAAGAGCATTGCTGGCGCTCGTTCTGGCTCTTTGGGGTTGTGCGCCTCCGTCGCCGTCGACTGGCGCCGCTCCCAGTGCAGGCCATCCCCGAATCATTTCAACTGAAGAGCTGGCTCGCTGGCAACAGGAGCGCCCGGTCACCGTGATCGACGTCCGCACCGACGTGTTCATATACCTCAAGGGCCACCTGCCCGGGGCCGAATACCTCAATACCGAGACTATCCGGGCCAGTGAAGGGGGGATTCCGACTCGCCTGCTTTCGGCCCAGGCTTATAGCGAGCTGTTCTCCCGCCTGGGTCTCAGCTTCGATCGACCGGTCGTCATCTATAGTGCCGGGGAAACCCACAACATCGACGCCACTTTCCTGGCGTTCCTCCTCGCTGGGTTTGGCCACCAGCAGGTCTATGTACTGGATGGCGGCTACTTCAAATGGGAGCTGGAGCAGCGCTCCATTGCGAAGCATTATCCGCGGCTCCGGGTGACCCGGTTTCCCTCGGTCGCCTTTCGACCGGACACGGCGACGTTAGGGGACGTGAAGCGCGCCTTGCGCGACCATGATGCTTTGCTGGTGGATGCTAGGCCACCGGACCAGTACGCCGGGGAGGCAGGCGCCCAGATGCGACGGGGCCACATTCCAGGAGCCATCAATCACTATTGGCAGGATGACCTGACCCAGGAAGGCTTCGGTCATGTCTGGAAAAGCGTCGGTGAGCTTCGTGCCGCCTACGCTTCACAAGGGATCACCACGGACAAGAACATCATCGCCTATTGCAACAGCGCGACCGAGGCAAGCCACGTCCACTTCACCCTGCGATATCTCCTGGGCTACCCCAAGGTGCGGGTGTACGTCGGGTCCTGGACGGAGTGGGCGGAGTTGGAGGATTTGCCGGTAGCGGTAGGGCGGTAGGGCGGGAGCTTCGCGGCAGGTGCTTCGCGGCGGGTGCTTCGCAGGCGGGACCGCCCCGCCGTTCCCGCTGCGCGAAGCGCTCCCGCCTGGGCGAAGCCCACGCGCCTATTTCATCGCAATCCCACTCCGAAGCTGCCCCGGCCGCCAGACGTGTCCACCCAGCATCACCCACTCGACCGAATCGAGATTCGAGATGTCCTGCAGTGGGTTCTTGCTGAGCAGAACCAGATCGGCGTAGTGACCCGCCTCGATGGTGCCGAGCTGCCGGCCCGGCTCGCCCCCGATGGCGCGGGCAGCATCGCGGGTGGCTGCCAGGAGGGCTGCCGTAGGCGAGAGGCCAATCGAGTCGACCAGAAGCTGCATCTCTCCGAAGACCGAGGCCCGGTCGGCGATGGGGCCGTACGCGACGTGGTCGCTGCCGGCGCTGATCCGCACGCCGTGCCGAATAGCTTCGCGGGTGAGCTCCACTCCGAAGCCTGCCGCGGCTCGGGCGTAGTCTTCCTGGATCGAAGGAATACGCCGCAGCCGCGAGTCGAATGAGGCCACGCTGTGCCGGACGGCATCGAGGGTGGGCTCGAACATGGTTCCCATGAGCGCCATGTCGTCCAGCGCGGCCAGAACGCGAGGGTCGTGGGCGGAGGCCGGCGACGCCGCTTTCGCGGTGGCCGTCTGCAGATCGCCGTCGTTGACCAGTGAGTCGCGCTCCGCAGGCGTGAACAGCTCGCCGGCGAAACCCGCGGCGTGCACCACGCCGTCCTGACCCGCTCGCGCCTGCTCCAAGGCACTCGCCGGCTGCACCCAGCCATGGCCCCAGACCGGCATTCCGGCCCGACGGGCGGCTTCGACGAGGCGGCGGACCGAGAGGCTATCGAGCTGGGCGTACAGCTTGAGGCCCATCGCTCCATTCCGGCGCGCGGCGGCGACCAGGGAATCGGGGTTGTCTCCCGGATTGAACAGCATGGGGGTCCAGCCCAGCTGCTGCATGGCCATGGCCGGGGGCTGCCGGATGATGGTGCCCCGATTGGTTTGGGTAGCGTGAAATCCGCTGAAGAAGAACCGGCGGCCCGCCACCAGCTGCATGGCATAGACTCGAGGCGCGACGTTAAGCGCCCGCACCCGGTTGAGCAGCTCGACCGGGTTGTTGCCCATGTCGCG
This sequence comes from Gemmatimonadales bacterium, assembly GCA_044867445.1. Lineage (GTDB taxonomy): Bacteria > Gemmatimonadota > Gemmatimonadetes > Gemmatimonadales > GWC2-71-9 > CAVVWJ01. The sequence continues at coordinate 14,282 of JBIOUY010000087.1, forward strand.
CACGGTGGTGACACCCTGGGCCAGCAGGTCGCGCAGATCGAGTCCTAGCTGCTCGCTGGCGCTGCCATTGAGCAAGAAGAGCAGATGGACGTGGCTGTCGATAATGCCCGGAATGAGATACTGACCCTGGGCGTCGATGACCCGTGCCCCGGCAGGCACGTGGCACTCGCTGGCCGCACCTGCGCACAGGATCCGGTCTTTCCGCACCAACGTGACCGCGTTGGCCACCGGTGCCCGGCCGGTTCCATCCCAGAGAACCGCTCCAACGATGGCGATCGAGGGGGCGACTGGGGCGGGCTCGACTACCTTGGCCGGGTGGGGTCCGCAGGCGGTCGCGGCGAGTCCCAGCGTCGCAGTCGTCATGGTGAAGAAGGCTCTCATACGCGCAAGCTCCATCCTGCTGAGCGGCCCGCCTGAGTCACCCTCTGCGACGCCGCGAAAAGCACCACATGTGTTGAAGAACGCACGATCCGTATAGAATGTGCCAGGAGCCCAGGGAGCGGAGCGGTGATACGAACTTGTGCTGGCTCGTGACCGGGGGCACTATAGGCCGCCCGGGACCCATCGATGTAACCTGTTTCAGTTTACGTGATTGCCTTATTACGCGTGGGAGAGGGCCGACACTATCGTATAGTAACTCGGATATACCTCCTAATGGTGTCGGCGGAACACCCTATTCATTCTGCCTAGTCGCCGCAACCGCTGTGCCGAGTCGGTCGACCCGGCCCCGGTTGCGGGAGTCGCGAGCCGTTTCTAGTCTTCCGTCGTGCCTTCCCCCCTCAGTATCCGACCCCGCCGGCGCCGGCGCACCGAGGCGATGCGGCGCCTTGTCCGGGAACACGAGCTCAGTGCTGGGGACCTCATCCAGCCGATCTTCGTGGTCCACGGCAGGGGAGTGCAGCGCGAGATCGCTTCGATGCCCGGCGTCGCCCAGCTCTCGGTCGACGAGGTGCTCGACCGCGAAGTCGACTACATCCAGAGTCTCGGAATTTCCGCCATCCTTCTCTTTGGGCTTCCCGCGTCCAAGGACGAGATCGGCTCGGAGAATTTCTCCCCGGATGGAATCGTGCAGCGGGCCTTGCGGCGACTGCGGCCGCGCTTTCCCGACCTCCTCTTGTTCACCGACGTCTGCTGCTGTGAGTACACCAGTCACGGACACTGCGGCGTGTTGCGGGACGGTTCGGTCGACAACGACGCCACGCTCGAAATTCTCGGCCGAGTCGGGGTAACTCACGCGGAGGCCGGGGCGGACGTATTGGCGCCAAGCGGGATGATGGATGGAATGGTCGCGGCGATTCGAACCGCGCTGGATGAGGCCGGCTTTTCCGACCGTGCCATTCTCAGCTACGCGGTGAAATACGCGAGTGGGTTCTACGGTCCGTTCCGAGAGGCGGCGGACAGCGCGCCTGCGTTCGGCGACCGGCGACAGTACCAGATGGATCCGGCCAACGTGAGAGAGGCGCTGGTCGAAGCAGCGCTGGACCAGGCGGAGGGTGCCGACCTGCTGATGGTCAAGCCTGCCCTGGCCTACCTCGACGTGGTGCGCGCGGTGCGGGAGCAGACCAATTTGCCGCTATTGGCCTACAACGTGAGCGGCGAGTACTCCATGGTAAAGGCGGCAGCACAGCTGGGTTGGATCGATGAGCGCCGGATCGTGCTCGAAGCGCTCGCTGGAATGCGGCGCGCGGGGGCCGACGCGATCATCAGCTACCATGCCAAGGACGCCGCCTGCTGGCTTGCCGAGGAGCGCAGGCGATGACCGATCTACGCACCGCCGCGCGCTCAACCGCTGCGTCGGAGCGGCTTTTCGCCGCGGCTCAACGGGTGCTCCCCGGTGGCGTCAACAGCCCGGTACGGGCGTTCAAGAGCGTCGGCGGAACCCCGCGATTCATCGCTCGGGGTGAGGGCCCCACGTTGGTGGACGAGGACGGCAACAGGTACGTGGACCTGGTGCTGTCCTGGGGTCCCCTCATTCTGGGGCACGCGCACCCCGAGGTACTCGAAGCTGTGATCGAGGCGGCCTCGCGGGGCACGACCTTTGGCGCGCCGACCAAGCTCGAGATTCGCCTGGCCGAACGAGTAGTAGCCACCTTCCCCTCGCTGGAGATGGTGCGGTTCGTGAGCTCGGGAACCGAGGCAGTGATGAGCGCGGTCCGGCTGGCGCGAGCCGCAACCGACCGCCGAGCCATTGTGAAATTCGACGGCTGCTATCACGGTCACGCCGATGCGCTCCTGGCCGCGGCCGGCTCCGGCGTTGCCACGCTCGGTCTCCCGGATTCACCCGGTGTCACGCCCGCCACGGTCGCCGACACGCTGATCCTGCCCTTCAACGACCTGAGCGCGGTGGAGACGCTCTTCGCGGTGCGCGGAGGCGACATCGCTGCCGTGTTGGTCGAGCCGGTACCGGGAAACATGGGGGTGGTGCCGCCCCAGGCCGGGTTCCTCGAAGGACTGCGTACCATCACACGTCGACACGGCACGCTGCTGATCTTCGATGAGGTGATGACCGGGTGGCGGGTACACCCCAGAGGGGCCCAGGTGCTCTACGGCATCGAGGCCGATTTGACCTGCATCGGGAAGGTGGTCGGCGGCGGTCTCCCCGCAGCAGCTTACGGGGGTCCCCGTGACCTGATGGAGCAGATCGCACCTTCCGGCCCCGTGTATCAGGCGGGAACCCTGTCCGGGAATCCGCTGGCCATGGCCGCGGGGCTCGCGACCCTGGATGTCCTCAGTCGACCGGGAACTTGGGAGCGCGCCGAAGCCTGGGCCGCTCGATTCGCCTACCTGCTTGCCAAGTCTGCCGCTTCAGTGGGCATTCCCCTCACGGTGCAACGAGTGGGAACCATGCTGACGCCGTTCTTCAGCGAGACTCCGATTCGCAACTTTGCCGATGCCAAGCGCACCGATCGAGCCGGCTATAACCGATTCTTCCATAGTATGCTTGAGGGCGGGGTATATCTGCCGCCATCCGCCTTCGAGGCGGCGTTTACCTCCGCGGCGCACGGCGAGGCGGAGCTCGCAGTAATCGAGACGGCTCTGACCGCAGCATGGCCGCGGTAGCGGTTGTCGGTGCCGGCCTCGCAGGGCTCACTGCCGCCTACCGACTGAAGCAGCGCGGGATTCGGGTCGTCGTTTACGAGGCCGGTGACCGCCCCGGCGGAGTGATCCTGACCGAGCGGCGCGAAGAGTACCTCGCCGAGTTGGGGCCCAACTCCCTCGCCGCGCCGTCGCCACGCGCTCGGACGCTTCTCTCCGAACTGGGACTCGATTCCCGCCTGCTGGTGGCCTCTCCCGCGGCGCAGACCCGTTACATCGTGCGTCGCCGAAAGTTGATCGCACTGCCGACCTCGCCCCCCGAGCTCCTCACCACTCGACTCCTCTCCAACGGGGCCAAACTGGCGGTCTTTGGCGAACCGCTCGAGGAGCCGGGTGACTCACCCCTGGAAGAAAGTGTGGCCGGATTCGTCCGGCGGCGCTTCAACCAGGAGGTCCTGGACTACGTGGCCAATCCCTTCGTGGCCGGGATTTTCGCCGGCGACCCGGAGCAGCTCTCGGTCCGGCACGCGCTTCCCCGACTGCACGCCCTCGAGCGGACCCACGGGTCGGTCATCAAAGCGTTCGTGGACCTGATGCGCCACCGGCGCACGGACGAGGGCGGGATGGGCTCCGCGTCGCTGATTTCATTTCGTCACGGACTGCAGGAGCTCCCCGATGCACTCGCCCGGGAGCTCAATCCGGAGCTCCGGTTGCGGGCACCAGTGACGCAGCTCCGCCGCGGGCCGCGGGGCTGGACCGTCGGTGCGGCCTACCAGGCAGCCGAGCTGTACGACGGAGTCATCTACGCGGCGCCGGCACATTGCAGCGACTCCATCGACCTCGAGTTCGATGGCAGTGAACGCATGAAGACGCTTGCCAGCATCGTTCATCCCGCGGTCGCGGTGCTGGTGCTCGGCTTTCGCAGAGAAGACGTGAGCCATCCGTTGGACGGATTCGGCTTTCTCACGCCCGAAGTCGAGCGCCGCCGGGTATTGGGAGTGATCTTCTCGTCAACGCTGTTCCCCGAGCGCGCGCCCGAAGGACACGTGACGCTCACGGCCTTCGTGGGCGGCACTCGGGATCCCGACCTGACCAACGCCGACCCCTCCACCCTCACCGCGCGAGTGCTGGACGACCTCCGCACGTTGCTCGGTGCGCGGGGCGAGCCAACTTTCCGCGCGTTTCACCTCTGGCCCAAGGCGATCCCTCAGTACGAACTGAGCTACGGCAGATTCAAGGAGATCATGGACGATGTCGAGCGGCGAAATCCCGGGCTGGGGCTTGCCGGCTCGTATCGCGAAGGAGTCGCGCTAGGAGAGGTCATGGATTCGGCCGAAGCCCAAGCGGAGCGAATCGCCGCCCAGCTCGCGGCGGATAGCAGGACGGGGGCGGCGTGAGCGGGCGCGCCCTCCGGGTCGGCACCCGGGGTAGTGCGCTCGCGCTGTGGCAGACTGAGAAGGTTTGCGCTCTGCTTCACGCAGCCGGCCATGCCACGGAACGGATCGACATTCGGACGACCGGAGACCTGGCGCAGGACGTGCCCCTCTCGCGGATCGGCGGCCGTGCGCTGTTCACCAAGCAGATCGACGATGCGATGCTGGAGGGCCGGATCGATCTGGCCGTCCACTCACTCAAGGATCTGCCTACCGAGCTTCCCGAGGGCATCTCCCTGGGGGCGATCGGCCAGCGAGACGACCCCTGGGATGCGCTGGTCGGCCGGGGACCGATTCGTTGGGGGGAGCTTCCACGCGGTGCGATGATTGCCACCAGCAGCCTGCGGCGTCGTGCCCAACTGCTTCGTGCGCGTCCCGATCTCCACGTCTGCGATATTCGGGGCAACG
>JBIOUY010000088.1:0-16386 GCA_044867445.1 Gemmatimonadales bacterium
CGTCGTCCAGCGTTGTCCTTTCCAGCCGACATACTGCCGCTCCTCGGTGCAGATGACGCACTGCTCCGGGGCCAGCACCGATTCCGGGTACTGGGTGCCGCAGGTCGCGCAGATGAAGGAGGGCATGGTGAAGTGAGAAGTGAGAAGTAAGAAGTGAAACGGGGGCTGAGGAGTGAGGAGGAAGGAGTGAGGAGTAAGGAGGAAGGATTGACTTCCTCATCCCGAGGTGGCGCAAGCCATCGAGGGATCTACTCGCGGGGTTTCCATATAACTGGTGAGCAGGTCCCTCGTTGTCGCTCGGGATGAGGACTCAATCCTCGCTCCCCACTCCTCGCTCCCCACTCCTCACTCCTTACTGCTTACTGCTTACTGCTCACCTGTCACCTCTCACCTGTCACCTCTCACCTTTTCTGTGCCTCTGAAAGGTTCCCATCAGGCTTCCCTGCGCCAGGATGTGCCCCGACATGGCCTTTTCCAGGTCGGCGCGATGGAGGCCCGCGGGAAGGCCGAGCATGGAATCCAGGGCGTGCAGCCGGAAGAAGTAGCGGTGCGTGTAACCCGGAGGTGGGCAAGGGCCTCCGTACCCCAGATCGCCCGAGTCGTTCAACCCCTGGCGGGCGCCCGAGGGGAGCTCCGGGCCGATGGGCACGCCGGCTTCGAGCCGAACGACGTCCCCCGGGAGATTGTAGAGCATCCAGTGCACCCATGTACCCCGGGGAGCGTCCGGATCGTCGCAGATGAGTGCGAAGCTCCGAGTTTCCAGCGGCGCACCGCTCCAATCCAGCGGGGGCGACAGGTCGTCGCCTTCACAGGTGAATTGAACTGGAATGCTATCGCCCTGCCGGAATGCCGAGCTGGTGAGCCGCAGGGTATCCTTTCCCGCTGTACTCTTGGTCGCCGTCATGTCCTCCTCCTCCCTTCATCCCCGTCCAGAGCGACCCAGGAGCAACGAAGATCGCAGCCGCTGGTCAGGAAGACGCGCGGCATGCGCGACAAGCTCTGCAGGTCTGTCGTGGTCTAACTCACAAAGCTAAGCCCCATGCCGACGGCCGCTAGACGCCGGTCTCTTGCGCTCGGGGGAGGCAACACTACCGTGGGGTATCGGTGTGAGGCTGGTCACGGAATTGAGTCCGCCGAATCCCAGCTTTTGACATCCGCCCTGTGCCAGCTCCACCGGCCCGGCAGGGGCCTAAAGACGATTGGAAACGGACCATATGAGGACGAGAGGATTTCTCAGCGGTGTGGCTGTTGGCGCAGGATTGGTCTACTTCCTGGATCCGGAAAAGGGCGATCTGCGGCGGACCCAGGCACGGGAACGCATTGGGCAGGCGTTGGATGAGATGATGGGAGGTGAGCCCGGGGCCGGTCCCGCGCCGGATCGCACTGAGCGTCTCCGGTTGCGTCGAGAGGCCGCCATTACCCAGCGCTACGGTTCCCGGCTGGGTGATATCACCGGCCTGGAGGCGGCAAATCTGCGGGGCACCCGGGACCCGCACTCGCGCGGGGCCTCGGACGTGCTCGTCGGTATCGCCGGCGGCATGCTGGCACTCTATGGTCTCACTCGTCGGGGCCCGCTGGCAGGCGCCCTGCGCGCAGTGGGAGCAGGACTGCTGGCCAGCAGCGTGCGGGAGGCGCGTCCACGGGTCGGCCAGGCGCGGCGTGACCGCCGACGGACGGTAGATATCCAGAAGACCATTCATATCGAGGCGCCGGTCGAGCAGGTCTACGCCTTTTGGACCAATTACCAGAATTTCCCCCTGTTCATGTCCAACATCCGCGAGATCCAGGATCTCGGTGGCGGCCGTTCCCACTGGCTGGTGAGTGGCCCGGGCGGCGCGCCAATCGAGTGGGACGCCGTGCTGACGGAACAGGTACCCAATGAGCGGATCGCGTGGCGCAGCGAGCCGGGATCGATGCTGGACAATGCGGGAGTCATCCGCTTTCGCCCGGAAACCAATGGTACCCGGGTGGACCTCCGGTTCTGCTACAACCCACCGATCGGTGGTGCCGGTCAGGCCGTAGCAGAGCTGCTGGGTGCCGATCCGCGAGCCAAACTGAATGAGGACCTCGGCCGCCTCAAGGCGCTGCTCGAGGGCACCGTACGGAGTGATAGCCATGGCCAAGAACCTGGGTCGCGAGTTCGCGACCATGACCGAGGATGAGCGCCGGCGCTTTGCATTGGAGCATCCCGAAGCGACCGACGAAATGCCGGCCGAGCTCGAGTTTGACGATCCCCGTGACGAGGACCGCATGGGTCCGCAGTATCCCTCGCTGAAAGCCGAGGTGGCCGATCCGGAACACCGAGACGGGATGAGCGCGCAATTGCAGGACGACGAGCACGAGCGAGAGATCGAGGAAGGGCAATGATCATGACCTCTACTCACAACGGAGCCGCAGGAAGCGAGCAGTGGGAGAACCTGCAGCGCCCCACGCCGACCGAGTCCGGGATCAACGTCGGGCCTGCCGAGCGCTGGATCTCGGGGATCGCCGGGGCGGCACTCATCGCCGCGGGGTTCGGGCAAAAGCGGTTTCGCGGATGGTTGATCCCGCTCGGGGGAGGCCTGATCGCTCGCGGGGTCACCGGACGTTGCCCGGTCAACGCGAGCATCGGCCGCAATACCGCACGCCGGGCAGAACCGGGAGAGTCGGCGTTCGGGAGGATCCAGCCAAGCGAAGAGTTCAAGATCGAGCAGAGCGTGGTCATCGTTCGACCGCGCGACGAGCTGTTCCGTTTCTGGCGAAACCTGGGAAATCTTCCCCGGTTCATGGATCACCTCCAGGCTGTCGGCGTGCTCGATGATCGGCATTCCCACTGGGTGGTAAGGGGCCCGGCCGGAGTACGGCTGGAATGGGATGCCGAGATCACCCACGAGGTCGAGAACGAGCTGATTGCCTGGCGCTCGCTTCCTGGTTCAGATCTGGACCACCGGGGAGCGGTTCACTTCTCACCGGTGCACAATGGTGGCACCGAGGTGCGCGTCATCCTGCGCTATCGGACGCGAGGCGGAGCTGCCGGCAATGCGATCACCCAGATCCTGGGCGAGCGTCCTTCGGAACAGATTGTCGACGATCTGCGACGGTTTAAGCAGGTAATGGAGGCGGGCGAGCCGGTGCCGGCCTTGGGATCGAGCACTGGTCGGGTGTGATCTACGACTGCATTGTCGTGGGGGCGGCGCTGCTGGTCTGAGCGCCGCCCTTCTGCTGGGGTGGTGTGCCGACAGGTGCTGGTCTGTGATACCGGCGAGTCTCGTAACCGGTGGTCCGGGTCGATCAATGGCTATCTCACCCGTCGGCTGAACAGGAGATACCCGCCTAGGTGGCGTCAATTCACGAGCTCATGGATGGGTTCACGACCGAGGAGATCCAGACCGCCGAGACCAGTATCTTTGTGCGATCGGATGGCTCCGGCCCGCCTCTGCTGTTGTTGCATGGCTTTCCCCAAACCCACCTGATGTGGCGCAAGGTCGCGCCTCTGCTGGCCCGCCACTTCACGGTCGTCTGCGCCGATCTTCGCGGCTACGGCCGCAGCGGCTGCCCCATCTCCACTCCGGACCATGCGCCCTATGCAAAGCGAGCGATGGCCCAAGACATGGTCACGGTGATGGAGCGCTTGGGCTTTCGGCGCTTCTCGGTCGCTGGCCACGATCGTGGCGGTCGAGTCGCCTACCGGCTGACGCTCGATCATCCCGATCGGGTGGAACAGGTTGCCGTTCTGGACGTGGTCCCCACAGAGACTGCGTGGGAGCGGGCCGACGCGAGGTTCGCGCTCGCATTCTGGCCGTGGTCGCTTTTGGCTCAGCCCGAACCACTCCCTGAGCATATCCTGGCGGCTGCCGCCGAAGCTGTTATCGAAGACGCGTTCGGCGGTTGGGGCTCTCCGCCGGCCGTGTTCCCCAGGGAGGTTCGGGCCGCTTACATCGAGGCCCTACGAGATCCTCGCCACGCGCATGCCATCTGTGAGGAATATCGAGCTGCCGCGACGATTGATCGGAAGCATGACCAGGAGGACCGTGCAACCGGCCGCCGGATCGGGTGCCCGCTCCTCGCCTTATGGAGCGCCCAAGGGCCGCTGGCGGCCTGGTATGTCGAGGAATCCGGACCAATCGCGCTCTGGCGGACGTGGAGCGAGGATGTTCAAGGACACGCGCTCAACGGCGGCCATTTCTTCCCGGAAGAGGTTCCCGAAGACACCGCCGCGGCGCTGATACGCTTCTTCGGCTCGAGATCGTAGGCTAGAACAGAAGCTCCACTCCCAACCGAGCCAGTCGCGGCGGGCCGTAGGTGAAGAGCGGCTGAGCAAAGTCGGCTTCAGCCGCCCGGTAGAGTGGGAACAACTCGTCGTGGCCTTCCAGATATCCATCGTGATTCAGGTCGGCGTACGCGCGATACCGGGCCGACTCGTAGGGTATGGTTTCGGGATGAGCCTGATATGCGGCTTCTGCCAGACTGTCGAGTGTCTGCGGGGCAGCTTCCGGCCCCCCGGTCTCCCTGCGGACGGCGAGGATGTTCCGCCGGTCGAGCAGATTTCGAATATCGAGGTAAATCCCTCCCTCAACTCCGCCAAGACGAAGCGGCCGGCGCACTAACAAATCGAGCGTCGTCGTCCATGGGAGGCGCGCGTTGTTGGGGAGGCCCCCAAGGGTGTCCCCGTCGATACCGATACGGGTGTAGGGCAGACCCGAATTCGCCCGGAAGATGACTGCGCCCTCCAGGCTGCCTATGGGTCGCACCCCGAGGAGCCGCGGGCCCGCACTCGCGGGCGCCTTGCCCCTGGCGATAAGGGTCAGCGCATGACTGCGATCGAAGTCCAGAGGAAATTCGGCACGCGGCGGATGGATGGTATCACCGGTCACCGGGTCTACCGAGGTGATTCTGTCGAGGAGAAACGGATCGGTGGCTGTGGCCTGCGCCTTCTGTAGAGTGTAGGCGAGCCTGAAGCCGAAGCCGCCGCGCAGCTCGCGCTCCACCAGCAGCTCGAGACCCTTGACCGATCCGGCATCGGCATTGCCGAAGATGGTGCTGTCCGGGTTCACGCCCAAGGGCACTGAGGCAACCAGACCAGTGAGCCGCTTAGTGTATGCTCCCACCCGCATCCAGACCGCTTCGGTGACGCGGGAGCGCACGCTGAACTCCAACTGGCTCGCCTTTTCGAAGCCAACCTCAGCATTTCCCCGGCGAAACCGACCGGTCCTGGTGGTATCATCGAAGGCCGCGTCCACCAGGAACTGGTAGTCGGGTGCCTGGCTGAAGCGGCCATAGCTCACCACGACCGTCGCTCCGCGGAGCACAGTGGAGGCGGCGAAGCGAGGGCTCACGCTGCGTTGCGCGCCTCGTGCCTCACTTGCCAGTGACGACCCGGCATCGAACTGGTCATATCGTAAGCCACCCCTCAGCGCCAGGTCGGCAAACCGCCCCTGTGCCTCCACGTACGCCGAAACATGAGTGGGCGAAAAGGCGGAGATCGCTGGTCCCGGCACTCCGCTGCCGGCGGGGAGATAGGCCAGCACCCGCTGGTAGGTGCGGACCTGCTGGGCCGCGAAGTCGCCGCCGGCGAAAAGATCCAGCTGTCGAATGCCGCCGTACGTGGCATCCAGCTGCAACCGGGTTTCCCCGAAATGGTTCCAGCTCAGGTCGCCGCGCGAGGCGAGGCCGAGAAAAACGGCGGGGACACCGTAAGGAGTATTCCAGCTGAAGTCTGGCGCCGAGAAACCGGCAATGGGATCGGGAGTGTTGACCTGGTTCCGCGCGATATCCTCGCCCAAAAAATGAAAACGGGACGCCGTGAAGGCTCCCACCTGGTAGTCCACCTGGCCATCCAGTGCCCCCCGCAGGAACTCGCGAGAGAATCGCCCTACCCGAAGGTCTACCAGCAAGGGCGCGCCCCGCCTTGGGTCGGTGGACCAGTGGAGATGGCCGGTGAACAGGTCTCCACGGAGCCGTTGCGCCGGCGCAAAGGAGACGTCGTACTTGTATGACGGGTCATACAGCAGTTGCTGATCCTCAGAATGCAGTCCCAGAAGCCGGATGGTGGCGCGACGAGTAATCGGGACGACGAGCTTGGCAGCGCCGTTCCACTGCTCCAGGCTGTTGTGGGGCAGGGGATAGGGCTCGGAGGACCGAGGATCCAGCGGGTCGTCCGGAGCCGGAGCGTTCACCGGATCGCCGTCCAAGCGACCAGTGAGATCGACCGCCGCGACCAGCCCGACCCCGCCCGCAATCGGACCGCCAGCGCGCCCAGCGATCCGATCGAGTCCACGATCCAGCTCGCCTCCCAATGAGCGATCGGTCTCGTAGGCGACGCGGCCGGTCCAGTTGGAGTCGGGCTCCAGGGTTACCACGTTGACCAGCCCGGAGAGGGCCTGGCCATAGCGAGCGGAGAACCCGTTGGTGACCAGCGAGGCCTCGCTCAACAGGTCGGGCGGGATCCGCAGCCCGAGCCCGCTACTCGAGGCGTCGAGCTGGTTCTTCACCCCGAGACCGTCCAGGATGAACGACTCCTCGCCGATTCGTCCACCGCGATAACTCTGGCCCACGCTCCCAGCGGAGAGCGTCAGGGCCTCCTCGAGCGAGCTCACCGGAAGGTCTCGCAGGTCCGCGGCGCTGATCTTCTGCTCGGTGCTGGTGACCAGGGGATCGAGTATCTCGTCGACCGGCGCGGTCACCACGAGGGGCTCCAACTGCAGGGGATTGGGCTGAAGGGCGAAGTTCACCATCACGGTCGATGCGGCCCGGACGAACACGCTGTCCAGGAGCACGCTCCGGAACCCGATGAGCCGGGCCGCGACCCGGTGCCATCCCGAGCGCACGCCGCGGATGCGGTAGAGTCCGCCGGTGTCAGCCACCGCGGCGAGGACTCCGTCCAGCAGAACCTGGGCACCGCCGAGCGATCGCTCTGCTCCATACTCACGCACCCGGCCCGCGACCGCCCCGTCGGCCTGGGCCATGAGCGGCGATTGACTGGAGACCAGGGCCAGGAACGCGAGCAGTAGCCCACTCGCCTGAGCCCGGCGGATCATGGGAGCGTGAAGAGGTAGAGGTCGCTGCTCTTGCTCACCGTGGTATCCGGAACCGTCCTGCCCGTGGCTGAGTCGAGAACGGGTGTGATGACCGGGGGATATCCCTCGGCAACCACACGGTCCCCGGCCGGCGCGAGCACGGGGCGCCGGAAAAGTCCCGGGCCAGGCAGGGGTGTGTCGGACCCTCCGGCGAGATCGACCAGGTGCACGACTCCTCCGCTGTCCCATTGAGTAGGCCCAAGTGTCGCATCGTTGGAGAAGGCCACTCGCCCACCGACCGTCGCCACCAGACGGCTGCCCTGCACCTGCACGTCCCGAGCGATGCCCGCACCGCCGAAATCGTGCACCAGCTGGGTTGATCCGGTAGACAGCGAGCGCTGAAAAACGCGAGTGTCGCCGCCAAGGGTGAAGTAGATCAGGTCGGGATTGTCCCCGGAGGAGACGCCGCTGGCAAACTGCGTTCCCGGAACGATTGTGGGAGCGGAGCCGGGATTGGACACATCCAGCGTGGCGACGGCAAGCCCGGTCACGATAGTGTCGAGCGGGCAGAGGCGGCAGGCCCGCCGGGCATCGAAGGTCTCGCCCAGGTAGACCAGGGTGCCGGGACCCAGCCAGCGCAACTGCGAGGCCGTCCGGTGCACCTGGCCGTCCGGAGTGTTGTAGGGAAAGGTGCGAACCTGGATTCCACCGGATGGGTCCGATGAGGGCGCGAGGGAAATCGCCTGGGAGAACGGGATTTCTCCGTTGAGCGTGGAACTGGTGGCGAGAAAGGCCAGTCGACCGTCGCTCGAAGGAGCAGCGGACTCGATGGCATCCCTCAGGTCAGGTCCGCCCGGCACATCGCAGTAGAGGAGTCGTTGGGACCCGCCGCCAGGAGGCAGGAGCGCGAGACAGACATCGGCGTCGGGCCGAGAGCTCTGGGCCGCGGAGTAGAGAATGCCCGAGCCGTCGGGGAGCCAGGCTGCGCCTCGATCGCCGCCGGCATTGAGCGTCAGACGGGCCGGTGGGGTTGGGTTGAACGGCTGGTCGCTACTCTGGGACGGATTGGTGAACGGCTCAGTGTGACCGCAACCGAGCGCGAGGAGAACCATGCCCATCTGGGCGCACGTTCCCCGGACGCGTGAGTTCGAGATCCCAACTTGTGCCATGCGAGTCCAAGACGAGGGCGGGATTCTGGGGTGACGTGGAGCCGCAGCGAGCCCACACACCAGACTGTTCGGTTTTGGGATGGGCTCATCCCAGGATCGAACGCGTCGGCCCGGAGCTCGGATTCACACCCGCAAGTTAAGTTTTTGGGCAACTTGCGCTTCCAAAGATAACTCAGGTGGCACAGAGCTTTCCTAGGATCGAGCTGTGCGATCGATCATCATGCCCTGATCTCTACTCCTGATCTCTACTAAGGAATAGACGTGGACATCCCCCGGACCCCACCGAGACGAGGACGCAGGCAGCTGCTCTACGGAGCAATTGCGCTGGTCGCGGTCGTCCTCACGACTCTGGGGCTTCGCGGTCTGAAGCCAGCCGCACCCCGGGTGGACCGCGCCTCGGTGTGGATCGATTCGGTGCAGCGCGGACCGCTCGTGATCGAGGTCCGGGGTCCGGGTACACTAGTTCCGGAGCGGATCCGGTGGATCTCCGCCGTGACGGCAGGTCGGGTGGACAAGCGCCTCGCCGAGGCGGGCGAGGAAGTCATGCCAGAAACCGTGCTGCTGGAGCTCACCAATCCCGATGTCCAGCTGGAGGCGCTCGAATCCGAGCGGCAGCTTACCGCGGCCCGCGCCGACCAAGTCAACCTTCGGGCCAACTTGCAGAGTCAAAGACTGAATCAGGAGGGCACCGTGGCGGCGGCCAGAGCGGCCTACCTGGACGCGAAGCGCAACGCCGACGCGACCGAGTCGCTCGCCGCCAAAGAGTTGATCTCCACCATGGATGCCAGCCGGGCCAAAGACCGAGTGGAGGAGCAGGCAACCCGATTCAAGGTAGAAGAGGAGCGACTCCGGGTCATGGTAGAAGCGGCCGATTCGCAGCTCGCTCTTCAGCAGGCGCAGGTGGACCGGCTTCGAGCAGTGACGGAGTTCCAGCGAAGCCGGGTGCGATCGATGGTAGTGAAGGCCGGCGCCAAGGGAACCCTTCAGGAATTACCGCTCGAAGTTGGGCAGTGGGCCCAATCGGGCGCCACATTGGCGCGGATTGTTGAGCCCGGCCGGCTGAAGGCGGTGCTCCGGATTCCGGAGACCCAGGCGAAGGACGTCGCCCTGGGCCAGCCGGCTGCGATCGATACCCGAAACGGCATCGTGCGGGGGCGAGTTTCGCGAATCGATCCAGCAGTGCAGAACGGCACCGTGACGGTGGATGTCTCACTGGAAGGCGAGCTCCCTCGGGGGGCCCGCCCCGACCTGTCGGTGGACGGCACCATCCAAGTGGAGCGGCTCAACAACGTGCTGCATCTGGGCCGGCCGGCCTATGGTCAGCCGAACAGTACCGTCGGGCTGTTCAAGCTGGTCGAGGGCGGCGCAGCGGGAGTGCGTACCAGTGTTCGCCTGGGCCGGAGCTCGGTGAACACGGTGGAGATTCTGGGCGGCCTCAAGCCGGGCGACAAGGTCATCATCTCGGATATGTCGAGGTGGGATGGGTTCGAGCGAGTGAGGGTGGAATGAGGACAGCTAGCAGATAGCAGCTAACAGCTAACAGCTAACGGCTAACGGCTAACGGCTAACAGCTAAACAGCTAACAGCTAACGGCAACTGCAAGGCACTACCATTTCGCTCAGGTCGTCTCAGTGAAGTCACAGGTTCCTCCCCCGCTGTAGCTGTTAGCCGTTAGCTGTTAGCCGTTAGCTCTTTTTGCTGAGGACCCCATGGACCAACCGCTCATTCAGCTCCAAGGCATCAAGAAGGTCTTCTACACCGACGAGGTGGAGACCCATGCGCTGTCCGACATCCATCTGGAGATTCGGAACGGCGAGTACGTAGCCATCGCGGGGCCTTCCGGCTGCGGCAAGACCACCCTGCTGTCGATTCTGGGTCTGCTCGACTCACCGACCGATGGTACCTACACCCTCGACGGACAACCGGTCGCCAAACTCTCGGCATCGGATCGCGCCCGCGTAAGGAACCGGCGGATCGGTTTCATCTTCCAGGCCTTCAATCTGATCGGGGATCTCACGGTGTATGAGAACGTCGAGCTGCCGCTCACCTATCGGGGCATGGCCTCGGACGAGCGCCGCAAACGGGTCCAATCGGCCCTCGAGCGAGTGGGGATGTCCCACCGGATGAAGCATTTCCCAGCGCAGCTCTCGGGCGGACAGCAGCAGCGAGTCGCGGTAGCGCGAGCGGTCGCGGGCGATCCGGCGATTCTGCTGGCCGACGAGCCGACTGGCAATCTCGACTCCACCAATGGCGAGGCGGTGATGGAGCTCCTGCGAGAGCTGCATCGCGGGGGCGCCACCATCTGCATGGTGACCCATGATCCCCGCTATGCCCGCCATGCGGACCGATCGGTGCACCTCTTCGACGGCAAGGTCGTGGAGGAGCGACAGCTGACGGCGGTGAGTTAGGCCCAGGCTTCAAAGGAACGACGAACCGTGCCCCTCGCCATCGATCCCCTGATCCGGCTCGCCGGAGTCTCCAAGATCTTCCACACCAAGGAAGTGGAAACGCACGCACTGACCGGGATTGACCTCGAGATCCGGGCGGGCGAGTACCTGGTGATCAACGGACCGTCCGGCTGCGGCAAGACCACGCTCTTGTCGGTCCTTGGACTGCTCGATTCGCCCAGCGAGGGAAGCTATGTGCTGGCCGGCGAGCCGGTCTCCTCGCTCACCGCGGCACAGCGCGCCCGGGTCCGCGCCCGCACCATCGGTTTCATCTTCCAGGCCTTCAATCTCATCGGGGATCTCACCGTCTTCGAGAACATCGAGCTGCCGCTCAAGTACCGAGGCATGCGTGGAGCGGAGCGCCGAGCCACGGTGCACCAAGCGCTGGAGCGGGTGGGACTGCTGCACCGCATCCACCACTATCCCGGACAACTTTCCGGTGGCCAGCAGCAGCGTGTTGCGGTAGCGCGAGCAGTCGCCGGCCATCCTCTGGTCCTTTTGGCCGATGAGCCCACCGGCAATCTCGACTCCAGGAATGGAAGCCAAGTCATGGAGCTGCTGGCTGAGCTACACCAGCAGGGCGCCACCATCTGCATGGTGACGCACGATCCCCGGTACCTCAAGCAGGCGCAGCGTACGATCTACCTGTTCGATGGTCGGCTGGACGGGCGTGGCCCGTTTCACCGGGAGGTGGCGTAATGGATACGCTTTGGCGGGATTTTCGGTTCGCGCTGCGGGGGCTCACGCGGAGTCCGGGCTTCACCGCGATTGCCGTCCTTACGCTGGCACTCGGCATCGGGGCCAACACCGCGATCTTCAGCGTGGTGAACGCGGTGCTGCTGCGACCGCTCTCCTACGCCCAGCCGGATCAGCTGGTCTCCATCCGGGCGCGGTTCACCGGCCGCAACCGCAATGACGTGCCGATGTCGCAACCGGAATATCACGATCTGCTCCGAGGCGTGCCCGCCTTCGGGGACATCTCCGCCATCTGGCCGATCAGCATCAACCTGACCGGCCTGGGCGAGCCTCAGCGGATCCAGGCCGCCGTAGTCAGCACGAACTACTTCTCCCTGCTTGGCGCGGCTCCGGTGCTGGGCCGCGACTTCACCAAGTCTGACGATGTGGGCCACATCGGGTACGTGGCGCTGATCTCCTACGATCTCTGGCAGCATCGCTTCGGCGGCGATCGCGGCGTTATCGGCAAGACCGTGCGCCTGGATGACGATCCCATGACCATCATTGGCGTGATGCCCAAGGGCTTCCGCCATCCAGTGGAGAGCGGCGCCTCTCCAATGGAGGTGTGGGCCCCGATCTCGCTGGATAATCCCGACACCAACTTCGTCAACACCCGCGGCGCGAGAGTCTTCGATCTGATCGGACGGCTGCAACCCGGAGCAACTGAGGACCAGCTCAACTCGCAGCTTGCCAGCTTAACCCGGCGGCTTGCCGAGCTGTACCCCAACGCCTACCCGGCTGCTGTTGGCTGGCAGCTGGATGCTGTGCCGTTGGCGGATCGGGTGGTGGGAAACGTGCGGCCGGCGTTGCTGGTCCTACTCGGAGCGGTTGGGTTCGTGCTGCTCATCGGCTGCGCCAATGTCGCCAACCTCCTGCTGGCACGCGCCACCACGCGCGATCGTGAAATCGCGATCCGCACGGCATTGGGCGGAGGCCGGATGCGACTGGTACGGCAGCTTCTGACCGAGAGCCTCGTACTCGCGTCCCTGGGTGGGCTGCTGGGCCTCTTCATCGCAATGTGGGGGACCAGCGCACTTGGCCACCTTGCCGCGCTGTACCTCCCCCGCGCCCGCGAGATCGGGATCGATCGCGCGGTGCTGGGCTTCAGCGCCTTCCTCATCCTGCTCACCGGGATCGGCTTCGGTCTCATCCCCGCGATCCAGGCGTCCTGTCCCGATCTCCAGAGCGTTCTCAAGGACTCGGCCCGTGGCGCCAGCAGCAGCGCGCCGCGGACCAGAGTGCGAGGGGTGCTGGTGGTGATGGAAGTGGCGGTCGCGCTCATGCTGCTCGCGGGGGCGGGACTCCTGCTGCGCAGCTTCCAGCGGCTGATCGCGGTGGAGCCGGGCTTCAATCCGGAAAACCTGCTCACACTCCAGGTATGGCTGCCGGTGCGGAATGAGCCGGAGAAGGGGAAGTATTTCACCGACGCGCAGCGGCGACGGTTTTACAGCGAGGCAGTGGCGGCGGTCCAGCGCGTACCCGGGGTGCGGCAGGTCGCGCTCACTTCCCGGCTGCCGTTCCATGGTCGCAACGACGCCCGATTCGAGATCGAGGGCCGTCCCGTTGCTCCCGACCAGCCGTCGCCTGCCGCCGAGCTCAGGCTGGTGACGCCGAACTATTTCGAGACCATGCAGATCCCGCTGCTCCGGGGCCGGCAGCTCTCCCCCTTGGCCGATTCCGCCTCCCTGGGCGAGGTGATGATCAACCACACCTTGGCGGAGAAATACTGGCCCGGCGAGAGCCCGATTGGTCGTCGGATTCAGCTGTTCGGTCCCAAGGGACCTTGGGTCAACGTGGTGGGAGAGGTCGGAGACGTACGCCAGGTGGCCCCAGACAAGCCGGTGCGGGAAGAGCTGTACCTCTCGAGTCTGTACAAACCGGGTCAGGAAATGTCGTTCGTCGTCCGGACCGATCGTCGGCCGGAGCGGATGGGAACCGCAGTGACTCGGGCGATCCGTGAAGTGGAACCCGATCAGCCGGTCTTCGGCATCATGCCGATGGAGAAGTTGATCGCCAATGCCAGCGCCGAGCGGCGGTTCTCGCTGCTCCTGCTCACGCTCTTCGCCGGTATCGCATTGCTGCTCTCCGCCATCGGCATCTACGGCGTCATGGCGTACACCACCACGCAGCGACGCCATGAGATCGGTATCCGGATGGCGCTCGGCGCGGGAACTTCCGAGGTGCTGGGTCTGGTAGTGGGGCAGGGCATGCGGCTGGTGCTTATCGGATTGGGTTTGGGTCTGACCGGAGCCTGGCTGCTGAGCCGGGTGCTCTCGAGCCAACTCTACGAGGTGACTTCGCGCGACCCGATCACCTACGCCGGCGTTGCGGCCTTGCTTGGCATCGTGGCCTTGGCGGCGACCTACCTGCCGGCTCGGCGAGCGCTGCGGGTGGATCCGATGATCTCGCTGAGGTCGGAATGACCGGCTCGTTGGCGCAGGATCTCCGGTACGCGCTGCGCAGTCTTCGGCGAAGCCCAGGGTTTACCTTCGCGGTGGTACTGACGCTTGCCCTGGCGATTGGGGGCAATGCGGCGATCTTCAGTTTGATCCGCGGCATTCTGCTCCGCCCGCTTCCTTATGCGGACTCCGATCGCCTCGTCTCGGTGACCGAGCTGCACCAGCAAGAGGGCGAACGCCTCGCCTCCTATCCCACCTTTCAGGACTGGCAACGGGAGAGCCAATCGTTCGATGGCCTGACCTTCATTCGGGGTCAGACGGTGATCTTCCGCAGCCCGGAAGGTCCCGAGCAGCTCATCTCGGGATACGTCTCGCCTGAATTCTTCCAGGTGACCGGCAGTGTGCCGTTGGTGGGACGCGGTTTTGCACCAGAGGAAGAGCGTCAAGGGGGGCCCGACGTCGCGGTGATCTCCTACCCCCTCTGGCAACGCCGTTTCAGCCGCGATCCCGGAGCGATCGGCCGGACGATGACCATCAGCGGCCGAAGCGTCACGATCATCGGCGTGATGCCTCCGGGCTTTGGGTATCCCACATGGGCAACACTCTGGATGCCGATTGCGAACCTTCCTGCATCGGACCAGGCGGTGCTCACCGCCCGCGGCCTTCACACCGACAGCCGGGTGATCGCTCGACTCCGGCCGGGAGTCAGTGTTCAGCGGGCGGAGTCGGAATTGGGGCTCGTTGCCGGGAGGCTGGCCGCGGCGTATCCGGCTGAAAGCGGCGGGTGGACTCGGGTGCGACTCTCGCCGATCGCAGCCGAGATCATGGGCGACGCGCGGCCAAGACTGCTCCTCCTCCAGGCCAGCGTGTTCATGGTCCTGCTTATCGGGTGCGCGAACCTGGCGAATCTCTCCATCGCTCGGGGCGCGGCTCGCAGCCGCGAGCTGGCGGTCCGCGCAGCGCTGGGCGCTCGTCCCAGTCGGCTCATGCAACAGGTATTGATCGAGAGCTCGTTGCTGGCCGTGGCAGGTGGCCTCGCGGGCGTGCTGCTCGCCGGTTCGGTCCATTCGACGCTCCGGTCCTTGGCGCCGGAGGCATTCCCTCGGCTCGACGAGGTATCGGTTGATTGGCTGGTCGTGCTGTTCACCCTGATCCTGTCGTTCTTCACCGCCGGCGCATTCGGCTTGTTGCCCGCTCTGCGAGCCTCGAGTCCCGATCTCACCAGCGGGCTGAGCGAAGGCGGCGGCCGCCAACTCGGCTCGGGGATGCGCAGCAGCCGGACCCGCTCGCTTCTCATTGTCGCCGAGGTGGCCCTCGCGATGATGCTGCTGATCGGAGCTGGCCTGCTGCTTCGGAGCTTTGCCCGGATGAACGCGGTGAAGCTGGGCTTCCAGCCCGACCGCCTGCTCACGCTCCGAGTGATGCCCCCGGAGCCCCGCTACAGCGATCCCAATCGGGCCATGCTTCTGTACCAGCGACTGCAGCAAGTGACAGCCTCGGTTCCTGGGGTCGAATCAGTCGCGCTGACCAACCACGTTCCTTTGACCGGCGCCTCGATCCAGACCAGGGTCGTGATCGAAGGTCGAGGGTCGGCCAGCCCGTCGGACGACGCGGCACTCTTCCGGACCGTGTCTCCGGAGTACTTCCGAACGATGGGGATTCCGCTACTCGCGGGACGGGAGCTCGGGGCCGGTGACCTGACCGCATCGAGCCCAGCGGTCGTCGTCAACCAGACCTTCGCGCGGCGCTACTGGCCCAGCACCAGTCCCCTCGGCCATCGCGTGACAGCCTTCAAGTCGGTGCAACGCCGCGCCGACTTCGGGGAACCGCTGGACGGAGTCGTAGTGGGCGTCGTGGGTGATGTCCGCCACTTCGGGCAGGAATCGGATGTCGAACCGGAAGTCTATCTCCCCTACACCCGGAATCCGCCACGCTGGATTTCGTTGCTCGTACGCACGCGCTCGGATCCACAGGCGATGATTCTGCCACTCCGACGTGCCGTGCTCGCGGTCGAGCCGGATCTGCCGGTAGTGGGCGATGCGATCTGGACCGGATTTGCGCCTCTGAGTGAGTACCTGGTGCAGGGCAGGGCCGCTCGGACCCTGAACGCCGCGTTGGTGGGCCTATTTGCCGCAACTGCCCTGCTTCTGGCAATGATCGGGCTCTACGGAGTTGTCGCCTACCTCACCACCCGACGGGAGCGGGAGATCGCGCTGCGAATCACCCTGGGGGCACGGCGGCGCGATGTCCTGAACGTGGTATTGAAGCGCACCCTCCTGCTCTGCCTGTGTGGCCTCGTCCTCGGGACGCTCGGTGCACTTCTCCTTACCCGCTTCATGGCGGGCCTCCTCTTCGGTGTCGAGGCAACGGACCCGGGGACCTTCGGCGTCGTCGCGCCCGGACTCGCCGCGGTCGTTTTCGCCGCCAGTGTGATCCCTGCACTGCGCGCCACGCGGGTGGATCCGATGATCTCGCTGAGGTCGGAATGATCCAGCCGCTGCTTCAGGATGTTCGATATGGGCTCCGACAGCTGCGCCGGAGTCCCGGCTTCACTCTCGTCGCGGTCCTCACTCTCGCGCTCGGGATCGGCGCGAACACGATCATCTTCGGCATCGTGAATGGCATTCTCCTTCGGCCGCTT
>JBIOUY010000089.1:0-6335 GCA_044867445.1 Gemmatimonadales bacterium
TGGATGCGTGGTCGGACGCGATCGCCGCGCCGGCAGCTTCACCCGGTGGGGGAGCGGCCGCAGCGCTGGCCGCTGCCTTTGCCGCGTCCCTGGTAGAGATGGTTGCGGGCCTCACCATCGAGCGGAAGCAATATGCGGCGATCCATGCAGAGGCAGAGCGAACCCGGGCACGCGCTACCGTCCTGCGCCATGAGCTGGTTGACCTGGCATCGAACGACGCCGAGAGCTTCGCCGATTTTGTGCGGGCATTGGCGCTTCCCCGAAATACCGAGGTAGAGCGCACCCAGCGATCCACCGCGAAGCGGGCCGCCTTGCAACAGGCATCCCAGGTACAGTACGAGCTGCTGCTTCGCCTGGTCGAGGTCTCGGAGTTGGGGCTCTTCATCGCCCAGAGCGGACACGCCAGCTCAGTGGGTGATGCAGCGACCTCGGTCTTCCTCGCGGCTGGCGCTGCTCGCGGCGCCTACTGGGCTATTCGAAGCAATCTGGGCGGGGGTGTGACCCGCGCTGAGGGCACGTCGTTGGCCGAATTGGCGCTCTCGAACCTGGAGCGGGTCGAAGCGAACGAATGGCGGGTGCGGCAGCTGCTGAGCGAACGGGTGCCCTGATCGGTCAGGCAGTGGTGAGGATCTTGGGGCCGTTGGAGGTGATCGCGACGGTGTGTTCGAAGTGCGCCGCCAAGCTCCCGTCTGCGGTCACCACTGTCCATTTGTCGCCTAGGGTCTTGGTGACCGGGCTGCCAATGGTGATCATCGGCTCAATCGCGAGGGTCATCCCCTCGAGCAGACGTGGCCCCCGCTTGGGCACGCCGTAGTTCGGAATCTGAGGCTCCTCGTGGAAACGGGCCCCGATTCCGTGTCCCACCAATTCCCGTACGACACCATAGCCCGCGCCTTCGGCCACGCGCTGCACCGCGTGCCCAATATCGCCCACGTGATTACCGACGCGCGCCTGTGCGATGCCGGCGGCAAGACACTCCTGGGTGATCTCGAGCAAGCGCTGGGCTTCGGCGGTGATCTTGCCGACTGGAAGCGTGGTCGCCGAATCGGCGTGCAGCCCTTCGAGCTGAACGCCCACGTCCACGCTGACAACGCTACCCTCATTCAGCACCCGGCGACTGGACGGAATCCCGTGCACGATTTCCTGGTCGATCGAGGTGCAGAGAGTCTTGGGGAAGCCGTACAGGCCCTTGAACGAGGGAAGCGCGCCCTCGTGACTGCGAATGAACTGTTCCGCGGCCGCGTCCAGATCCTCGGTGGTCATACCCGGACGGAGGATCTCGCGCATCAGCGCGAGCGTGCCAGCCACGATCCGCCCCGCTCGGGCCATGATACTGACCTCGCGGGGCGACTTCAGGGTGATCATGTTACTGGTTGAGGGCGCGCCGAACACGGTCCGCGATCTCCTCAATAGATCCCACGGCGGGGATCCGGCGCAGCGCGCCCCGCTGCTCGTACCAGTGGAGGACCGGGGCGGTTTGCTCTCGGTATGCCCGGAGCCGCGTCGCTACGGCGGCAGGGTCGTCATCGGGCCGCTGTTCCAGCTCGCGACGGCGGGTCAGCCGGGCAAGAATTTCCTCGTCGCTCACGTCAAAGAACAGCACCGCGTCCATCCGTCTTCCCTTCTCGGTCAGCAGGCGCTCCACCCCCTCGGCCTGGGGAATGGTCCGGACTACACCATCGAAGATCACTCCCTTGGCGGCCTCCGGCTTGCCCAACTCCTCTCGGACCACTCCCAAAATGATGTCGTCGCTCACCAGATGGCCAGCCTCCATCACCTTCTTGGCCTTAAGGCCGAGCGGGGTGCCGCGCTTGACCGCGTCGCGGAGCAGGTCCCCGGTGGCGAACTTGGGCAAACCACGCGCCTCCGCAAGCAGAGCGCCCTGGGTCCCTTTACCGGCACCCGGAGGGCCCATGAGGAGAATATCCAAGTCATTCCTCGCTCGTTTAACCGCTAACAGCTAACGGCTATCGGCGGCTGCGCCGCCGGCTAACCGCTAACAGCTAACGGCTATCAGTCCCAATGAGCGGAAGCCTGGTGCTTCGGAACTGATACCTGTTAGCTGTTAGCTGTTAGCTGTTAGCTGTTAGCTGTTAGCTGCGCGGCCAACGGCCGCGCCTACATATACCGCTGCTGTCTTCCTCTGAACTTCACCCGGCCCGTCTTCATGAACCCATCGTACTTGCGCAGGGTGCGGTGCTGCTCTACCTGTGCGATGGTATCGAGGAGCACGCCAACCACGATGAGCACCGAGGTACCGCCGAATCGGGCGTTGAAGTTAAGCCACTTCGAGACCAGCACCGGGATCAACGCAATGGCTGCGAGGAACAGCCCGCCAGGGAGGGTGATGCGCGCCAGCACAGCGTCGATGTAGTCGGCGGTGCTCGCACCCGGCTTTACACCGGGAATGAATCCGCCCTGCTTCTTCAGGTTCTCCGCCAGGTCCACCGAGTTGAAGATGATGGACGTGTAGAAGTAACTAAACAGCAGGATCAGAATCGCGAAGACGATGTCGTACGGAAGATCGCCCGGGTTGAAGAAGCTCGCGATGTCGGTCAGTACCGGGCTCTTGGTGAAGCTCGCGATAGTGCCGGGCACGATGATGATCGTCTGGGCGAAGATGATGGGCATCACGCCGGCGGTAATGAGGCGGATGGGGATAAAGGTCTTCTGGCCTTCCCGGATCCGTCCACGACCCATGACCTTGCGGGGGATTTGGATCGGAATCCGTCGGGCAGCGATCGTCATTCCCACCACGGCCGCCACCACCGCCACCAGAATGGCGAGGAAGGCTACGACGCCCAGACCACTCACCACGCCGCTCTTGATGAACTGCAGAAGCTGGAGGGTCCCGGGCCAGAGACGCTCCAGGATCGAGAAGGTGATCAGGAGGCTCATGCCGTTGCCGATACCGCGCTCGGTGATCTGCTCCCCCAACCACATGACGAAAATGGCGCCGGTGGTGAGGGTCACGACCATGATGAGACGCGAGGCAAATCCCGGGTTGGCAATCGCGCCGGGAATGGACTCGGTGAACAGCGCGAAGGTGTAGGCCTGAGAGAGCGAGATGAACACGGTGAGATACCGCGTCCACTGGGTGATCTTCTTCTTGCCCTCCTCGTCCTTCTGCATCTTCCCGATCGACGGGGCGACGCCGCCGGCGAGCTGGAAGATGATCGAGGCCGAGATGTAGGGCATGATCCCGAGCGCGAAGACCGTGGCTCGAGAGAGACCGCCGCCCAGAGCGTCGTACAATCCGAAGAACCCGGCGGCGGCGGAGTTTCGGATGAAATCGGCCAGCGCGGTGACGTTGACCCCCGGCGCGGCGATGTGGGCGCCGATCCGGTAGATCACGAGCGCGAGCAGAGTGAAGAGCAGCTTGCGCTTCAGCTCTTCATCGATGGCCAGATTGGGGACGCGCGGTGCGCTCACTTACCCCTCGATCTTGCCGCCGGCCGCCTCGATCTTCGCGCGGGCCGACGCGGATAGTGCCACGTCTCGTACGGTATAGGCCCGATCGGCGTCACCGGTGCCCAGGAGCTTCACGGGACGATCGACCTTCCCGATGAGCCCCGCGGAATACAATGTCTCGGGGCTGACCTCAGCCGTGCTCACCTTCTTGAGCTGAGACAGGTTGACCGGTTGGGTGGCAACCCGGAACGGGTTGGTGAACCCGCGCTTGGGCAGCCGCCGGTACATCGGCATTTGGCCGCCCTCGAACCCGGGGTTGGTGGCCCCGCCAGTCCGGGCCTTGTGCCCCTTGTTGCCCTTGCCCGACGTCTTGCCGAGCCCGGAGCCTGGCCCGCGGCCCACCCGTTTCCGGGCCGAGGTCGAGCCTGGGGCAGGTACCAGGGTGGAAAGCGTGATCTTGTCTGCCATGACAACTCCAAAACGTAAAAGGTGAAAGGTGAAACGTGAAAGGGTGAAGGGGAGGCCCTGTCACCTGTCACCTTTCACTTTTCACCAGGCGTCACCTCAACCAAATGCCTCACCTTGTAGAGCATCCCTCGAACGGAGGCCGTATTGGTCAGCTGCACGGTCTGCTGGTAGTGCCGGAGGCCGAGTGCGTGCAGGGTGCGTCGCATGGTCTCTGGGTGCCCGATGGACGAGCGAATCTGTTTGACCGCGACTACCTTCGCGTCTTGCTCGCTCGGGATGGAAGCAGCGTGATAAGCCGGGCCCTGGCGACCCACTGCGGGGTTGCGTCCCATGGCTCAGCCCTCCTGCCTCGGCTTATATGCGATCTGATCGATCTCCACACCCCGCTCCCGCGCGACCTGCCGGGCCGATACCAGCCGGGTAAGACCGTTCATCGTCGCCCGCACCATGTTGTGCGGGTTAGTGGATCCCAGGCTCTTGGTCAGGATGTCCGTGATGCCGGCGCACTCCAGCACGGCGCGAACGGGACCACCAGCGATCACGCCGGTTCCGGTCGCGGCTGGCTTGAGCAGCACCCGCCCGGCTCCATGCTCGCCCACAACCTCGTGGGGAATGGTTGAGCCGGTCTTGGGCAGCTCGATCATCGAGCGCTTGGCGGCATCCACTGCCTTGCGAACCGCCTCGGACACCTCATTGGCCTTGCCGGTCGCGATCCCGACCTTGGCCTTGCCGTCTCCCACGGCGACCAGCGCGTTGAAGGAGAACCGGCGTCCGCCTTTTACGACCTTGGCAACCCGGTTGATCGCGATCACGTTCTCGACCTGATCGCTCGCCTTTTCCCGATCGCCCCGATCGCGCCGGGGGCCGCCGCGACCTCCTCGCTCCCCTCGCTCCCCCCCTCGACCACCTCGACCACGGGGCCGCTCGGTGCCGCTGGGGCGTTCGGCCGTCGCTGGACCGTCGCTGGGGTTTCCGGTTTCGGCGGCGGTGCCTTTAGCACCAGGGCCGGTGTGCGTGCCTACCGTCTCTTCTGCCATTTAGAACTCCAATCCACCCTCGCGGGCGCCGTCGGCCACGGCTTGTACCCGACCATGATAACGGTACCCCGCGCGGTCGAATACCACCCGGGAGACGCCTGCCGCCTTGGCCTTTTCCGCCAGCAGTTTGCCGACCCCTTTGCCACGGCCCACCTTGCCCTGGCCATCGACCTGCAGTCCCTCGCTCAGATCGCTTACGCCGAGGAGGGTGACGCCGCGATCGTCGTCCACCAGCTGGGCGTAGATGTGCTTGAGCGACCGAAAGACCACGAGGCGCGGCCGCTCGGCGGTACCGGCGACCTGCTGCCGCACCCGAAGGTGCCGGCGATAGCGCAGCTGAGTGCGTGACTTTGGCGCATGAATCGAACGCATGCTTACTTGGCTCCCGTCTTGCCGGCCTTACGCCGGACCTGTTCGCCCAGATGGCGAATGCCCTTGCCCTTATAGGGCTCCGGAGGACGGACTGCGCGGAGCTCCGCCGTGACCTGGCCGACCATTTCCTTGTCCGCGCCTTCGATTTTGACCGTGGTGTTGTTCTCCACCGAGATCTTGATCCCCTTGGGAGCCTCATACTTCACCGGATGGGAGTACCCGACAATCAAGTTCACCCCGTACGGTTTGGCTTCGGCCTTGTAGCCCACGCCTTGAATCTCGAGCGTCTTGACGAACCCTTTCGAGACCCCGTCAACCATGTTCTGGACCAGGGTACGCGTGAGGCCGTGCAGCGCCTTGTGCCGCTTGTCCTCCGAGGGACGCGCCACGGTCACCTGCCCGTTGGTGAGAGCGACCCGCATCTCCGGATGGACGGTCCGCCGGAGCTCACCTTTCGGGCCCTTCACCGCGACGGTGTTCCCCTGCAGCTCGACCGCGACGCCTTTGGGCAAGGTCACCGGCTTCTTACCGATTCGCGACATCGCTCCTCCTACCACACGACGGCGAGCAGCTCGCCGCCCAGGTTCGCGCTCCGCGCCTCGCGATCGGTCATCAACCCTCTCGGGGTCGACACGATGGCCATGCCGAGCCCGTTCTTAACCCGGGGCAACTCCCGACACTTCACGTAACGCCGGAGGCCGGGCGTGCTGACCCGCCGAAGCTCCCGGATCACCGGCAGCTCGTTGTGGTACTTCAGGTACAGCCGCAAGACGCCATGGGCGCCGTCATCGAGGATCCGGTAATCCGCGATGTAGTGATTGTCCCGCAGCAACCGGGCGACCTCGGCTTTCAGCTTGGAGACCGGCATGTCAACACGCCGGTGACCAGCCGAGCAGGCGTTCCGGATGCGGGTCAGCATGTCCGCAACGGGATCTGTCAGACTCATTCCCTCGTTCCCCTTACCAGCTGGCCTTGCGCACGCCCGGGATTTCCCCCCTCAAGGCGAGCTCACGGAAACAGATACGGCAGAGGCCGAACTTCCGTAGC
>JBIOUY010000090.1:0-3361 GCA_044867445.1 Gemmatimonadales bacterium
GCTCGAGGCCCGCTACACCGCAGGGGTCCGTTCCATCGTCGACGGCGCCACCGTCCGCAATCGCGCCTTTGACCTGATGCTGGCGCTGACGTTCTGAAGACAGCTAACAGCTAACGGCTAACGGCTGCTCCAACGTGACTCGACCCTCCGCCGACTCATCGGAGGGTCAAGTGCGTCAGGGTGTAGCTGTTAGCTGTTAGCTGTTAGCTGTCAGCTGTTAGCTTCTCAGAACAGCCACCTCCCACCCACCTGGAACTGCCGCGGCGTCCCAAGGCCGCTGTGCAGGGTGCCGTCGAAGTTCAGATACACGCTCGTACCCGTTGGAGCCAGGAAATTATCGCTGTTGGTCATGTTGAACACTTCGAAGATCACCTCGAAGGTGCCTCGTGGGCCAAGATTGATCGGCTTCGACGCCCTGATATCCCATGAGAAGAAGGCATTGTCCTTGCGGATGGTGTTCCGCTTGAGGATATGGCCGTCGGGACAGATCCGTTCGGCCTGCCCCGTCTGCGATAGCCCCGACACCGGCTCGCCGGTGCCCTGGTTGTTCGCGCCGCACTTCTCCGAGACCGGCTGCGCCGAGTAGGCGCTGACCCGATTGTTGAGGTAAATGTCGCCGGGCAGCACGGCGAGGAGCCAGGCGTTGAACCGGTGGCGCTGATCGCGGTCACTCCAGTTGTATTCGGCCTGTAGCGAGTCCGCCCTGGCGTACCGGAAGGTGAACGGATCGCGCTCGTTGTCATCGTCTGACTTGTCGAACGAAAGGGTGTAGTTCACCTGGAACTGCAGGTGCGGGTCGAGCGTCCGGCGCAGCTCCGCCGTGACGCCGTTGTAACGCGATTTGGCGCTGCTCTGGATAACAGTCAGGGTGCCGATGCCGTTGGCACCGCCGGGTGCCAGCCCGGTGAGCCAGGGACTGCCGAACACGGCGTCGTTCCCGTTGAAGAACCGGGTCAGGTGGTCGGTACGGGCGTGGGTGTAGCTGATCGACCCGGCCAGTCCGGGCACCAGCTCGCGCTCGAACGCGACTGTCGCGCTGAAGGTGCGGGGGTTCTCAAAGTCCTTGTCGAACACAAAGACGCTCGGATCAAACGGTCCGCCGGTGGGTGAAGGGAGCAGCTCCCCATAATTCGGCGGAGGGCCGAGAACACCGGTGAGCGCGCTGCTCCGGAACAGCGACTGACCCCGCGACCCGTCCGTGCTCCGGCTGCTCGCCAGATTGAGGCCCGGGATTCTGGCGTAGTACAGGCCGGCGTTGGCGCGGAGGACCTGCTTGCCGTCGCCCTTGAAGTCGTAGGCGATCCCCAGACGCGGCTGAAACATGCCGTAGTCAGAGGGAATCGTGCCGTCGCCGGGGAAGGTGAAGGTGCCCACCGAGTTCGTCACCGTCTGGCCGATGAAGGGGGCGTAGAAGAGCTGGTTGATCGGGGTGATCAGGCTCGGCTCGATCTGCGCCTCCCACCGAAGACCATAGTTCAAGGTCAACTTCGGGCTCGGCTTCCAGCTGTCCTGGAGGAATACCGCCAGCTCGTGCTGGATGATGGTCTGGGTTCCGGCCTCCTCGACCGAGAGGGGTGGCACGCCTGCCTGCTGAAGGTAGAGGATCACCGGTCCCGTGATCGTGGTCCCCGCGGGACAGCTGCCCGTCGTGTTGCTGCTGCCGTCAGAGCATTCGACATAGGTGTTCCCGTTCGCCACGTAGTTGAGAAATCCGTTCACCGATCCGAACGCCATGCGCCCGTTGGCGAACCCCAAGAAGGTCTGGTTCACGCCGGTCCGGTTCCACTCGGCGCCGAACTTGATGAGATGCTTGCCCCGAACTAGCGAGACGTTGTCCAGGACCTGGAGCCGGTAGTCGTAGGCCGTGTGGAGGGGAATGAAAAAGGGCATCCCGATGCGGTACTGACCCACGAAGTCGATGTCGGTATCGGGGAACGGCCGGCCCGTGTTGGGGTTGATGGCCCCCTCGTACGGCCGTGGGCGATCCTCACGGGCCCACTGGAACCGGAACTCATTCGACAGCGCCGAGGAGAAGACCGACGTCAGACTGCCGTTTACCGCGTGTGAATGGTCATTCTCGAGGGCGTTGGCGCTCCGACCCCAGGTATCCACATCGAACGTGCCATTCTGCTGGCTCGAGCGGGTGTAGTTGTACTTGAGGGTGGCGTTGTGCTTCGGGCTCAACCGGAAATCAAACTTGGCCAGCAGCGCGTTGCCGTCGTTGGTGCGCGCGATGGACCCGAACTCGTTCCTGAGCACACCCCCGAACGCGGTGTCCGTGAACGCGACGAGCTGAGGATCGATCAGACTCAGCCGGTTCTGCTGCTTCACCTCGTTGTACTCCTGCTGATCGTAGGCGATGAAGAAGAATGCCCGGTCGCGCACCAGCGGACCGCCCAGCGTCGCGCCGAACTGGTGCTGCCGGAAATCGGGGCTAAAGCCGGAGGTGGATCCGTTCGGGAATGTATGCCTGAAGTCCGCAGAGAGGCCGTCGTACTTGCCGAAGTAGTGCGCCGAGCCGTGAAACTGGTTGGTACCCGACTTGGTGAGGACGTTGACGAAGCCGCCGCTGGAGCGCCCGAACTCGGCGTTGGCACCGTCGGCCACGACCACGAAGTCCTGAACCGCGTCGAGGTTGAAGGTAAATGCCGGACGCTGGCCGCCCCGCTGCTCGCCGAAGAAGGGGTTGTTGAAGTCGGCCCCGTCTACCGAGATGTTGTTGTGGATGCCGCGCTGGCCGCCCACGCTAATCTCGGCCCCGTCCGGTCCCTGCACGATGGCGACATTTGGGGTGAGCGTCGTGAAGTTGAAGATGTTGCGACCATTGTTGGGCAACCCCTCCACCACTGCGGCGGTGAGCCGGGTGGATCCTTCCGACTTGGTCACATCGATAAGCGGTTCCGCCGTCGCGGTGATTTCCTGCAATTGCACCGCCTGCGGAGCCAGGGCCAAGGGAAGATCGACGGTCTGGCCCAGCCGGAGCGGTATGGTGTCGCGTTGGGCTGCCTTGAAGCCGAGCGCGCGGGCCGTGACGTTGTAGGTGCCGACCCGGAGCAGAGTCGCAACGTAGACACCGCTCGCATTGGTAGTGAGCGTCCGCTCGGCATTGGTTTCCCTGTTCACCAGTGAGACCGTGGCGCCCGCGAGCGGAGCACCTGTGGAAGAGTCAGAGATCACGCCTCGGATCACTCCCGTGGTCGCCTGCGCCTGCCCCTCGAGCCGGTCGACCAGGGAAACGGCCAGCAAAGCGAACAGGAGAAATGCCAGGCCAGGGCGGAACGGACGCGGCAGGGCCATGTGCTGCTCCTTGTCGGGGCGAGTGGACAATTGGAAGGAGGGTCTGCGGCTCAGCGCAGCCGGC
>JBIOUY010000091.1:0-13443 GCA_044867445.1 Gemmatimonadales bacterium
TTCGTGTACGACAAGCTGACCGGCGGTGAGTTCCTCCGTTTCGCGGCTGCGCTCTATGGCCAGCAAGGCGCCATGGTGGAGCGACGGATCGACGAGCTGCTGGAGTTCTTCGAGCTCACTCCCTGGAAGCACGAGCTGACCGAGACCTACAGCCACGGGATGCGGCAGAAGCTGATCATCTCGGGCGCGTTGGTTCACCGG
This sequence comes from Gemmatimonadales bacterium, assembly GCA_044867445.1. Classification (GTDB taxonomy): domain Bacteria; phylum Gemmatimonadota; class Gemmatimonadetes; order Gemmatimonadales; family GWC2-71-9; genus CAVVWJ01. The sequence goes on from JBIOUY010000091.1 coordinate 202, forward strand.
CCCGATGTGGTGGTGGTTGATGAGCCCATGGTTGGGCTGGATCCCAAGAGCGCACGCCTGCTGAAGGATCTGTTTCGCCGATTCGTGGATCGTGGCGGAACGGTCCTCATGAGTACGCACACTCTGGAGGTCGCGGAGGTGATGTGCGACCGGATCGCTATCCTGTACCGGGGAAAGATCGCCGCTGACGGTACCATGGACGATCTGCGGCAGCAGACCGCATCCGAGGGCATGAGCCTGGAAGATCTCTTCCTCAAGCTCACCGGCGGTCTCGGCGTGCACCAGCTCGACAACGTGTTCGAGAGCTGAAGCCGTGAGCGCGGCAGCGCGGCCGCAAGCCTTGCGGCCGCAACCCTCGGTCTGGACCGTGCTCACGCCCAAGTGGCGGGGAGCACTGGCACGGCTGGAGCGGGAACGCTCCGGCTCTCCAGCCAAACTGGCGCTGCTGCTGATCTCCGGGTTGGCCTTCTGGTCGGCGCTGTTCGGGATCGCCTACCGAGTGCTGCGTTACATCAGGGAGGTTCCCGAGATCGGTGATTTGCTCGCAGGCAAGATGCTGGCCGTCATCCTGCTCGCCTTTCTGTCCATTCTGCTGCTGTCCAACCTCATCACCGCACTATCTACGTTCTTCCTGGCCAAGGACCTCGATCTCTTGGTGGGCGCGCCGGTGAGCGGCCCGCGCATCTATCTGGCCAAACTGGGAGAGACCGTGGTGCATTCTTCCTGGATGGTGGCCTTGCTCGCCATCCCGATTTTCACGGCATACGGCATCGTGTACCACGGGGGGCCGATCTTCCCGATCGTGGCCGCCGCGGCCTTCCTGCCTGTGCTCGTCCTGCCGGCGGTGACAGGAACCGTCTTCACTGTCTTGCTGGTGAACGTCTTCCCTGCCCGGCGCACCCGCGAGCTGCTGGGCCTGGTCGGGTTGGGCGCGATGGCGGTGCTGGTAGTGGTGCTCCGGTTCATGCGGCCGGAGCAGCTCGCTCGCCCCGAGGGGTTCCGCAATCTGGTGGATTACCTGGTCGTGCTCCGGACGCCGACCAGTCCGCTGTTGCCGAGCCAGTGGGCTGCCGACATGACCATGAACTGGCTGCTGCGCATTCGCGATGCCGAGCCGGTGCTGCTGTTGTGGGGTGCCGTGGGGCTGGCGCTCGCGGCCGGCAGTATGGTGCACCAGCAGCTCTACTACCTGGGCTTTTCCAAGGCCCAGGAAGGAGCGGAGCGAAAGATTCGCCGTCAGCTTCGTGGCCCGCTGGCCGCACTCCTGCGCTCGCTGCCTCCGTCCAAGCGGGAATTTATTCTCAAGGATCTGCGGCTCTTCTTCCGGGACAATACCCAGTGGAGTCAGTTGATCCTGCTGGCAGTGCTGCTGCTGATCTACATTTTCAATGTCACCACCCTGCCGATCAACACCGGCGAACGGATACCGTTCAGCCTGATTACGATCGTGTGCTTCCTCAATCTGGGACTGGCCGGCTTCGTGCTCGCCGCGGTGGCGGCGAGGTTCATCTTCCCCGCGATCTCGCTCGAAGGCCGGCAGATGTGGTTGCTGCGCTCCAGTCCCATGGATACGCGGGCGATGCTCTGGAGCAAGTACTGGATCGGTACCCTCCCCATGTTGGTGCTCGCCCTGGTGATTACCGCCTTGACCAATTGGCTGCTCCACGTCAGCCCGTTCATGATGGGGCTCAGTATCGGAACCATTGTGCTGTACACCCTTGCGGTCAGCGCGCTGGCGCTCACCTTTGGCGTCTACTATCCCCAGTTCGGCACTGAGAACGCCGCCCAGATCCCCACCAGCTTCGGCGGGGTGGTGTACATGATGAGCAGCCTGAGCCTGCTTGCGTTGGTCATCATGATCGAGGCGCTCCCGGTGGCGGAACACCTGCGCGCCTGGCAGCGGGGTCGGGGCCACGGCCCGTCGCTCGAGCTCCTGCTTGTCTGTGCGCTGGTGGTCGCCATCCTGATCGTGGCAATCTTGCTTCCGCTGCGGTTGAGTGTCCGGCGAGTCGAGCAGATGGAGTGGTAGAACTGCAGTGAGAAGTAAGAAGTGTGAAGTAAGAAGTGAGAAGTAAGAAGTGAGAAGTAAGCAGTGAGAAGTAAGGAGTGAGAAGTTGGAAGCGCGGAGAAGATCCGTCATCCCGAGGGAGCGACAGCGACCGAGGGACCTGCTCAACAAGTGTCGATAGTCGCGGAGGAGGTCCCTCGCTGCGCTCGGGATGACGAGTCATTCCTTACTGCTCTTCGTTATTCTTCACTCCTTAGTGCTCACTCCGTACCCCTCGCTCCTTAGTCCTCACTCCTTTACTCCTTAGTTCTTACCTTTTGCCCTTACCTTTCACCACTTCTCACTTCTCACTTCTCACTGCTTCTCATGCCTCCCATCCTGGTCGATCTCTACTCCGACACGATCACCCGGCCGACCCCACCCATGCGCCGGGCCATGTGCGAAGCGGAGGTCGGCGACGAACAGCAGCGGGAGGATCCGACCGTCAATCGGCTGCAGGAGATGGTGGCCGAACTCCTGGGCAAGGAAGCGGCGCTTTTCCTCCCGTCGGGCACGATGTGCAATCAGGTCGCCTTCGCGGTGCACTGCCGGACAGGCGACGAGATCCTGCTCCACGAAACCGCTCACCCGCTGCTTTACGAGGCCGGCGGCGCCGCCGCCATGGTGGGCGCGGTCTTCCATCCGCTCTCCGGACCGCGCGGTCGTTTCACCGGCGAGCAGCTCCGGCAAGCCTTACGGCCGGCGGTGCATTACATGCCTCGTTCGCGGGTGGTCTCCATCGAACAGACCGCCAATATCGTGGGCGGCGCATGCTGGCCCCTGGCAGAGATCCAAACCGTGTGCCAGGTGGCCCATGGCGCCGGGTTGGTCTGCCACATGGATGGCGCCAGGCTGCTGAATGCGGTGGTGAGCAGCGGAACCTCCGCGGCTGCCTTCGCCGCCCCGTTCGACTCCGTCTGGATCGATCTGACCAAGGGCCTGGGCGCCCCGGTGGGGGCGGTGTTAGCCGGCTCCTGGGAGTTCATCGAGGAGGCCTGGCGCTACAAGCAGCGCTTCGGCGGAGCCATGCGGCAGGCCGGTATTATCGCGGCCGCCGGGATCTACGCGCTGGAGAATCACGTGGAGCGTCTGGCCGAGGATCATGAGCGGGCGCGCGCCCTGGCGAGTGGATTGGCTCAGGTACGTGGCCTCGCCATCGATGCCGCAGCGGTGGAGACCAACATCGTCATCTTCGACGTGAGCGGCACCGGCCTCTCCGGCGATGCCTTCGCCGATCGGACCCTCGCCCAGCACGGCGTACGTTTCAGTGTGCTCGGCCCGACGCTCGTTCGTGCCGTGACTCATCTCGACCTGCCACGAGACGGAATCGAACGAGCCTTGGCGTCAGTGCGCGCAGCCGTAGAGACTTAGCGGTAGAACGAGGTCGCAACTCCGCTGATTGGGCTCACCAGTGGGTCGTCCAACAGCGTCTGCCGTCCTACTGCGTGCAGCGCCGGTGTGACGACGTCGCCCATCGTCGCGAATGCACGCACCGCAGAGCAGTCGATCCCTCCCACAGCTCGCACCACCGTCCCCTCAAGTGCACCTCAGCTGTCCGCAAAGCGATCCACGCCGATCGCACGTGCGCCAGCGCCGGCCACAGCTGCGGCGCTGGGCAGCACGGTCTGGACGAGGCGGCCACGGGGCGAACCAGGTCTCGATCCGGTGCACCCGTGGCTCCCATTAATGGGACTGCGGCTCCGCGCGACTCGACCAAGCCAACAATGACTTCGACAGAATGAACAATTACTACGCCAGTGCTCGCCTTACCTGGGCCTGCGTCCATCCTCGAGTCGCCCAAGGTTTCCACGATCCGCACCAAGCGGACCACGAGCGCGCCAAAGCCTCCACCGTGTGGTCAACGCCGGCAATGAACCTGACAGTACCGCAAATGACTCTGACCACGCCGGCAATGGTCCTGACAACGCCGCCAACGACCCTGACAATGCCGCCAATGACGCGGACAATGCCAGCAATGATCCCGACGAGGTCGCCAATAACCTGGCGGCGTGGATCTCGGCTGCGCCGGTGTCGCCCACGAGCGCGACCGCGAGCCCAACGCATCCGTCGATATGGCCCCGCCTCGCGTCGGCGTCGGTCATGGCATCGTCTACATCACCAATCCGTCAGACGAGGACGCCAACGAACGCGACGATGAGGGCCATAGGCGGGAGATGCCGGCCTCGGCTCCGCACGCGAGAGCAATGCACGTGACAACGCCGGCCATGAGGGTGATCAGGTCTGCATCGAGTCAGCCGAGGTCGCCATCTACCTTGATGATGTCGACCCCATAGGCGACGACGTCGCTCTTTCCCGCTCCCCACCGCATAAACTCGGCACCAGTACTCCAAACGACAGCACCTACCTTGGGCGCGCCGTCAGACCCTGCGCGGCCGTCAGCGCGAGTGACCCACCCAAGGAGGAGCCATGTCTCGCATCTCCCGCGTCGCCATGCTCGCCGCCGTGACCGCCCTGGCAGGATGCGGCGACCACACCAGCCCTGTCCCACCGTTCACCGAGTCCTCGCCTGTGCCGGTGCCCGCGCCTGTATCCCAACCGGCGCCCGACGAGGCGGCCACTCGCGAGCACCTGGCCCGTCGAGTGGCCCGAGCCCTGAGCAACGCCTCCTTCCGGACCTACATCAAGGCCCAGCTCGACGCCTCCCCGGTGCGAGAGCACAAGCTCCAGCTCCAGCGCTTCCTCGGAGTGGCCGACCGTCGTGCGTTGCGCGAACTCGCCCGGACAAGCGGCGAGTCCGAATCCGCGGTAGAGGCCGATGCCCGTCGAGCCATCCCGCTGGAGATGTACTTCCCGGTTCCGGAACACCGGGCCCGCTGGGCAGCCGATGAGAACATTCTGGTGGCCACCGAGCGGGACGAACGCGAAATCCCGGTGGCTTACGACACCCGCGGCCGCCGGCACCTGCTCAGTCCAGACGCCCCGCCTGACACGCCAGTGCTCGCGATCGTGCCAGTGGAGACCGACTTCGACCACCCCGCGTCTGCGGTTCCTTTTATCTGCTGTTCCGGTGGCGGGCCCACCCCGCCAGCCGGTCTGTACATGACAGCCAGCCATTTCGTCCAGGATTTTGAAGGTTGGTTGAAGGGGAGCTCCGAATATGAGATCCACATCCTCGGGCAGAACGGGGCCTCAGACTCGCTCACCAGCTATCAATGTGCTGGGGAGCATGCCGGCGGGTATTACGCCTTCGATCAGAATAGTCTGGATTGGAGCGGCAGCGTGCTCCTGTTTACCCAGGCGCAGCTGAATGCGTATAAGACCGCGCACCCCAACCAGAACTTCCGGATTGTCGCCTTCGAGGACGACGATGGGGCATGCCAGATCCGGCTCGACGGCAATCGCTTCAAGACCTTCATGAACACAATCCAATCGGCTTATCCCAGCCTGACTGGCGCTAAAGACACCACCTCCGGGCTGGTGAAGGTCGTCAAGCGGGCCAATGCGCTCCAGAAGATTCTGCGGGCGGCCTACTCCTTCATCACTTCACAGGACGACCTCATCGGCAATGCCATCGAGGACGTCGTGACGGGTGAGGTCCACACTGGCTTCAACTGGACCGTCAAAGGAGAGAGCAACGTGACCAATGGCTGGCTCAAGCTTCAGATGCGATAACGCCATGCCTACTTCTTCGCTTCGCCTGGGTCTCCTTCTGGTCCTGCTGGCTGGCGTCTCCAAGGAGGCGCCGGCTCAGTGGGTGCTGACAGCTGAAGTAGGTGCCGCCCGATTCTGGGGAGCATCGGCCGAGACTGGCGGTACTGGTCCATCTTTCCGACCCTATCGTCCCACCGTCTTTGGAGTCGGCGTCGAGCGCCAGGGAGGCCGGCTGGGCTGGGGCGTACAGCTGCAGTATGCCGGAGCCGGTCTCGCGCTCGAGGGAAAGGACGCGGTCGTGGCACTGAAGGGCGCACTCGATATCTACGGGGTTTCCCCTGAGCTCACCGTGCTGCTGAAGACGCTTAAGAGCGGCCTCCGGCTTCGGCTCTCCGGGGGACCCTTGCTGGAATTCTGGGACATCGGAACGGAGTTCTCTCACGTCCGGATTGGGGCTCAGGTGGGAATGGGCATCCATCTGCCCCTTGATGGCAGAGTGGCTGCTGGACTCACTGTCAGCGGCGCCGTGTCTCCTTCGCCTTTCGACAAGGGAGACTTGGAGGCCGGCTACGAGCCTCGAACCCTGTGGCGCCGAGGACTGAGTGCAAGTGTCCAGTATCAGTTATGAGCGAGGATGTCGGGGGTGAATCCGCTAACCTGGCTTATGCAGCCACTTGGGTCCCGCACGCCGCACAAAAGCGGCTGTTCGGCGGAAGCTCGGCGCCGCAGCGAGTACACACCGGATGCTGTGGCAGCCGCAGGCCGCATGAGGAGCAGAAGACCGCGTCGGCCTCGGGTCGAGGTCCACAAGTCGGGCAGCGAGGCAACTCCGGTGGCGTGGAGGTCGCAGCGGAGCGGAGGGATCGAACCCTAGCAGCGATCATGGCCTCCACGTCGTCGGAGTCCCCGCTCCCGCCGCCGGGCGCTGACTCCGCTCGAAGTGCCTCAACAGCGGCCGCGGTGTACTTGGTCTTGAGGAGGTGATAGTCGGGATCGGAGAGCTTACCGGTTTCGCGGTCGAACTCGATCTCTCTCAGGGCAGTAAGCGCCACCCCCTTGGGGGTCTCTTCCGGATCCAGCGGCTCCAGCGGCAACGGGGTACGAGCGCGGGGACTGATCAGCGGTTGCAGCACCAGCCAAAGAACGGCCAAGCCTACCAGTGCGGCGGCTACGGCCTCGGGCAGCATCAATCCTCCACCTCGGCCAGCGCCTGACGAACGCGCTCGAGCTCCTCCGGGCTGGCCGCGACCTGGTCCACACCGCCACTCCCCGGCTGCGCCGCCGCGTCAGCTGCTGTGGTCGAGGCCTTTCGACGTCCGATGACGGCCAGCAGCACGCCCCCGGCCAGAACGATGGCCGTACCTGGAACCAGGTAGCCCAGCCAGTTGAATCCCTGGGCCTTGGGCGCCATCAGCGCCTTTTCGCCGTACTTGGCGACGAAGGCATCGAGAATCTGCTGGGCGTTCTTGCCCTGGGCACGCAGGGCAAGCACTTCGCGGTGCAGCCGCGGCGAATAGGTGCAGGAAAAGTCAGTGGTTCGACAGGTGAAGACGTCCAGGGTACAGCCGCAGTTGCAGGCCAGCCGCTGTTCGATCGCCTGGATTTCAGCGTTGTTCTCGGCCGGGTCGGTAGCTGAATGGGGCCGGCCCACCGCGCTGGGATCTCTTAGTGTACCGGTGGCACCGCGACCTGCCAGCGAGTCCTGCATCGACGCCTGAATGCCGTGAAGCGGCAGCAGCGCCCCAGCGCCGAGCCAACGCAGAAAGTCCCGCCGCGATGCGCTGCGGCTCGGGTCAGGGGCGCGCATTCAGCTCTTCCTTCCCCTGCCCCACCAGCGCCACCTCGTAGCCGGCCTGCGCCCTCCTGGGCCCGGCGAGCAGTGGCCCACCGCCTGGCCACATCGTGACGACCCCGCCGAGCGCCAGGACGAAACCGCCGAACCACACCCACCAGACCAGGGGGTTGAGGTTGAACCGGTAGACCGCTTCCTCGGTCCCTTCTACCGCGCCGGCGAATACGATATACAGATCCTCCTGCAGCCCGCTCCGGATGCCGACTTCGGTCGAGGGCTCGAATGTCGGGCGCTGGAAGCGGTCCACATGTTGCCGCTTTTCCGATGTCATCACCCCGGCGGGTTTGCCATCTCGGGTTACTTCGACCGTGGCGGCCGACACGATGCGGTTGAGTGCCTCAAACTGTGAGATCCCCATGTGGGTGAACTTGTAGACATGGCCAAACGGGCTCACCAGCTCCACCGACTCGCCCGGCCGAAGAGTCGCTTCCATCTGCCGGCGGAAAGCCATTCCGGCGAAGGCAACGCAGTAGATCAGGATTCCCGTGTGCACCAGATAACCGCCATAGCGGCGCCGGTTCCGTGCGATGAGGCGAGAAAAGGCGAGCGGAAGGGATTCCCCGTGCATCCGCCGCCGCGCCCTCACGCCCCGGTAAAACTCCTGCAGGATGGTCCCCGCCACGAAACCAGCGAGTGCCAGCGCCATGGTGGCGTAGAAGTCCCGAATGCCCCCCGCCAGAAGCAGAACCAGCGTCGCCCCGCCCGCGCCAAGCGGCAAGGTGAACTGCCGCCGCAGATTGGCGGGGGACGCCTTGCGCCAGGCGATCAGCGGACCAATCCCGGTCAATCCCAGCAACAGAAGTCCAAGCGGGACATTGACCCGATTGAAGAAGGGTGGACCGACGGTGATCTTGCTGCCCCGCACGGCCTCGGAGAGGATGGGAAAGAGGGTACCCCACAAAACCGAGAACGCGATGCCCACCAACAGCAGATTGTTGAACAGGAACGCGGCCTCCCGGCTCAGCACCGACTCGAGCTGGACGTCAGCCTGCAGGACCGGCCAGCGGGTATAGAGCAGGGTAAACGCAAGTACCGCGGCGATGACCAGAAAGGCCAGGAAAAAGTACCCCACGTTCGATTGGGTAAAGCTGTGCACACTCGCGATCACGCCCGATCGGGTGATGAAGGTGCCGAAGATGCTCAGCAGCCAGCTTCCCACAATCAGGCCGAGATTCCACCGCTTGAGCATTCCCCGTTTTTCCTGGATCATCACGGAATGCAAGAAGGCCGTCATGGTGAGCCAGGGCAGCAGGCTCGCATTTTCCACCGGGTCCCAGGCCCAGTAGCCACCCCATCCCAGCTCGACGTAGGCCCACCACATCCCCAGGGTGATGCCGATTGACAGGAACAGCCAGCTGAGCAGGGTCCAGCGCCGGATGGCGTGAATCCACCCGGTGTCAAGGCGGCGGGAGAGCAGCGCGGCAATGGCGAACGCAAAGGGGATGGTGATGGAGATGTAGCCCAGGTACAACATCGGCGGATGGATCACCATGCCCACATTCTGCAGTTGGGGATTGAGCCCGCGCCCTTCTGCCGGCGTGAAGCCGAGCCGAATGAACGGATTGGCCGCGAACAGCATCACGCTCACGAAGAAAGTCACCACAGCGGAGGTGACGCCGGCGACATAGGGCATGAGCGCGGCGTAGCGCCGGGAGGTGAGCAGCTGGGCCGCACTGGCGAAGAGCGACAGCACCACCGCCCAGAACAGGAGGGATCCCTTCTGCCCTGCCCAGAACGCGGAGAAGATGTAGTAGGAAGGAAGGTTGCTGGAGGTGTAGGCCCAGACGTACTCGATGTTGAAGTCGTGAGCGATGAGCCCCTTCCACAATGAGATCGACGCGACGACCAGGCACGCGAACACCGCGTAGACTGCGCGGACCACGCTGGTCGCCAACTCGGGCCGACCCTGCCAGCGCCCCGAGAATGCAACGATGACGCACGATAGGCCGAGCAGGAGCGCGGCCCAGAGCGCGAATTGACCCAACAGTGTCATGGAGGAATCAGGCCTTCGGTACCGCCTCGTAGCGGGACCCGCACTTGGCGAGGACATCGGTTGCGCGAATGACGCCGTCGCGTCCCAGACGCCCTTCTACGACTACCTCGATGTCGTTTGCATCAGTGAAGGTGTCCGGCACCAGGCCATGATAGGTGACGGGGTAGGTCTTCACACCGTCGGAGACCTTGAAGTCGATGCGCCGGGCGGCGGGATCGCGGTGGACCGAGCCAGGTACCACCTTGGCGCCCACCTTGAAGCCCACGTTCTCGACAAAGGTCGGGTCGGCGGCGGTCTTGGCTGCCAGCTCAGTAGGGGTCAGGAAATACACCCCGGTCTCCTTGACTCCCTCGGCGATGAGGAAGCCCACGCTGGCGACAATCAGCCCCGCGCCGAGCAGGAACTTTCGACCGGCTTTCACGGGTGGTTCTCGATGGGACCCATAGGAACAATATAAGGCGGTTGACCCTGATCGCCTCAGGCGTCGCGGGCCCAGGCAAGGGCTGCCTTCACTGCCCGATGCCATCCGGCCAGCCCTGCCTTCCGGTCGACGGAGGAGAGGTGAGGCTCGAACCGGCGAAATCGTCTACCGGCCAGAAATTCGGCGGTGGTCTTCCACACTCCCAATGCCATCCCCGCTAAGCCCGCAGCTCCCAGGGCGGTGGTTTCCACCATGTCCGGGCGCTCAACAGCAATGCCGAGCACATCGGCCTGAAATTCCATCAGCCAATCGTTTGCAGCGGCACCACCGTCTACTCGCAGGGCCGGTACCGCGACGCCACCGGCCTCTTCCATGGCCGCCAACAGGTCCGCGGTACTGTAGGCCATCGCCTCCAGTGCCGCCCGCACCAGGTGCGCTCGGCTGGTGCCTCGGGTTATTCCGGTCACCGTTCCCCTTGCGCCAGGCTCCCAGTGCGGCGTGCCCAAGCCGACGAACGCCGGCACGAAATGAACCCCGCCGGTGTCGGCGACGCTGCGGGCCAGGGCTTCCGTCTCCTGCGCCGAGCCAAAAAGGCCCAGTCCGTCTCGCAACCACTGAATCGCCGCGCCGGCGATGAAGATGCTTCCCTCCAGCGCGTACGCCGGTTCGCCCCGAGGACCGCATGCCGCGGTCGCGAGGACGCCGGCAGTGGGAGTAGGCAATCGCTGTCCGGTGTAGACCAGGAGAAACGCGCCAGTACCATAGGTGTTCTTGGCCAAACCCTCGCTGCAGCATCCCTGGCCGAACAAGGCCGATTGCTGGTCGCCGGCGAGGCCGGCAATGGGCAGGGGAAAGCCCAGGTGATCGGGTTCTACCTCCGCCATCGCTTCGGAGGAGTGGACCAGGCTAGGCAGGATCTCTCGCGGCACATGGAAGAGGCGGAGGAGCTCGTCATCCCAATCGCGTTGGCGCAGTCCGTACAGCAGCGTCCGCGAGGCATTGGTATGATCGCTCAGGTGCGCCCGTCCGCCGGTGAGCCGTGCTACCAGCCAGCTCTCCACCGTGCCGGCCGCCAACTCTCCCGCTTCAGCCCGCCGGCGGAGTGTAGGATCCCGCAGCAGCCACTCGAGCTTGGTCGCGGAGAAGTAAGGGTCGGGCACCAGCCCGGTTCGCTCCCGCAGCAGCGATTCGAGACCGCTCTCGCGGAGCTCGCGGCACCGGCCGGTGGTCCGGCGATCCTGCCACACGATCGCGGGCGCCACCGGGGCCAACGTCCGCCGGTCCCAGAGCACCACGGTCTCCCGCTGGTTGGTGATGCCCAGTCCTACAGGGCGCTCCCCCGATCGGGCCAGCGCCTCGCGCATCACCTCGACCGAGACCCGGAAGATCTGCTCCGGGTCATGCTCGACCCAGCCTGGTTGAGGATAGTGCTGATCGAACTCGCGATACGCCCGGCCGAGGACGCTACCATCCTGGTGGACCAGGAGAGCAGTGGAGCCACTCGTGCCTTGGTCAAGCGCGAGAATGGAGGGCATTCAGTCCATGGCCCGGGCAAGATTTCCGGGCTGAAATACTCCCCGATCCGTGATGATCGCCGTCACCAGACTGGCAGGGGTCACGTCGAAGGCGGGGTTCCACACCGGGATGTTGTCTGGCGCCGTGCGATGCCCGCGCCAACCGGCAACCTCATCGGAGCCGCGTTCCTCGATCGGAATGCGCGCACCGTCGGGTGTATTCGGATCGAGGGTCGAGCTCGGTGCCGCGACGTAGAAGGGCACGTCGTGGGCCCGGGCTGCCAGCGCCAGTCCGTACGTCCCGATCTTATTGGCCACGTCGCCGTTGGCGGCAATGCGATCGGCGCCCACGATGACGCAGGAAACGTCACCGCGGCGCAGTCGGCTTGCGGCCATCCCATCGGCTATCAAGGTGGCGGGCACTCCCGCCTGGGCGAGCTCCCAAGCCGTGAGTCGGCTGCCCTGGAGTAGCGGTCGAGTCTCGTCCACGATTACGGCCATGCGATGCCCCGCCTGGTGCAGGGTGTATACCGGAGCCAGCGCGGTCCCGATTCCGCCGGTCGCCAGCGCTCCCGCGTTGCAGTGCGTGAGCACCTGCGCGTCGCCGCCGAGCAGCTTGGCTCCGAGCTCGCCAATACGGGCGCACATCACCCGGTCCTCCTCCCAGATGGCATCTGCCTCCTCGATCAGCGTCTGGTGGAGAGCGCCGCCGTGAGCGATCGCCTCGGCGGCCCGCCGCTCCATCCGCGCGAGCGCCCATCGCAGATTCACCGCCGTTGGGCGAGTCGCGCCCAGGACGGCCGCGGCGGCGCAAACAGCGTCCGAGGTGTGCCCTGAGCGGGCGCTGAGCGTCACCCCCATGGCGGCTGCGATGCCGATCAAGGGCGCGCCCCTCACCCGCAGCGAACGGATCGCCTCGGCCACAGCCTCGACGGAGTTCAGGTCGAGGTAGCGCTCCTCAGTGGGAAGCAGGGTTTGGTCCAGGATCCGGATGGCGTGGTCCGGGGTCCAGGCGATGGGCTTCGGAATTGGCATGAGAGGGAAGCTACAGCTAACGGCTGACAGCTAACAGCTGACAGCTAACGGCTAACAGCTAACGGCTAACGGCTAACGGCTAACGGCTAACGGCTACGAGCTAACAGCTGACGGCTGAAAGCGAGAGTTGACGGCTAGAGCTGATGGCTCACGCCTCGCGAAATACGGTCTGACCGTAGCGGTCCAAGCCCTGGACAGGCCCGCAGGTTACGTTTCACCCGATCTCGCTTAGCCGTTAGCGGTTAGCTGTTAGCCGTTAGCCTACGACCCTTAGCCCCCCTCCCTATGGCCTTCACCACGCTCCTCTACGCGGTGTCCGACGGCATCGCCCGCATCACCCTGAATCGGCCGGACAAGCTCAACGCCCTGAACGGCGTGGTCATCGCTGAGCTGGGTGATGCCATTGGCCATGTCGAGGGCGATCCCGGGGTACGTGGCGTGATCCTGACCGGCGCGGGGCCCAAGGCCTTCGTGGCCGGCGCCGACATAACCGAGATCGCCGACCAGGGCGCAACCGACGGAAAGGCACGCGCGCTCGCTGGTCAGCAGGTGTTCCGACGGTTGGAGCGTTGCGGCAAGCCGGTCATTGCTGCGGTGAACGGGTTCGCCCTGGGCGGCGGCTGCGAGCTCGCCATGGCCTGTCATCTCCGGATCGCGAGCGAGAGCGCCAAATTCGGCCAGCCCGAGGTGAAGCTGGGCATCGGACCCGGCTACGGCGGAACCGTTCGGTTGCCTCGCCTGGTGGGCAAGGGCCGAGCACTCGAGCTG
>JBIOUY010000092.1:0-2726 GCA_044867445.1 Gemmatimonadales bacterium
GCCAGGGCCACCCATTCGTCGGGTGGCCCGGTGCACGAATAGCTGTCGAGGATCTTGAGAAAACCGACCTTTGCGGTGGCTGTTCGGTACAACTGGACCGACACACGACGGAGTTCTCCTGCTGGCCCAAGGAATTGTACTCTGGAGTCAACCCTATCGGACGGTTGGCGCGAAGCTGATCCAGGACTTAGAATCCTGTCCCGTAAGGGGTGCGGGTTCGACTCCCGCCGTTCGCATTTGAGAGACGTCGAGTAGATCCGTCGGCCTCCGGCCTCCGATCCAGCCGGAACCGGTTTCCTCCGGGGTCAAGCTTCGGTCGCAGGTCGATCATGGCCGAGTAGTCTAGCGCCCATCCACTGGCAGTCCGCTCGGCACCGTTGCCGGCACCCTGTCGGACAAATCCAGCGCGGCAGGGTCGGTCAGCGCACCCATGAACGCCGTCACCTCGTCTACCACCTCGGGTGGAAAGAAGACCCCCTGGAGCAGCGGGTCCCGGGTGGCGAGGATCTGCTCGGCGGTGGGCAACAGCGTGTTCTGTAGCAGCGGCTCCAGGTGCGACGTGGTGAACGCGCGGAGCTTGATGTCCGACTCGCTGTAGTGGTCGACAAAGGCACGCAGATCGGTGAACGCGCCATCGTGCCCCCAGGGGCCGGTGAGCACTGCGTTGCGCAGCGGCGGTGTGCGAAAGGCATAGCGGTCTGCCTGGAGTCCGGTGACCCGCATCCGGCCGAAATCGTCTCGGCCGTCCGGGCCGTCCCCCTCACCCGGCCCCATCTGGGCCACGGCGACGTTGTGGAGCTTGTTGTCGGTGAACGCCGGGCCGGTGTGGCAGATGGAGCAGCGGGCGCTCATGAAGTCCTTCGCCCCTCGCAGCTGCAGTTCAGTCAGGGCGTTGTCATCCCCGGCAAGGAATCGATCCCAGGGCGTTGTTGAAGGCGAAGCGGTCGATCAGGAAGGCGGCGATCGCGTTGCCGGCGTGGGCGAAGGTCATGTCTTCGAACATGGTCCCGGGGTACGCCGCCTCGAACATGCGGCGGTACTCGGGCCTTCGGTAAACCGGGTGAAGGTGCTTGAGTTCGGCAGGGCCGAGTTGACGTCTTCGTCCAGCACGAAGCTGCAGCGCTTCTTCCCCTCGGACTCGAGGCTGACGTCAGCGGGTCGGTTGAGCTGATGAGGTCGCCACTCTAGCCCCGCTGGGAGTTGATCCGGGCCCTGCAACTCAGGTCTGGTCTAGAACGGGCAGTTCCCCGGGGCCGGTGTCAGATCGATGCGAAAGTCTGTCGGGGCGATCCCCGGCGGGCCGAACAGGACCGTTACGTCCTGGGCCAACTGGGCCGTCTCGTTGCGGCCGATGTGGCCGTGCTCGCCAAGGTCCAAGTAGGCCTCGCCTGAATCCACTACAATCGGGGTGCAGTTCGGGTCATCCGCTTCATAAAACGTCACGGTGCCCTTGACGACCTGGATAAAGACGGGGCCGGGATGTCGGTGCCATCCTGTCTGGGACCCAGGAGCGTAACTGAACGTTCGAACGGCGATTTCCAAGCCCGGCTTGGCCTTGAGCTCGACGTGCCATTTGTCGGTGATGCGCTTGACCTTGTCGATGTCGAACGTGGATTGGGCGAGATCGGTCCGTGTGACTCCCGAGCCCGTGGTGAACTGCGGGGTGACCGGAGCTGATGCTCCGGGGGCGGCGGGGGCGGCGGGCTCGCTCGAGCACCCTATGAGGGGCAAGAACATCAGCAAAACGGGTAGCCGTGGCATGAGACACCTTCCGGAACAGGGTGGTTCTCCAACTGCGGCGAGCTTCTTAGCCGCAGGATCACGGCCTCGGCTCTGCTTGCGAGGGCGCGGCGGCGGCTTAGGTTAGGGCAGTCTGGGGGACCCGCGTCACCTGACAGTCCCCCGACCGTCACCGCCTGGTGACGCCCCGCCTGCCGGATCTCTGGAATGATCGAGCTGCGCACCCTGGGTACCCTGGAGCTGACCTCGGCCGAGGGCAACGCCGCCGCTTCTGTCCTCGCCCAACCCCGACGCGCTGCCCTGCTGTGCTACCTCGCCCTCGCCTCACCCCGAGGCTTTCACCGTCGTGACACCCTCTTCGCCCTCTTCTGGCCGGAGGACGATGCCGAGCAGGCCCGGCACGCCCTCCGGCAGTCGGTCTATGTCCTGCGCCGCGCGCTGGGCCCGACGACCATCGTGTCGCGGGGCGACGAGGAACTGGCTCTCGCGCCCGACCAGGTCCGCTGTGATGTCTGGGCCTTCGAGGCGGCAATAGACGAGGGGCGACCCGCCGAGGCGCTTGGCCTGTATCGGGGCGAGCTACTCGCCGGCTTCCACATCTCAGCCGCCCCGGATTTCGAGCGCTGGCTGGACGAGGAGCGCAGCCGGCTTAGGCAGCGGGCAGGAGAGGCGGCCTGGGCGCTGGCGGCGGCGCGGGAGCGAGACGGGGATGCTGGGGGGGCCGCGGAGGCGGCGCGCCATGCGGCCGCGCTCTCTCCCACCGACGAGACCGCCCTGCGTCGCCTGATTCTCCTGCTGGAGCGTGTGGGCGATAGGGCGGCCGCTGTGCGCGCCTACGAGGCCTTCGCCTGGAAGCTGCAGGGTGAGTACGAGCTGGAGCCGTCGGCCGAGACGCAGGCCGTGGTGGCGAGGATCCGCGGGGAACCCGGAGAGACTCAGCCGGCCGCCGCACTTTCTCCCGCGGCTGGGAACGGGGACTCCAACGC